>NZ_JAOWDM010000076.1:0-344824 GCF_030334645.1 Citrobacter sp. Cc139
TGTAGTGGTTTACTGAATTTGGCCACCTGAACAGAGGTGATATGCTCATCTCAGAACAATACAGGTGTCCCAATGAAAAAAAGAAATTTCAGCGCAGAGTTTAAACGCGAATCCGCTCAACTGGTCCTTGATCAGAACTACACAGTTGCAGCTGCGGCCAGTGCTATGGACGTGGGGCTTTCTACCATGACGCGATGGGTAAAGCAGTTACGGGATGAACGACAGGGCAAAATACCTAAAGCCTCTCCTATAACCCCAGAACAGATTGAAATACGTGAGCTAAAGAAAAAGCTACAACGCATCGAAATGGAAAACGACATATTAAAAAAGGCTACCGCGCTCTTGATGTCAGACTCCCTGAACAGTTCTCGTTAATCGAGAAACTCAGAGCGCAGTATCCTGTGGTCACACTCTGCCACGTGTTCGGGGTTCATCGCAGCAGCTACAAATACTGGGTGAAAAGCCCCGAAAAGCCAGACGGCAAGCGGGCTGTATTACGTAGTCAGGTTCTGGAGCTGCATAACATTAGCCATGGCTCTGCTGGCGCGAGAAGTATCGCCATTATGGCAACCCTGAGAGGCTTCAGAATGGGACGCTGGCTTGCCGGCAGGCTCATGAAAGAACTGGGACTGGTGAGTTGTCAGCAACCCACCCACCGGTATAAACGGGGTGGTCATGAACACATCGCTATCCCAAATCACCTTGAGCGACAGTTCGCAGTGACAGAGCCTAATCAGGTATGGTGCGGCGATGTGACGTATATCTGGACAGGCAGGCGCTGGGCTTACCTCGCCGTCGTTCTCGATTTGTTCGCCAGGAAACCGGTAGGCTGGGCAATGTCATTCTCACCGGACAGCAAGCTAACCATCAAAGCGCTGGAAATGGCGTGGGAAACCCGAGGTAAACCAGCGGGAGTGATGTTCCACAGTGACCAGGGTAGCCACTACACAAGCAGGCAGTTCCGGCAGTTACTGTGGCGTTACCGGATCAGGCAAAGTATGAGCCGACGCGGAAACTGCTGGGATAACAGCCCGATGGAACGCTTCTTCAGAAGTCTGAAAAACGAGTGGGTGCCAGTGACAGGCTATATAAACTTTAGCGAAGCAGCTCATGCGATCACAAACTATATCGTCGGGTATTACAGCTCGCTAAGGCCGCATGACTATAACGGTGGATTACCTCCAAACGAATCGGAAAACCGATACTGGAAAAACTCTAAAGCCGTGGCCAGTTTTAGTTGACCACTACAAACCCATTCTCCTTGGTGCAAGGCTAGAGCAGCATTTCGGGCAGCATAGACACCTTGATTGGCCCGCTCAATGAGGGTGAGCCGGTCATCGTGGATTTGGCGGATAATGTTGCCGGTACCATCGGTAGAACCGTCGTCGACAACGATAAGTTCAATCGCTACGTGGGGTTCGCTGAGGATTTTATTGACCAGACAACCAATGGTCGCAGCGGCGTTGTAAGCAGGGATAATGATGCTAACGTCGATTTTATTTTTCATGCTGAATTACGACTTCCTTTCGTTATTGTCGTTCTGACGCCCGATCGGGATAATTCGTCTTTCCCTGATTTCCTGGTCGATATCAAATAAGCACTCGTCGCAGAATTCTTTATCGAGGGAGAGCCACCGCTCAAGGACGCTTCTTTTTTTGTTGCAACGTGCACATCTCTTCATCTTTCCGCGCCTTAGTAACCTCGTGATTTTGGGTACATAGAAAAAGGACGTAGCAAGCCTCAGCTAGATAACTAACCGTAATAAAAGGCTTTTCTGCGAGTAAGGTAAGACAATAATAGCCAGGCTGGGCGCATGAAAGATAATCGTTTTGATAGATCAGTTTTCAGATATTGATCGTTGGTGCCGATCGATAAGAGGCGTGGTTATGCGACACTGTGCGTTTACAGTACTGTAAAGCTGAGTTCTGCCAGTCTTAGATAATGCGCCATCGCCTGTTGTAGGAATGCCCGTATGTCAGGCTTTCTCTCTGCATAACCAACGGCGAGACCCCCCCTTATTTTGCAAATTTAACCGGTATCGTCAGGGTATCTAGGTCTTTCATTTCCGTGCTGTAGATATGCTGCCCACACGCTGGGCAGCAGCGGATACCATAATATTCACGCTGGCAGAGTACGCAGAAGTATTCTCTGTCTGAAGGTGCTGTTACGGACACATCATCACGTTCCATCAGTGCATTCACGGCCTGGTCAAAAGCGGATACCGGTTTATCCCGGGCTATGATCCGGTACGCACAATGCCTTAACCGGCGTTCGTCAGCGTCTTCCAGGTCATGTTCGAAATAACCGCCGTTGTCATGCGTCCAGTGCAGATGCAGGGGATTGTTGCAGGAACGGCAGAACCAGAGCCCCCTTGAACGCGGAGTCAGGTCCCGGATGTAAGTGACTTCGCCCTCGTGGTCAAGGGCGGTACGAATGGTTCTAAATTGCATGGTGTAAATCCTGTCATGGGATCCTGATAGCAAGTGGCAGATAACGCAGGCTCATTCTGCGTAACGTTCGGTACTGTGGTCACCGGTACGGCAGGTCAGACAATAGCGCTCACCGTGATAATCGCAGTCGCAGCCAGAACAGTGCCATTCGGCCTTGCGCACAAGCGGTAAGACATCCGGCACATAGCGACGCAGCATGCGTATCCGCCGCGCTTCTTTCGGCTCCGGGTTCACATACGGGCAGTGGTGACGTCCGTTCTCGGTCAGGTCTTCCCATGTGTGTTCAAACCACGGACGGTTATTACCCCATTCCGGGTGGAATATCAGAGCGCTGCCACAAAGGTGGCAGGAGTAGCGGTTGTAAGGGTTAAGCTGTGCAGTGACCGCGCCCGTGAGGCGCTGATTACCATCAGTGGCGATAAAAGATTTTGCGTACATAGTATTGGTCCTTTGCCGGGTGACGCTCAGGGCTAAGCCGTCCCGGGAAGGGCAGCAGCGGAGGCCATACGACTGGTGGAGTTTAAATCAGGTGGGGAATTTTATTGCGTTCGATAGATTACTGACGGGACTGTGCTATGCGTTGCTGTAGCCAGGCTTCCACTTCGCTTTCAAGCCAGCGGGAGCTTCTGCCCAGCTTAATTGGCTTTGGGAATTCACCCAATGAAATCAGTTTGTAGAACCATTTATCGGTTAAGCCAGTGAGTTGTGTAATGAAGGCCATATCGACGAACTTATCGTTAAGAAGGCTGGCAGGTGTGGTCATCGTTTTTCTCCTTAAGTGAATGGGAGAAGGAGCCAGGTAAGGTGAACGCAGACTCCTTCAAACGATGTGGCATCGGCGTAATTTTTAACTGGCTTTTCGCCGCCTGCCTGCTGTCCGTGGTGCAGGAATGTCACTCAACTGGCAGATAACCCCAAGGCTTTTCTGTGCCTGCTTACTGAGGTAGCTGAGGATATACTGCATACCTCTGCGTCCTCTGGCATCGTTATAAGAGGTCACCCATTCTCCTCGCACGCGATAATGCTCTTTAGGCTCACAGCGGTGTGTGTGTCCTTCTCCCCATGTCACATACTTCCAGGTTTCCCTGAGTGCTTCAAAGACAGTCCAGACCTGGCGATGCTTTTGACCGTTGAGGTAAAACGCGGCGTGGATGTGATAACCATGCTGTTCGGTTTGTTCCAGTACCCATGCGTAACCTACCAGCCCGTTGATATCCCCACTGCGTTGAATCAGTAACGTGATATCCGATACTGTTGAATGAATATCTCCCTGCCCATGAGAATCACTGTCCTGGAGGTACGAGAAGTCCACCCGTAGCATCAGTAGCTTGGAATAGCGTTCGAATAACTGGTCCTGATGTCGTCGTAGTTTTCGGTTCAGGGCTGTGTGCTGAACGTAGCTGAGATTGATATCGGTCGTGTCGTGGTAGCTCATGTCTTGTTCTCCATGTGAGTGTAATCGTCATGGGAATGGACATTGGCATCAGTTTTGAAATGGGTGCAGGAGAGCGGTAAATATCGCGGTACCCTGCAGATTGCCGTGCTCGGGCATCGCTCCTGGGTGTGGAGGGTTACGAAAGTGCTTCTCTATAAAATATCATTTTATTCCTTAACTAAATGATTTCGGCCTCGAGATTCATGTACTTCAAGGCAGGAGCATTTGCTCATCTCATGGCATTAACCTTGTTGGAACCTTCGCCCCTTGACCAGATGATTTTTAAAAATCTTACCATCTAAAGGCTCTCCCCCAGGACCTAACTCAGCGGCATAAAGGAGCCGTATCTAAGCCACGTTCCGCTATATTGCCATAACAAATAGGCCAGAAAGAGACAGAGCAGGCTGTTTGCAAAGCATTTTTGGCAATAAACCCAGTGTAAACGGCATCTGCAAGTGAGTTAAATAATTAAAAAACGACGATATACATCATAAAAAACGGCGATCTATTGTATTAAAATCGAGTCGTTTAATACTAAAAAACAGCCATGATAAACGTCAAAATTCGTACAGTTGAATTATGTGAATTATGTGAATTATGTGAATTATGTGAATTATGTGAATTATGTGAATTGTGTGATCGGACGAGTGACAATTTCGATGTCGCAGCGAGTTGGGAGGAGCGAGGGATGGCATGCCTGAAGGATGACTTTAGAGTGTTTGACTTACGCCGGGAAGACCTGGCCTATGAGAGTCCTAACCAAAGGTGGGGGGAAATCAGCCATCAATATTTCTTTGTTGGGTTCGAGCGCCTGGAGGAGGATGAAAGGCCAGATAAGGATGAAAAGTCCAAAGCTAGCTTCAGGATGTTCGATATGCTGGACAAACTTTATCTGAACCAGGCGACCAGCGATGGGCAAGAGTTTAGAAGACCGAAGACGAAGTTTCGTGATTCTCAGCTAATCCACAGCGAACAGTTAGAGAAAAAGTGGAAAGATACGCTTGTAAAAGCGATCTCTGATAAAGAGAAGGCATTATCTTATCTCAGCGAGAACTTTCGAAAGGTTGTAAGAAAGCATCGTCAGATTGAAATGTTAACTCTGTGTTTTTATTTACCTCTTGATAAAGGGGAGAAGATGCAGAACATACGGATTAAAAAAGATGACTCTCGTTTCAGACTACAACTCGCTGAACTTGAACGACGCTTTACCTTGATGAGGAAAAGGATAATTGCGGATCCGCTTTATAAAGCCTCCTGTGGTTACTCGCGAGTGATACTGATAAGTGCGAGATTTGAGCCTTTTTATCTGGTGAATTTCTTTTTCAAAAAGCATCCAGACAGTCGGGTCGACAGCTTAGTCTCATTAGACATTTACAGGAAATGGGTGCAATCGGGTAAGAAAGAAAACAGATCTGGTGAGCAGGCTGGGTACTATTGCTTTAAGGATGCATCCCGGCCATATGTTCCAGAAGACAGTGGTCTATTTATCCGCAGGCCAGACCGATTAATCGATGTTGGCCAATTTTCAGACCCGATCTCGTTGGTTTTATCAGAAGAAAGCAAATTCGAAAACAACAGTAAAGGTTATCTGGCTTTCTTTCGCCTTCAGGCTCAAATCTACAATGTTATTCCTGGTGCACGAACCCTGACATGTTCTGACGATTTTACCTACATCAACGCAGCCGAGAAGAAACGCAGAAAAGCCAAAAAAGAAGACCTGAAGAAGAAATCCAAAACAGCATTACCTATCAATGAAACTTCAGCTACACCCGGAAATGATCTCTATGATCAAGAGGGCTCTCCCGAGTTGCCTTACCCGTTCGACGAATTTAATGATGTTCTGCCTTCAAACTTTGAGGAGCATGTCTACGGGATTTTAAAAGAGGAGAAGCCGTAACAATCCTTTGTGAGTTAGCTGAGCGACCTCAGAAAATGAACCAGTGGCTATGGTTTCGCAGGAAAATGCGGTACATAGTTGCAAACTCTACAAACCACCAGGTATCTCATTATGGCGATAGATAAAAACATGATGGATAAATTGCCACGCGATATTAAGGACAAAGTTCTGGTTCGGCCTGTGGATGGATCAGAAGCCTATGAGGAATTTAATAGTGTACATCAATTTATGCAGATAAAAGGTACGGGGACCAATGCAGATGCCCGGCAGTTTAGGCTCGCAGTGAAGCGAAAGGGTATTGCAATATGGCCCGATGATGACCCTCGCGTTACAACCCCACATGCAAGAGATGGCATTCGTTGGGAGGTACGTCTGAAGGTGCTACGGGCTGAACACTTTTCTTCCCTCAGTGACGTTCTGGATGAGACCGTATCAGCCAAACGTTATGGGAATCGCTACTATGGCTCAGCATCCCGGCCAGATCAGATGAAGTTTAGCAATGCTGTTCGTCAAAACTGTCTGAACAGATGTGTTGTTACCGGCGTAAGCACCAAATGTAGGGGAGAAGCAGCCCACCTCATTGAGCACTGCAACGCTGGTTTTGACCACTGGAGCAATGGTTTGTGGCTTCGTGCTGATATCCACCGGCTTTTTGATGCTGGCATGTGTGCGGTTGATCCTGAAACGTTACGTATTCATTTTTCTCCTGAGGTCCTTAAGGAGGATGAAGACCTGAGTGAGCTTGAAGGGAAGAAATTACTGGCGACTAAGAAGCCGATCAACATAGTCTATCTTGAGCCAAGATGGGAGGCGTTTCATCGGAGGTTGTAGCCACTTGTGGATGCTATTTGTGGGTTTTTTGAGCATATGAGAATCATTCCAGTCATGATCTAGGGGAGTTCAACGAGTCGATGCAACGCTAACCTTAATCAAGGAATAATAAAAGAAGATATGTGTGTATTTCAACGAAGGTGATATTGTTTTATATTGAACGAACAACTATTAGTCACGACTCTCTGAAAGAAAACTTATTATTCAAAATTGATTGAGGAAAAGGTAGATGAATGAGTGTTCGGCCGTAGATTTTAACACCATAAGCCTTAACAAGATAAGTACTGACTGGGATCTTATTAGTTTTGTTATAAGTAAAGACGAAATCGACGATATAGTAGCTAGCGCTGCTGCATTAACAATTCAGGGAGGTGAATCCCCCCTTTTTATGGAATCAACTATTTTAGATTTAGAAAGTTTATGCACACTTGACTATCGTCAATTGCCAGAGTTAACACACATCCAGGTGGATTTGATGGAAAAAAGGTTGTCAGGTGAGACAGACTCAGTTGTAGACATGTTTTTCCTTGAGCTTAGATGTACATTTTCGCTTGGCTGGAAGGTTCCTGAATCTAATGATGATATAAGGGCAATTAGTTATCACAACAGCACTTTCAATAACCTTATCTACAGAAAAGCTGATTTTTTAGCATCAAGTTTCGGAAGCAATAGATACAAAATGCCTTATTGGCTGCGGCTCAGTCAACTAAGAATTATGAGCCATATACCAAACAATTTGATAAACAATGCACAGCTTGACAAGATATTTTTCTTCCCTATACACAGAAGAGGTCTTAATGCAACAAGCTGTTCAATTAACGGAAAAAAATATGTTACCGCCAATTTCGGGCTCAATGGGATTCTTCATGAGCTTAATCGATTTATTTATCACTTCCAGTCAACTGAGGTTTATAGTCTAGGGAACAGAGAAAAACGTGCATTACCTGAGATAGTTCCAGTGGTTTTATATTTTTTAACATCATGTAGTCCTAGGTATTTCTTCCCACAATTTCTTTTTGGACAATCAGGCTGGAAAGTAAAAACACTAACTGATTACCAACTTGATTTCATTGTCCTACACGAAATCGCTCACCATATTCTTGAACATCCAGAACGAGCCAGTTTGATAAAGGATTATGTTGAACGTCAGAACAAAATTACGAAATTTGAGTATGAGGCAGATACATTAGCAAATGCACTTATGGCTTCGGCGGTTATGACTGAGAGGGATGACGAACCACGAAATAAAAATTCTGTCATTGTTTATGCGGATGCAATTGAAGCGGTCGAACTTCTTTTTGAACATATGAACTTTATTGAACAAATGGAGGAGAACATTCGTTCTAGATTTGGAGGGGTTATAAATATTGCATCGATTAAAGGTGCTCATCCGGATGCATATACTCGGCTTGAATATTTCCATCGTATTTTTAAAGATGAGAATAGACCACTATCTGAAATAGCAATTTATGCAAGGGGTTTATATAATAAAATGATCGATTATTGCCGTGAGCTTTCTAATGATGAGATGGCGTCTTTAATGAGAAATTATCTTGTTTGATCTAGTTCCGTTTCTGACAAAAAATGGACAGGTACCTAGTGTTGTCTGCCTGCTATGAGCGAGGTGTTGTGTTGGCGTAGTATTGTGTTCCAGTGTTCCAGTGTTCCAGTGTTCCAGTGTTCCAGTGTTCCAGTGTTCCAGTGTTCCAGTGTTCCAGTGTTCCAGTGTTCCAGTGTTCCAGTGTTCCAGTGTTCCAGTGTTCCAGTGTGGCCACATAAAGAGTTACTGCAATATGCTAAATATACTGAGGTTTTCCAAATTCGCTATTTTAAAATAGACATTCAAATCTCCTTGTAATTTAGCTTGAAAAAAATTATGGTTGAAGGTGATGATTTTTACATCACATAAAGTTCATTCTGTATTGCAAGGGGGATAAATGCAGCTAGATTCAACAGTAGCAATTCGCTTAGGTTACGTTAGGGATAATAGAGGAAATTTATTAAATCCTGCGGATTATAGTAAGGCTTCAAGTGTTGATCTTACTATTGGAGAGATTCTTAAAAAAGACAATAATGAAAATATTGTTCAGGGGGTAGGTGCAAAACTTAAACCTCAAGAGTCATTAGTGATTATTTCCGATGAGATAATCCATGTTCCACCCGATCATGTTGCATATGTTTTCTTAAAAAACAGGTTAAGTCAAAAAGGACTTTTAGCTTTAAATACTGGTATTATAGATGCGAACTATGTAGGGCCTATATCAACAGTGGTAATAAATTTTTCGAACGTAGATGCAGTTATTCCTTCAGGAAGAACAAAAGAACAAAAAGAGTTTTTCAGAGTTGTTTTTCATAAATTAGATTCAGCACTGCCTAGTTCTCAGGTTCTGCAAGCCGTAGGTAATTATAGCGATCAGGATTATAATGATTATAAAAATAATAAATTAAATGATTTAAAGAATTTCCCTAAAACATTTTTAGAACCAAAGGTTTTAAAACAACAGATTCAAGACGAGATATATAGTAAGGTTTCAGAATTTTCTATGGTTAAAGTAGGCTTTACAATTGCCCTACTTGGTTTGTTTTTTACTTTCTTACCCATGGTAAAAGATTGGATATTTGCTTGGCAATATGATTTCAAAGATGGCCTGATTACACAGAAAAAAAATGAGTATAAAATTGAAGGTCTTGAAAGTGATGTCGAAAAACTAAAAGAACAGATACGAACCTTAGAGCTTAAGCCTGATAATAGGAATAAGGGCAGATAGGTCTGGTTTTATTTGTTTTACAGAAAAGGTTGATACATCAACAAGCTCTTGTTGTGCATTGAAAGCAATAGATGTACCAACCTCTCTTGCCAAATGAACATCATTTTTTCCATCGCCAATAAAGATACAATCACGCAAACTCACAGCATACTCTTCAGCTAAGTGCTTCATAAAAACAAGTTTCCCAACTTCATCTGTAGGGAGTAGATTGAAATGCTTTACTTTATCATCCTTATCGAAGAAGTATTCGCAAGCACTATAGGCATGATCAATATATAATTTCACTTGAGCTAAATCTGCTAAATGCTTGAAGCCTCCAGATATAAGAGCAGTAATAATATTTTCTTTTCTAAGAAATTCAAAAAGTTCATCTGCACCATCATGAAATTTTGATGCATCTATAACTTTGATAAGATGATCTTTTCTCATACCATGTTTAATATGAATCCTAACGGTGTCTTTCATCCATTCAGTATAACTACCGTACTTATTCTGCAGCCAACGATCTTTAGACAGTTCTTCTTCTTGATAACAGTCCTCGCTGATTTCCTTTGCTAAAGCCGTCCATGCACTGGGTGCAACCTTTCCATTATCAAGCGAAATATTTTTCTCTAGAATGGTTCCTTCCATGTCAATGAAGCAAATTATCATGTTTAACCCTTTAAGTAAGCTACAAAATTGACTTAACCATGCACGGTCTACACTACATATGTTATCAAGAAATCTGCTTAAAGTTGTCTTTTTAAGAGCAAAACAGTGATAAAAATTTTCTGGAATCATGATTGGCAGCTGCAGGAGTAGAGTTTGCAACGTCCGTTTCAGGCACAAAGCAGACCCGCATACTTAATCCATTAGTCCTCATCCAGTGGTAGTTTAACCGGCCGCTGTGGCTTTCTTCTTAATTTTTTTTAGTTATATATCACCTTCATGAATTCCCTCCCGTTTTACTCCAACAGGCCGTCCCCCTGGATGGTTTTTTTCATACAGAGGCAAGCATGAAACATTCCTCGGGCTATGCCCTTATTCGTCGCCATCTGCGGCGTTACCCATACGCGCTGCGCCAGCATCTGTTGCAGGAACTTAACCGGCTGGTCACGTATGAACCCGTGATTGGCATAATGGGGAAAACAGGTGTCGGCAAATCCTCACTATGCAATGCACTGTTCCGTAGCGAAGTCTGCGCCGTGAACGCAGTGGAAGCCTGCACGCGCCAGCCACAACGGGTCCGGCTGCGCTTCGGCAGCCATTATCTGACGCTGGTCGACTTGCCCGGCGTGGGCGAGTCTGTTTCCCGCGACGGTGAATACCGTGAGCTGTATCGTGACCTCATGCCACAGCTCGATATGGTGCTGTGGGTGCTCAAGGCCGATGACCGCGCATTTGCGGTGGAAGAGCAGTTTTATTGTGACGTCTTCGCGCAGTTCAGTGGACCGCTGCCGCCAGTGCTGTGGATACTCAACCAAGTGGACAAAACCGAACCCGCCGAGCAGTGGCGCTGGTTGTCGGCTCAGCCCTCGGCGTTACAGGCGGAGCGTATTGCGCAGAAACAGCAGGCTGTGGCACGTCAGTTGCAGATAGCAGAAATAGATATTCTGCCAGTCTCTGTCCGCGGGCGTTACCGGCTGTCGCGCCTGGTGGAGGCCATGATTACCCGACTCCCAAAGCAGGCCCGCAGTCCACTTGTGCCTCATCTTCAGAACCGGTATCGCACTGATACCGTTATCAATAGCGCCAGCAGCAGCTTTGGCGATGCCGTGGTGGAGGTGATTGATAAGGTCATTGACCTGGCCCCTCTGCCGCAGGTGGCCCGCACAGCACTGCATGCGGTGACCCACACCGTCGCCCGTGCGGCACGCTCCCTGTGGGGATTTTTCTTCGGTTAGATAAACATCTTCATTTTTGTTGATAAGCGTTTTTGCTTCGTCACGATCGAATTCGTCGATCGAACAGATCGATATTCATCGTTGTACCTGATAAGCCCCTCAGTTACATAATCCATTGGGATTCATGTCATTACGTTATTTCTTCATTAAAAATCAATGCGATGATTCGCAGGGATTGTCACGTCTTAAGGAACTTTTATGACTAAATATTATACTGCTGCTGCAGCCATTATTCTGCTGGCAACCCTGTCCTCAACGGCCGGAGCGACTGAAAATGACATCATTAAGGTCGGTATTCAGAAAAACATACAGGGTATCAATGTCACCGTTACGGCTAAAACGGACACCGTTGTGATTAAGAATATTGACGTCAACCGGGGAAAATGCCCGCTGCTGACAAAGGGAACTATCACCTATCAGGGGAAAAGGCTTGAGGGCTGGGTGGCGCAGGGGGCGAATTTCACGCCCACCACGATGCATTTTGCTGACAGACTGACCTGGCATTTCGGCCATACCTACCTTCAGCCACCCGCAGGTGTAGTCTGCAGCTTTCTTGAAGCTAGGGTATTCACCGACCATGGCACCTTCACGGTGACCGAATAAACCGCTTTTAAAATCGACGTCTAATCTCCCCAAGTTTCTCATTGTTTATTAAAGGAAAAGCCTGATGTCATTCAAATCGATACTCCCTCTTACCCTCGCACTCTGTTTCTCAGATCAGGCGCTGGCGTTCGGTAGCCACGATACCTGGACCAGTGGCTTTGCGCAGGGCACAGCAGAATACACTATCCTCGGCAAGGGGAAGTCACAGCTGTACCTCGCGTGCGACAGTTCCGGCTCACAGGCCGCCACCATCATCTTCACCGACGCAAACGGCCATCAGGTCAGTATGGACAGCGGTCAGACCCTGACGATGAAAATTGATAACGAAGAAGAGGCAAATATCAGCGAAAGCGACTCTCACGTGGGAGAAGACAACCTTATGTGGGCGTGGAACAAGCTGCGTACCGGTAAACGTGTGATCGTTTCCGGCACTGGTGCAAAACCGGCGGTCTTCACGCTGAAAGGTGCTGCCGGAGTGATACCGGCATTTGGCGATAACGGCTGCGTGGCGAAGTTTGATATCCAGTAAGGTCTGCAATACTCGCTGAACCAGCCTCCGTAATAACACTTCTGCCGTAAACAATCTTTTAGCCAACACTACTCCACGCTCTGCTCATTCGGGCAGGGCGTTTGTTTTTGTGCCAATTATCAGGAGCGCACTGTGCAAAACACTGACGATACGCCGTTACCACCCGGCCCTTTCACCCCCCCACAGGCTGAAGTCGTGGCGGCACTTTACTGCAACATCACCATTGAAGACGACGAGGGGAGCCATTTTCGGCTGGTGATCCGTGACCGCGACAGTCAGTTAATCTGGCGGGCATGGAATTTTGAATCGGATGCCGGGGAGTGGTTTAACCGTTATCTGGTAAGCCATGGGCTCCCCCAGGACTGACGCACCACGGGCATCACCCGCACACCAGCTAGTACACCGACAGACCATGTACCCGTCAGAGCGCATGGTCTTTTTGTTTATACCGTGACATTGACCATGAGGAAATTAAGTATGAGATTAGCCAGCCGTTTTGGTCGGGTGAACCAGATCCGCCGCGACCGTCCCCTGACCCGTGAAGAACTAATGCAGGTTGTCCCCAGCGTTTTCGGGAGCGACAGGCATGAGTCCCGTTCAGACCGCTATATCTGGATACCGACCATCACCGTACTTGAAAACCTGCATCGCGAAGGTTTTGAACCGTTCTTTGCCTGCCAGAGTCGCGTCCGCGATCAGAACCGACGTGAACATACAAAACATATGCTGCGCCTGCGTCGTACCGGGCAAATCAACCGCCCGCAAGTACCGGAAATTATCCTACTCAATTCGCACGACGGTTCGTCCAGTTACCAGATGCTGCCGGGATACTTCCGCGCCATTTGCACCAACGGCATGGTCTGTGGTCAGTCGTTTGGCGAAATCAGAGTTCCGCACCGGGGCGATGTCGTTAGCAAGGTCATTGAAGGAGCCTACGACGTGCTCAGCGTCTTTGACCGGGTGGAAGACAAGCGCGATGCGATGGAATCGCTTTTGTTACCGCCACCAGCACAGGAGGCGCTGGCAAATGCTGCGCTGACGTACCGTTATGGCGAAGAGTATCAGCCGGTCACCGCAACGCAGATACTGACACCTCGACGCTATGAAGACCGCAAGGATGACCTGTGGACGACATACCAGAGGCTTCAGGAGAACCTGCTGAAAGGCGGTCTGCCCGGACGCACTGCGAAGGGCAAGCGCAGTCACACTCGCGCCATTAACGGGATAGACAGTGATGTCAGACTCAACCGGGCGCTCTGGGTGATGGCCGAGAACATGATGAACCTACTCAGTAAATAACCCTCCCCGGCTCCCATCACCAAAATCCATCTCCGGGGATTTATTCCCATTCAACGTATTCATGCCTGAGGAAAAACACAAATGACTGACAACACTCTGCCACTGTTCACTCCCGCAGAAACCGTTCCTGTTGCGGCTCCACATCAGATTGCCAAAACACAGGTAACCGACGAGAACCGCATCGGCTTCTGGCCGCAGCACTTCGGCAGCATACCGCAGTGGATAATCCTGGAGCCGCACATCTTCGCCTGGATGGACCGCCTCTGTGCGGACTACAGCGGCGGCGTCTGGAACTTTTACACGCTGAGCAACGGTGGCGCATTTATGGCACCGGAATCTGAAGGCGATGAAACATGGTCACTGTTTAACGACATGAATGGCAACAGTGCGGCCATGAGCGCCGAAGCTGCCGGGATTGCGGTCTGTCTGATTACTTACAGCCACCATGCCTGTCGCACTGAGTCCGATGCCATGACGGAACATTACTATCGTCTGCGGGATTACGGGCTCAGCCATGCTGAATGTAACGCCATCATGCACATCATCGATTAGGAGCTTTCAGGCCATGCAGGACACGACAACATTACCCGCACCATTACAACCCGATATGTTCCCCCTCTCAGTACATCCTCACCCGCGCCCCGCCATGACGCCGTATGCGCAGCGTACCATCCGGCGGGCGCTGAACATTCTGGAACGCCAGTTACACGAACCCGGTGCGGCCTTCACCACCAGCAGTTCGGTACGCGACTGGCTTCGTCTGCAACTGACGCAGGAGCAACGTGAGGAATTCTCCGTGCTGTGGCTCGACAACCAGCACCGGCTTATTGCTTACGACACGCTGTTTCTGGGCACCATCAACACTATCACAGTGCATCCGCGTGAAATTGTTAAGGCGGGCCTGAAGCACAATGCGGCGGCGGCCGTACTTGCACATAATCACCCGTCAGGGCTTGCGGAACCCAGCCATGCTGACCGGCAGATGACTGAACGCCTCAAAAATGCACTTGAACTCGTTGATATCCGGTTACTGGACCATCTGGTAGTTGGCGGGATGGATGTCATCTCGTTTGCCGAACGTGGCTGGCTTTAAGGAAAAACAGTGCAATGAAGATTATCAGCAAACGCCAGGCGATGACGATTTACTGCCAGCATCCTCAGTCCCGGTTGTTTCGATTCTGTACCGGAAAGTACAAATGGAGCGGCAGCATCTGCCACTACGCCGGGCGTGAAGTACCAGATATCAGAGGTGTGCTGGCCGTCTTTGCTGAATGCCGCCAGGACCGTAACGGCCCCTATGTTGTCCTGCGCAGCGTTACCCTGAATTAACTCATGATTAAGGAGCACTTCAATTGTCGAATAACACTCCACCAGTAAACCATGATATTGCCGAACCGTGGTGGGGTCTTCAGTGCAATATCACGCCCTGTTTTGGCGCACGACTGGTCCAGGAGGGCAACTACCTGCATTACCTGGCCGACCGCGCCAGCATCACCGGTCAGTTCCGCGAGGCGGATTTACGTCATCTTGACCAAGCATTTCCGGTACTGATGAAACAACTTGAGCTGATGCTCTCCACCGGTGAACTTAATCCTCGCCACTCGCACAGAGTTATGCTTTTCGCAAAAGGGTTGACCTGTGAAGCCGACCCTCTCGGTTCGCACGGGTACATCTATATAGCGATTTACCCGACCCCACCTGAAGCACAACCCGGAGACTAATAGCCATGCCACACGCCTGTAAAGTCAGCGAAGTCATTGAACTGCTGCAACAGCATCAACACGACGACTTCGTCCTGTGTTCGGTCTGGTACGAGGACGATGTACGCAATGTGGATGCGTCCGCCACAGATGAAGAAGCCAGGGCTGCATTACGCCATGCCGCCCGACACCACGATGCGGATCAGGGTATAAACTGGGACTCCCTAAAAACCGCGCTGGATGTCATACGGCAGTAACGTACCGCGTTAAATCCGTCCGCCATTAATTCCTTTCTTTTATTCATAGAGAACTAACGATGAGAATTTTACCTGTATCCCGAGAACGGGAGGCGCAGTCCTGCCCGTCGCCTGTGGCAGTCTGGCAGATGCTGCTTACTCGTCTGTTGGAACAGCACTACGGCCTGACGCTGAACGACACGCCATTCAGTGATGAAACGGTAATTCAGGAACATATCGATGCCGGTATATCTTTGGCCGATGCCGTTAATTTTCTGGTGGAAAAGTACGGGCTGGTTCGTATTGATCGTAGGGGATTCGACTGGCAAGAACAGTCCCCATATCTGCGGGCAGTCGATATTCTGCGGGCGCGACAGGCAACAGGTTTATTGAAAAGAAATCGTATTAGCGCGGCACGGTGAACATTGGGAATAGCCTTCCTGATTCACACTGCAGCTTTCCTTACTTATTTAATTGACTCATTCCAAAAAGCACCTGCCGATGCTGGTTGGTGCTTTTACTTATATGGACGAAATATCATGCAAATTGAAGCTGTAATTTTAACTGGGCACATTATCGCAAGTACAATCCGAGAATGCTGGGCCGTCGTTGTTGATGGTTTTGACGCATGCGACGAACAAGCTTATGATCCAGCTTAATTTCTTTTCCTCATGAAGGGACTGGTATGGGCAACAGAATGTGGATGATTCGTGGCGATGGCGGCAAGCTCTATGACGATTTTCGCGATAAGCAAATTGTAGGCATCGGTTGGTCTCAGCTGGCTCCATTAGTCAAACCCGGCCTGTCCCGAGCCCAGTTACTCGCCTTATACCAGGAGGCAGATCCCTTAACAAAGCTGGGAACAGCCCGTTCTGGTGCATCGCAGGTCTGGCGTTTTGTGAATGAGATCCAAAAGGGTGATTGGGTTATTACCTATTCGCCAGCCAATCGTACTTATCTGCTAGGTAAGGTTACATCTGATTTCCAGTACCACCCTGAATGGGTAGAAGAGGGGATGGGAATCGCTCGACAGGTTAAATGGAATACTGAAGAAATCGATCGCGATCGATTGTCTGTTGCTACCAAAAACACATTGGGCTCCACGCTGACGGTTTTCCAGCTTCCAGAATATGCTCTAGAAGAGCTTTTGCAGGATAAGAAACCCACTGCAGATGTAATTACTCAGAATCCAATTGTGATAGATGAAGATGAGGTCGTTTCTGATCCGCTCCGCGATATGGAAATGCTGGCGTTTGAGGGTATCAAAGACCGCATCAACTCTCTTGATTGGGACGAGATGCAAAATCTGGTTGCCGGAGTTTTACGCAGTATGGGCTATAAAACGCAGGTGTCACCAGCGGGAGCCGATCGGGGTAAAGATATCATTGCTTCACCTGATGGATTCGGCTTTGAAAATCCACGTATTATCGTTGAGGTAAAACATCGCAGGGAGCAAATGGGAAGCCAACAGATCCGTAGCTTTATTGGCGGTCGCCATAAAGACGATCGCGGGCTTTATGTCAGTACCGGTGGTTTTACAAAAGATGCTCGCTATGAGGCCGATCGTTCGACGATACCACTGACGCTCTGGACGCTTGATGATCTCGTCCGTGCTCTTATTGAGAACTATGAGCAAGTCGATATCGAGACCAAACTTTTGGTGCCTCTGAAGAAAACGTTCCTGCCTGCCTGAGTCTTGCTTTGACAGCCATATCGGTGTTCTACTGGTATGGCTTTACACACTACTAGTAATGTCTATTTTTTGTACGGATTTTAACTTGTGGGTACAAGTGCGGGTACAACCATTTATTCCTGACTTTAAACTACATTGATATCAGTCTGTTGGGCGTTAAATTCGAGTCCGGCCTTCGCACTCACTGTCTAAACACCTCTTTCCTGTGCCACTCTACAAACCCTTCTTTTGGATAATTCTCGCGCATCATCGGCAGCGCTATCGATTTACCGTCGAAATCCCAGAACAGTCTTCCCACCATACCGCTGCCATTAACTGCGGGTGATACCTGAACCCGCATGCTTTCATCCAGCCCAATCGAACCTTTATCAAAGGCTTTATGGTGAATTGCGCACAGCGCCAGGCCGTTTGAAATCTCGCACGGGCCGCCGTGCTGTTTCCATTTGATGTGGGCGGCTTCCAGGGCGACTGAGGTGCTGTCGTGGCGCATATTGAAGCCACAGATGGCGCATTCATAGTTATAAGCACGCAGAACCTGCTGGCGGAACAATGGGTCCCGTTGTTTGCGGATTTGCAGGATATCAAATCCCAGTTCATCCGCGATCTCTTCCTGAATGCTTTCGGTGAAGTGCGCCTCGAGGATTTGCTGGGCCAGGACATTAATAAGATTCTTGCTCTTTTTCAGCAAGGCAAAATGTTGTTCATCAAAGCCTCCGGCAACGTTATGTGTCACCAGTTCTCCGGCAGGGGGCTGTTTGCTGCTGCCGGATGTTGAACAATGCTCGGCGTTTTGTAGCTCCCAGAACCCATCTCCCTGTAAGCGCCAGAAGGGCATATCCGGGCGGTACTGCGCGCGCTGTGGTCCAAATCGCTCCAGCAGGCTATGCAACGGGTCGCGAACCTCCGAACCGTAGTCAAACAGGCGACCATGACCCTGCTGATAACCCGCCAGCACATGAAGCAGCAGCAGAGGCTTATGCGGCGCACGCTGCTCGCCTTTACGCCAGATGGTAACGTCGGCAATTGCCTGTTGCAGGGTTTTACTGGAAGCCATTGATTTCATTATCAGGTAAATAATTGCGATGATGCTCGCAAAATATCATCTGATCAAGGGGGGTGAGACCGATACACTATGGATGTCATTTTATCGCATGCCGTTATTTCAGAAAGCCTTTGAGCCCCATGAATGAACTACCTGACACGCTGCCGCGCGAGTACATCATCAAGGCCATTCACGCCTATGACTCGGGCTTCTCTCATCGTTTCAAAGAGGCACGGCTTTATGAGCTGGAATTTCAGGGGCGACGCTATCCATCAAAAGCTATTGCCGGAATTGCGGCAACGCTTTTGACGGGCAAAGCGTTTACCCCTCAGGATTTCTCCGGCGGTATCAGTTCGAAATGCGTCAGATTATTGACTGAGCAAGGTTTTCATATTGTTCAGGATAAAAATCGTGCTGCAGTGGTGAGCGACACGATCTTTCCTGAAGAGCTCGAGGCGCAAACTGAATATATCGAGGGGGCAGCGACTCAGGTGACCGTGAATCGCTATGAGCGCGACCGCAACGCCCGACAGGCAGCGCTTCACCACCACGGCTATCAGTGCAAAGTGTGTGGCATGGATATGTCAAAGGTCTACGGTAAAATTGCCGAAGGGTTTATCCATGTACATCACCTGGTACCCTTATCAGTAATAAAAGAAGACTACCGCCTTGATGCCATCAATGACCTGATCCCCGTGTGTCCAAATTGTCATGCTATGCTGCACCGGCGCAGCCCGCCATATACCCCGGAAGAACTGAAAAATATGCTGTGCTAAATGCTCAAAAAGGCACCCCGCAGGCACCTCAAGGACTATCACACTCTCACTCCTTCGACGCTTTACCCGCAATCACTCCGATAAACTCCAGCACCTGCTTTTGCTTGCGCGCGGAGAGCTTTTCCACGGCGCGCAGGGATTTCATCAGTTCTGACTCTTCGGGTTCGGCGGTGCGTGCGGCATGCACTTCTGGATCAAATGAAACTGCAATACAATGCGTATCAGTCATGGTGACTATTCCCTTTAATAGTTACTGCGTATCGTGCTAATAAAATCCCTGTAAATTCCCCCAGTATCTTGGGTGAAGTCCAGATGTAAATAAGATGAAATAAGCGCGAATAGCACGCTTTTGGAATAAATAGAAAACGCCTTCATCCCAATAAATCCGGTATTATTCAGCGTATAAATTCATTACCTTCCACGCGCCTGAATATCCCCGCGCTCCAGAAAACAACGCCTGTCGATATCTGCCAAAAATGAGATCTAACTCACTGAAGCAAATAGCAAACTCTGAAACAACACCAATTTGTACACTTTGCTTTACACTTTTAGTGATGTGTATCACAAATAGTAACTCGCGAAGTGATCCGACTCTCACAAAATGGGGTGTACTCATTCACCAATACAAAATGAGAACAGCCTGGAAAGTAAAGTTTTCAGTATTTCCCGTCGCAGGTAACGCTCAACAGCGAACGACAAAACAACACGCAAAAAAAAACTTGTTGAATATGAATAGGTAAAAAAATGACGTGTGATTTGCATCACTCACATTTACAGATTTTTGAATTATTGCCAGTGATTAATGTTGCTCGAGCTATTTCCATAATCAATTAAATCTTGCATAGTGCCTCCACATTATTTCTCCCCCTGGCTCAGGAGGCGAATAGTTATATTTCATCAGACTTTATTGATGAACCAGGTATGCTTTACTTCACATTAATACGTACATGACCACTGTTATTGGAGAAACAAAATGAATTATCCGGCAGAACCCTTCCGTATTAAAAGCGTTGAAACTGTATCTATGATCCCGCGTGATGAACGCCTTAAGAAAATGCAGGAAGCGGGTTACAATACTTTCCTGTTAAATTCGAAAGATATTTATATTGACCTGCTGACCGACAGTGGCACCAACGCAATGAGCGACAAGCAGTGGGCCGGAATGATGATGGGTGATGAAGCGTACGCGGGCAGCGAAAACTTCTACCATCTGGAAAGAACGGTTCAGGAACTGTTTGGCTTTAAACATATTGTTCCGACTCACCAGGGCCGCGGCGCTGAAAACCTGTTATCGCAGCTGGCTATTAAACCTGGGCAATATGTTGCCGGGAATATGTATTTCACCACTACCCGTTATCACCAGGAAAAAAATGGCGCGGTGTTTGTCGATATCGTTCGTGACGAAGCGCACGATGCCGGTCTGAATATTGCATTTAAAGGTGATATCGATCTTAAAAAATTACAAAAGCTGATTGATGAAAAAGGCGCCGAGAATATTGCCTATATCTGCCTGGCGGTGACGGTTAACCTCGCGGGCGGGCAGCCGGTATCGATGGCAAACATGCGTGCGGTACGTGAACTGACAAAAGCACACGGCATTAAAGTGTTCTATGACGCCACCCGCTGCGTAGAAAACGCCTACTTTATCAAAGAGCAAGAGCAGGGCTTTGAGAACAAGAGCATCGCAGAGATCGTGCATGAGATGTTCAGCTACGCCGACGGTTGTACCATGAGTGGTAAAAAAGACTGCCTGGTAAACATCGGCGGCTTCCTGTGCATGAATGATGACGAAATGTTCTCTGCTGCCAAAGAGTTAGTCGTGGTCTACGAAGGGATGCCATCCTACGGCGGCCTGGCCGGACGCGACATGGAAGCCATGGCGATTGGTCTGCGCGAAGCCATGCAGTATGAGTACATTGAGCACCGCGTGAAGCAGGTGCGCTACCTGGGCGACAAGCTGAAAGCTGCTGGCGTACCGATTGTTGAACCGGTGGGCGGTCATGCGGTATTCCTCGATGCGCGCCGCTTCTGCGAGCATCTGACGCAGGACGAGTTCCCGGCGCAAAGCCTGGCTGCCAGCATCTATGTGGAAACCGGTGTGCGTAGTATGGAGCGCGGAATTATCTCTGCGGGTCGTAATAACGTGACCGGCGAACACCACAGACCGAAACTGGAAACCGTGCGTCTGACGATTCCACGTCGCGTTTATACCTACGCGCATATGGATGTGGTGGCCGACGGTATTATTAAACTTTACCAGCACAAAGAAGATATTCGCGGGCTGAAGTTTATTTACGAGCCGAAGCAGTTGCGTTTCTTTACCGCGCGCTTTGATTATATCTAAATAAGCATTATGGCCCCATCTGGCGATGGGGCTTTTTTGTCTTCTTTTTCCATGAACAGGAAGCCTTTGCGGTGTCCGTTACCGTGACAGAACTATAAAAAGTAAACCCTGACTCCGACATTTTTATTATCCGCATGATGTACAAATGACAGCTGTAATTATAACGAATAGTCTACAGGAACATTTATCATGGATATTAATGCCATTGAGCGACAGAGTAGTACCCCCGGACTGATTAGCGGAACCATGTTGGTTATCGCGACCGTAGTGGGTGGCGGAATGTTTTCCCTGCCGATTGCGATGGCCGGCGTATGGTTCCCCGGTGCGTCGGTTATTCTTCTCTTTATTGCCATCATGATGTTATTAACCGGCCTGATGCTGGTTGAAGTTAACCTGCATTATGGCGCTGGTGCCAGTTTTAATACCTTTACCCAGGATTTATTAGGCCGTAAGTGGAATATCGTGGTGGGTATCGCTTTCGGCTTTGTGCTGTATATTCTGACCTATGCCTATATCTCCGGTTCATCGGCGGTGATGGCGCAAACCGTATTTAAATACAGCGGAGTGCGTTTTCCGGCAAATATCTCGGTGATTATCGTCAGTATGCTGGTTGGGGCAATTGCCTGGTACAGTTCCTTGCTGGTTGGACGCATCACTACCGTGCTGATTATCGGTAAATTTGTGGCGTTCTTTGCCACCTTCTCCGGGCTAGTGGGCCATATCGAAGTGGCAAAACTCGTCGACAGCGTGGCGGTGGCGCTGCCCAATTCGCAGTATCTGCCGTATATCCTGATGACGCTGCCGTTCTGCATTATCTCATTTGGTTTTCACGGTAACGTGCCGAGCCTGGTCAAGCTGTACGGCACGAGCGGGATTTCGAATATTACGCGCTCTATTATCATCGGCACGCTGTTTGCCCTGCTGCTGTATATCTTCTGGTTAGCCGTTACGATGGGCAACATTAGCCGTTCCTCATTCCCGCCAATTATCGCCAAAGGCGGCAATATCGACGTGTTTGTCGAGGCCATCAGCGGGCTGTTCACCAGCCGTTATATGGATCTGATCCTGACCTTCTTCGGCAACTTCGCGGTAGCCAGTTCTCTGCTGGCGGCGACGCTTGGCCTGTTTGATTACATCGCCGATCTGTTTCATTTCCCGGATGACGGCATGGGCCGCCTGAAAACCGCGCTGGTGACTTACTTCCCGCCAGCCGCCGTGTGCTTCTTCTTCCCGAACGGTTTTGTGCACGCGATTGGTTACGCCGGTCTGGCCTTTACCATCTGGAGCGTGATCCTGCCGCCGTTCCTGGTGAAAGCGGCGAGGAAGCGTTTTCCGACCGCCAGCTATACCGCGCCGTGTAATAACACCGTGCTCAATCTGGTGATTGTCTGTGGGGCGATTGTTTATCTGACGGTTGTTCTGGACGTATTTGGTCTGCTGCCAACGTTTCGTTAGACGGAGTCAAAATGAAAAACGTGTTGTCTGTTCAGTCGTCAGTCGTTTATGGCTATGCCGGAAATAAAGCCGCCGTGTTGCCGATGCAGCTTTCGGGGATCGATGTCTGGCCGTTTTACACCGTGCAGTTTTCCAACCACACCCAGTACGGGATGTGGCAGGGCATGGCGATGCCGCACGGCGAGTTGAGCGCCATCATCAGCGGGCTGGATGACCTGCAAAAGCTGGCGCAATGTGATGCCGTATTGTCAGGGTATCTTGGAGATAAACGCCATTGCGAAGAGGTCAAGCACGCGGTCACCACCATTCGCCAGCGTAATCCGCAGGCGCTCTATTTTTGCGATCCAGTAATGGGCGACCCGCAAAAAGGCTGCATTGTCGCGCAGGGCGTGGAGTCCTATTTTGTCGATGACGCCATTCAACTGGCCGACATAATGGGGCCGAATCTCTATGAGCTGGGCGTGCTGACGGGCAGGCAACTGCGTAGTTTTGACGAGGTGGTGGAAGCGGCGCAGCAGCTGGTGGCATGGGGCGTGAAGAAGGTACTGGTGAAGCATCTCGGCGACTGCTCGCGTGACAAACAGGCGTTTGAAATGCTGCTGGTGACGGCGGAACAGACGTTACACATCGCCCGGCCGCTGTATAGCTTTGCCAAAATGCCGGTGGGCGTTGGGGATCTGATTTGCAGCGTGATGCTGGCCTCACTGCTCAATGGTTATGATGACAAGCTGGCGCTGGAGCGGACCACCAGTGTTGTTGACGCGGTGATGCGACTAACGAAAGAGCGCGACTCGTATGAACTGCGGCTGATAGACGCGCGTCACCAGATAATGGAGCCGCAGATTCGCTATCAGGCAACGATACTGTAGCGCCGCAAGGAGGCTCTATGTTTCTGACATTGCTACGATTTCAGCATCCGCTGGTCTACCGTTTTGCGTGGCTTCGTCTGTGGGTCAGGGTGTTAAGAGCGTGCGGGCTGCGCAAGTGAAAGGGGGCCAGTTGCCGGATGCGGCGCTTGCGCCTTATCCGGCCGACAAATGAGCGTGAAACGCAGACATTACACGCGGAAGTAGCGTGGTGGGATCAACGCAGAAAAGGCGTCGAACTTCTTCACCATCTTTTTCCAGAACAACATAACAACAATCCTCGATTTGAAACATCGGCGCTATTTTAGTCAGCGCCGACAAATCGTAAAGCCTGTCACCTCGTTCCGATCCCGGGGCGGTGTAAACCTTTATGGTCACCGCGTCGTCAAATACGATTGCCGCGAATTTGGCGGGGTTGACAACGGGTTACGCCATAAACCAGTAATAAAAGAGACCGACTTTCAGGCCGAGGATCACAATGTAGGCGCAGCAGTATTTCATGGTGCCAGACATTATCTGGTTGGCCTGGCCGTCCATTTTGGTGGCTGAAACTGCGATGGCGATGCTCTGCGGCGAAATCATTTTTCCGCCCGTTGCGCCGGAGGTATTGGCCGCCGCCAGCCAGTTGGGATCGATATGCAGCTTACTGGCGGCAATAGTTTGCAGCTTACCGAACAGAATGTTCGAGTTGGTATCGCTGCCAGTCACAAATGTGCCCAGCGCGCCAATCACCGGGGCGAGGAAGACGTATGAGCTGCCGGTCAGATCGACAATCGACTGGGCCAGCGTGGAAATAATTCCGCTGAGATCCATCACCGTGGCCAGCGCGACGATCGCCATAATCGCCACAATGGAATTTTTAAGCTGGAAAATGGTTTTGATAAACACTTCCAGCATCCCACGTGCCGAAGCCCCCTGAATAAAACCGCCGATAATGGTCGCAAAGATGATCAGCATCCCCGGCGTGGTCACCCATTCCACTTTCAGCGCCAGGGTTTTGCCGTCGGCGAGCGTGAAATGCAGTACCGAGGCCAGTTGGGACGCCGAGGCTTTTATCGTCGGGAACAGCGGTGAACACAGCAGGATAAAGACAAAAATAAACAGATAGATAGAGCCCACGCGGAACAACACTTTTGCCGAGCGCGGCGTGGTTTCGCGGGTATGGCTGACCTCAATGCGCCATTCGGGATCGGTTTTCCCTTTGCGCAGGCGGCTGACTATCGCGACGGCAAACAGGCTGACCAGGCTCCCGGCAAATGCAGGTAATTCCGCGCCAAGATGGATAGCAACAAAATATTGCGGAACCAGCGTGGTGATGCCGCACATCAGCGTGATCAGAAATACGCCGCGAATGGCTTTCAGGCCGCCGCCAATTATGCAGACAATGACAAACGGCAGCAGGATATTAAACAGCGCCAGTTGCAGAATAATAGTTCCGCCTAAGGTATAAACCGGCAGATTAACCTGTTCCGCCAGAATAGAAACCGGGATCCCGACCGCGCCGAATGCGGTGGGAACGGTATTTGCAACCAGAGAGGCGATCGCCGCCTTCAGCGGGTTGAATCCGAGCGCAATAAGAATGCCGATTGGAATGGCGACCGCCGTACCATAACCCGCCGCAGCTTCAAGGAATCCGCCAAAGCACCATGAAATCAGCAGCACCTGAATACGCTTATCTTCGCTAATGCTGGCGAGAATATCGCGCAGAATATCCAGCGCTTTGGTCGCCTGCATGACGTTATAACTGAAGATAGCGCCGAGGATCACTATCACGATCGGCCATAATCCCTTCAGTGCGCCATAGCCTATTGCGGCTTTCAGATTCTGTACGGGCATTTCCCAGAATAGTGCTGATAACGCGGCAGTGAAAACTAAAGAGATTAGCACGGAATAATGGATGGCCATTTTTAGTTTTAATATTAAAAATACCATCAGTAGTAACGGAGAGAGTGCCAGGGCAAACATAAAATATTCGTTCATTGCTATTCCTGATTGGTTTATTAAACCTGATTTATATTTATGGCGGGGAGGCTACATTGCTGGATTAATAAAAGCTGTAAACTGAATCGCTTCAGTGGATAAAGTAATTATGATTTTTGGTTTTGTAACTATTGTAATCTTTTAATTAAAATTTAATGCCGAATAAATATACTTAAGAGTAAGCGAAATACCTATAAGTAGTTATTTAACAACATATTTGATAATGGTAGTGACGAGAATAGTTATCTCCAGAAACTATTCTTAAGATGTTAATAATGCTGTGGTTTTAAATATAAAAATGTGAGCGATGCCGAAATAAATAAACCTGGCTATTGCATGTCCGAGTCGATTAGGGGATTATTTTGTTTTGTCATACAAATTAAAATACAGACATTTGCGATTGTCCTGATATAAGAAACGGAGAATCGCCATCAAAGGAAAACGATCTGAGCATCATTATGAACCCAGGCATTAGTAAAACGAGCAAACCGAAAAACTGGGTGTGAAACACGATTGAACCTTTGCTTGATATAGCAATATCAAGCGCAATAAACAGAAATGAAGCAATGGAGTGGTTATTGTGAATGTAAATTTCTTTGTTACCTGCATTGGTGACGCACTGAAATCACGGATGGCACGAGACTCCGTATTGCTGCTGGAAAAACTGGGTTGTCGCGTGAATTTCCCCGAGAAGCAAGGGTGTTGCGGTCAGCCAGCCATCAACAGCGGTTACATCAAAGAAGCGATCCCCGGGATGAAAAACCTGATCGCCGCGCTGGAAGACAACGACGATCCGATTATCTCTCCGGCAGGCTCCTGCACCTATGCGGTAAAAAGCTACCCGGCCTATCTGGCCGATGAACCTGAGTGGGCGATCCGTGCTGAGAACGTTGCCGCGCGTATGCAGGATCTCACTTCCTTTATCGTCAACAAACTGGGCGTGGTGGATGTCGGCGCCAGTCTGCATGGCCGCGCCGTATATCACCCCTCCTGTAGCCTGACCCGCAAGCTGGGTGTGAAGGAAGAGCCGCTCACACTGCTGAAAAACGTGCGCGGGCTGGAGCTGCTGACGTTTGCCGATCAGGACACCTGCTGCGGCTTTGGCGGAACATTCTCGGTCAAAATGGCTGAAATATCCGGCGAGATGGTGAAAGAGAAAGTTTTTCATCTGATGGATGCGAAGCCGGAATACTTGATTGGCGCAGATGTCAGCTGCCTGCTGAACATTGGCGGTCGACTGCAACGGGAAGGTCAGCCGGTCAAAGTGATGCATATTGCTGAAGTGCTGATGAGCCGCTGAGGGGAAAGAAATGTCGATAAAAACCAGCGATGTAGAATTTAAACTGCGCATTCGCCAGCAGATTGAAGACCCAATCATGCGCAAAGCCGTGGCCAATGCGCAGGAGCGTATCGGCGCGAATCGACAGAAAATGGTCGATGAGTTAGGCCACTGGGAAGACTGGCGCGATCGTGCCAGTCAGATCCGCGATCACGTTCTGAGCAATCTCGACGCTTACCTGTTTCAACTCTCCGAGAAAGTGACGCAAAACGGCGGGCACGTCTATTTCGCCAAAACCAAAGAAGAGGCTACCCGCTACATTCTGCAGGTCGCACAGAATAAAAATGCGAAGAAGGTGGTGAAGTCCAAGTCGATGGTGACCGAAGAGATCGGCGTCAATCATGTGCTGCAGGATGCCGGAATTCAGGTGATCGAAACCGATCTCGGCGAATACATCCTGCAACTGGATCAGGATCCGCCTTCGCACGTCGTGGTCCCGGCCATTCATAAAGATCGCTATCAGATTCGCCGTGTGCTGAACGAACGTCTGGGCTACGACGGCCCGGAAACGCCGGAAGCCATGACCTTATTCATTCGCCAGAAGATCCGCGAGGATTTCCTGAGTGCCGAAATCGGCATTACCGGTTGCAACTTTGCCGTGGCGGAAACTGGCTCGGTGTGTCTGGTGACCAACGAAGGCAACGCGCGCATGTGCACCACGCTGCCGAAAACGCATATTGCGGTGATGGGTATGGAGCGTATCGCCCCGACGTTTGCCGATGTGGATGTACTGATCACTATGCTGGCGCGCAGCGCCGTGGGCGCACGCCTGACGGGCTACAACACCTGGCTGACCGGCCCGCGTGAGGCGGATAACGTTGACGGACCGGAAGAATTTCATCTGGTGATTGTCGATAACGGGCGCTCGCAGGTGCTGGGCTCAGCGTTTCGTGATGTGCTGCGCTGCATCCGCTGCGGAGCCTGTATGAACACCTGTCCGGCGTATCGTCATATCGGCGGGCATGGCTATGGCTCCATCTATCCAGGTCCCATCGGCGCAGTGATCTCTCCGCTGCTCGGCGGCTATAAAGATTTTAAAGACCTGCCGTATGCCTGTTCACTGTGCACGGCCTGTGACAGCGTCTGTCCGGTGCGGATCCCGCTGTCAAAACTGATCCTGCGGCATCGCCGGGTGATGGCCGAGGAGGGCATTACCCCGAAAGCCGAGCGACGGGCGATCAAAATGTTCGCTTATGCTAACAGCCATCCAGGGCTGTGGAAGATCGGCATGATGGCCGGGGCCCACGCGGCGAGCTGGTTTATCAATGGCGGTAAAACGCCGCTTAAGGTTGGCGCGATTGGAGACTGGATGGAGGCGCGCGATCTGCCTGATGCTGACGGCGAGAGTTTCCGCAGCTGGTTTAAGAAACATCAGGCGCAGGAGAAAAAAAATGGATAACCGTACCGCATTTTTAAACACCGTCGCCCAGGCGTTGGGTCGCCCGCTGCGTTTCGAACCGCACGCGGATGCCGCGCCGGTTAACAACTATGCCAACGAGCGCCTGACCGAACTGAGCCCCGAGCAGCGCTGCGAGGCGTTTATCCAGTTTGCCAGCGAGGTGATGCTGGCCCGCTGCGAACTGACCCGCGAGGATCAGGCCGCAGACGCGGCGCTCCGCCTGTGTGAGGAGCTGGGGCCGCAACCGGTGGTACTGAGCGGCGACAGTCGGCTGGTGGAACTGGGCATTACCGAACGCTTACAGCAGGCATGCAACGCTGTGGTCTGGGACCCGGCGCGCGGTAGCGAAAATATTA
This sequence comes from Citrobacter sp. Cc139, assembly GCF_030334645.1. NCBI lineage: Bacteria > Pseudomonadati > Pseudomonadota > Gammaproteobacteria > Enterobacterales > Enterobacteriaceae > Citrobacter > Citrobacter sp. Cc139. Next base: position 28,882 of record NZ_JAOWDM010000076.1, read on the forward strand.
CCCAGGCCGAGCAGGCGAAAGTCGGCGTGGTCTATGCCGAGTATGGCCTGACCGAGTCCGGCGGCGTGGTGCTGTTTTCCGCGCCGGAGCGCGGGCGTTCCCTGAGCCTGTTGCCGGAGTCGTCGATTTTTGTGCTGCGTAAAAGCACCATCCTGCCGCGCGTAGCGCAACTGGCGGAAAAACTGCATCAGAAAGCGCAGGCCGGTGAGCGGATGCCGTCGTGCATTAACATTATCAGTGGACCCAGTTCGACGGCGGATATTGAGCTTATCAAGGTGGTTGGAGTGCATGGCCCGGTGAAGGCGGTGTATCTGATTATTGAGGATTGCTAAGACAGGTTGGAAAACCGCTCTGGCGCTACTGGCCAGAGCGGGACAGACTTTATGCAATCATGCTGATGATCAACACGATTATCAAACCCACCACGGAGTTTACCAGTTCCAGCAGACCCCAGGTTTTCAGCGTATCCTTCACCGACAGGTCAAAGTAGCCTTTGAACAGCCAGAACGAGGCATCGTTGATGTGGGTCAGGGTGTTGGAGCCTGCCGCCGTCGCCAGCACCAGTAACGCCGGATCGACGCCCACCAGTTGACCGGTTGCCGGGTCGAGGATGGCTGCGCTGATAATTCCCGCCGCCGTCATGGCTGAGACCACGCCCTGACCGGTTGCCAGACGAATTAATACGGTTATCAACCACGCCATGATGTACGGAGAAATATTGCCGTGCGACATCAACATACCGATGGTATCGCCAATGCCGGTGTCGATGATGGTCTGCTTCAGTACGCCGCCCGCGCCGATGATCAGGATCACCATCGCGATACTTTTCACCGCGTTTTCAAAGGCGTTCATGACCCATTGCATATCATGACCACGCGCGGTACCAAACAGCACGAAGGCAACAATCATGGCGATGAACATTGCAATCGGTGAAGAACCGAGGAAGTTGACCACTTCCCATGCTTGTGTCCCTTTTACCAGCCAGATGTTGGCAATGGTGGTGGAGATCATGATGATCGCCGGGATCAGCGGCACCAGAATAGACACGCCGCATGACGGCAGATTGTTCTGGTCAACCGGGACGTCGGCTTTCATGAATGACGGCGTCGGACGATCGAGGTTGCCAAGGAACTTCGGCAGGATAAGTCCGGCGCAGATTACGCTCGGAATGGTTACCAGAATACCGTAGATGTAGACCATGCCCATGTCAGCGCCGTAGGCGTTAACCAGTGCCACCGGGCCTGGTTGCGGTGGGAACAGGGAGTGCGCGGTGGTGGCGGCGGCAACGGCGGGGATCGCCAGCTTGAGGAAGGGGATCTTCGCTTCCGCAGCAATAACGATCACCAGCGGCGCCAGCATAATAAACGCTACTTCATAGAACATCGCCAGGCCGAAGATCAGACCAATAATGATCACCGACAACTGCACATAGCGCAGGCCGAGGCGCGCCAGTAGCGTATGGGCAATCTGATGTGCCGCCCCGGAATCAACCATCAGCTTACCGATGACCGCCCCGAATACCACGATAATCGCCAGCTCTCCCAGCGTACTGCCGAAACCGGATTTCATGGTGTGCAGCAGCTCCATTAAATCCATACCCGCCAGCATGCCGACCGAGAGCGCCGCCAGCAGCAGGGCGACCATCGAGTTTATTTTGAATCTTAGATTAAGTACCAGCATCAGACCGATGCCGAATACGACCCACAGAATATTGAGAACGTGCATAAAACGTCTACCTTCTTTTGGTTGAACCATTATGATTTTGGTTGAGATGTTACATATATTGGTTAACCATTGATGCGATAGATGTCACATTGCGTTACATGTTTACATATTCACCGTGTATTTTTGCGGCGCACATAGGATTAAATCGGCTTTCATTGTGATTTGGTTAACCAATTTCGCCATTGAGGTTGACATGTAATACCAAAAGGAGGAATTTATGCGCCATATCGTCGAGTCCATAATGTAAACGAGGAACAAAACATGGAACAGACATGGCGCTGGTATGGCCCTAACGATCCGGTCACCTTAGCGGATGTGCGTCAGGCGGGTGCCACGGGCGTTGTCACCGCTTTGCACCATATCCCGAACGGGGAAGTGTGGACGGTTGATGAGATCCTAAAGCGCAAAGCGATTATTGAGCAGGCGGGCCTGGTCTGGTCGGTCGTCGAAAGCGTGCCGATCCACGAAGACATTAAAACCCGTTCTGGCAACTATCAGCAGTGGATCGCCAATTACCAGCAGAGCCTGCGTAACCTGGCCCAGTGCGGCATTCGTACCGTGTGCTACAACTTTATGCCGGTTCTCGACTGGACCCGTACCGATCTGGAATACGTCCTGCCGGACGGCTCCAAAGCGTTGCGCTTTGACCAGATTGAATTTGCCGCCTTTGAGCTGCATATCCTCAAACGTCCGGGCGCGGAAGCAGACTACACCGCCGAAGAGATTGCTCAGGCCAGTGAACGCTTCACAACCATGAGCGATGAAGACAAAGCGCGTTTGACCCGCAATATCATCGCCGGTCTGCCGGGCGCGGAAGAAGGCTATACCCTCGATCAGTTCCGTCAGCATCTTGAGCGTTACAAAGATATCGATAAAGCCGCGCTGCGCGAGAATTTTGCCGTCTTCCTGAAAGCGATCATTCCGGTGGCAGAAGAAGCTGGTGTGCGTATGGCGGTACACCCGGACGATCCGCCGCGCCCGATCCTCGGCCTGCCGCGTATTGTTTCCACCGTGGAAGATATGCAGTGGATGGTGGATACGGTCAGCAGCATGGCGAACGGTTTTACCATGTGCACCGGCTCCTACGGCGTTCGTGCGGACAACGACCTGGTTGACATGATCAAACAGTTTGGTCCGCGCATTTACTTCACCCATCTGCGCTCCACGCTGCGTGAAGATAACCCGAAAACCTTCCATGAAGCGGCGCATCTTAACGGCGACGTTGACATGTACGAAGTGGTGAAAGCTATCGTCGAAGAAGAGCAACGTCGTAAAGCTGAGGGCAAAGAGGATCTGATCCCCATGCGACCGGATCACGGTCATCAGATGCTTGACGATCTGAAAAAGAAAACCAACCCCGGTTACTCCGCGATTGGTCGCCTGAAAGGGCTGGCGGAAGTGCGTGGTGTTGAAATGGCTATCCAGCGCGCTTTCTTCAGCCGTTAAAGCAGATTTGCCGGTCACCTGTCTGGCCGGCTTTTTCCTTTTCTCTTCCGTTGGTATTCCAACGGCTTCTGGAGTTCACGATGACAACGACAATTGCCAGTAGCAACCTGCCGGTTGCGCGTCCGGCGTGGGACAGTTCTTGCCTGCAATCCCGTATTGTTCACCTGGGATGCGGTGCTTTTCACCGCGCGCATCAGGCGCTGTACACCCACCATCTCTTAGAAACCACCGACAGCGACTGGGGTATCTGTGAAGTTAACCTGATGCCGGGTAACGACTGCGTACTGATTGAAAACCTGCGCAAGCAGCAACTGCTGTATACCGTGGCGGAAAAGGGCGCGGACAACACCGTGCTGAAAGTGATTGGCTCGATGAAAGAAGCGCTGCACCCGGATCTTGACGGTTGCGACGGTATTTTACAGGCCATGGCGCGCCCGCAGACGGCGATTGTCTCGCTGACGGTCACGGAAAAAGGGTACTGCACTGACGCTGCCAGCGGCCAGTTAGATCTCAATAACCCACTGATTAAGCACGATCTGGCGAACCCGACCGCGCCGAAATCGGCGATTGGGTACATCGTACAGGCGTTGCATCTGCGTCGCGAGCAGGGGCTGGCGGCCTTTACTGTGATGTCCTGCGATAACGTGCGTGAAAATGGTCATGTGGCGAAAGTCGCGGTGCTGGGCCTGGCGCAGGCGCGCGACCCGCAGTTGGCGGAGTGGATTGCAGCTAACGCCACCTTCCCATGCACCATGGTAGACCGCATTGTTCCGGCAGCGACGCCAGAAACGTTGCAGGAAATTGCCGACCAGTTGGGCGTTTACGATCCATGTGCTATCGCCTGTGAGCCGTTCCGTCAGTGGGTGATTGAAGACAACTTCGTCAACGGTCGCCCGGACTGGGATAAAGTCGGCGCGCAGTTCGTTGCCGATGTGGTGCCGTTTGAAATGATGAAATTGCGCATGCTTAACGGCAGCCACTCTTTCCTCGCGTATCTGGGCTATCTTGGCGGGTATGAAACTATCGCCGATACCATGACCAATCCCGCGTATCGCAAAGCGGCGTTTGCGCTGATGATGCAGGAACAGGCGCCGACGCTGGCGATGCCGGAAGGCACCGATCTCAACGCCTATGCGACGCTGCTGATCGAACGTTTTAGCAACCCGTCTCTGCGCCACCGCACTTGGCAGATTGCGATGGATGGCAGCCAGAAACTGCCGCAGCGCCTGCTGGATCCGGTGCGTCTGCACCTGCAAAACGGCAGCGACTGGCGTCACCTGGCGCTTGGCGTCGCGGGCTGGATGCGTTATACCCACGGCGTGGATGAGCAGGGGCAGGCCATTGATGTTGTTGATCCAATGCTGGCTGAATTCCAGCGTATTAACCAACAGTACCAGGGGGCTGAACGTGTGACGGCGCTGCTGGGGCTGAGCGGGATTTTTGGCCATGATTTAGCGGAAAACGCCGACTTTGTTGAGACGGTTATCGCCATGTATCAACAACTGTGCGAGCTGGGCGCGCGTGAGTGTGTTGCCGCGCTAAGCGCTGACGCTTAATTCCCCGAACTATGACGGGTCAATCAAAATACTGATTTGGTTGACCCGTTTTCTGTTTTTGACTTGCCGCAAATGCTATAGTTCGATACCTATTCACCGTATCTGATTACACGCTTCTGACGGACATAACACGATGAAATCGAACACTTCTCAACAAAGACCCTACCAGGAAGTGGGTGCCATGATCCGCGATCTGATTGTCCAGACGCCGTACCAGCCCGGTGAGCGTTTGCCGCCGGAGCGTGAAATTGCTGAGATGCTTAATGTCACTCGTACGGTGGTGCGCGAAGCATTAATCATGCTGGAAATTAAAGGACTGGTGGACGTGCGTCGCGGCGCCGGAATCTACGTGCTCGACAATGCGGATGCGCAGAGTATCGACAGTACGGATGTAAATCACTGCAACGATGCCGGTCCGTTTGAACTGCTGCAGGCGCGCCAGTTGCTGGAAAGCAACATCGCTGAATTTGCCGCGCTGCAGGCCACTCGCGAAGACATCGTCAAAATGCGTCAGGCGTTGCAACTGGAAGAGCGTGAGCTGGCCTCCAGCGAACCGAATGGATCAGAAAGCGGTGACATGCAGTTTCATCTGGCGATTGCTGAAGCCACGCATAACAGCATGCTGGTGGAGTTATTTCGCCAGTCATGGCAGTGGCGTGAGAACAACCCGATGTGGATCCAGCTTCATAGCCACCTCGATGATACTCATTACCGTAAAGAGTGGATGGTCGACCACAAGCAGATCCTGGCGGCGTTAATTAAAAAGGACGCCCGCGCGGCGAAGCTGGCAATGTGGCAGCATCTGGAAAACGTCAAACAACGGCTGTTAGAATTTTCAAATGTCGATGATATCGACTTTGATGGCTATCTGTTCGAGTCCTGGCCGCTGGATAAAGTTAACGCCTGATTTTGCTTCTTCAGCCACACGGACAGCTTCGGTCCGTGTGGTACTTTCCCTCGTGATTATTCCCCTTTTATCGTGCTGAATTGGACATAAAAAATTTTGTCTGGCGCCTCAGCCGGGATTTTTTCGCCGTCTTTACACGACGTAAATTGATTTATATCAATTAAAAACAACTTAATTTTGCATGCGAAAAAATGGGTTATTTACCTTATTTTTACCTTTTCGTGCTTATTTTTAGACAAAACAGGTCAGCATTAAGTGAGAATCAAAGTGATTCCGGCAGTGGTTTGGGTAGAACCGCTTTGCATAACAGTACATAAAAACAAGCAGTTCGCATAAAAGTAGACATTAATAACGGTATGTAACTTATTGGCTGTAATGATGTTTTGATTGAGTGTAATAATTCGTGTCAATGCTTCATGCGTTTTTAATCAAATGAATAAAAATGAATATATGTAAAGTTAAAATTACACATTATTCTATAAACAAGTTATCTTTCACTTGAAATATCGTTCCATTTTACCTCGCTTTATTAACAGTTTTATTACGATTGTGAATGCTTTTTACCGTTGACATGTTTTTACACTGACTGCATATTTCATCGCCATAAGCGTCTTATTGCGTTCAGGAGATGATGACGATGCCTTCTCGAGATTATCCCGATATCCGAAAAGCCAGGGGTACCCGATCTAAAGATATGGTTCTTTTAAGTGCCCGTGTTGATAATTCTCTGTGGGAATATGTCCGAACGCTGGCATTTGAAACGCGAAAAAGTAAACAAGATATTATCGCTGAGGCGTTAATGCTACATCGCTCTATTAACCAGGGTGAGAATCAAGAGTAAACCTGGCTGACCTTATTCCGGATTTTGAATGAAATCTGAGTAGTGAATTATTTATTGCCACTTCATTATTGCCTTTATTGGTGTGTTTTTGATTTCTCCCCTTGGTATTCAGGGGGCTTTTTTATGAGGGCTTTCTGCCTTCATAACAAAGTTGATAGCAAAATTCACAATTAAAAGTGAGTAAAAATATGAAAAAGTCAGCAGTGGTATTAGCAGTGATGGCATTAGGCATCACTTCCGCTCATGCAGCGGAAATTTATAATAAAGATGGCAACAAACTTGATTTGTACGGCAAAGTAAAAGCGGTCCACTCCTGGACTGACGGCACCGATGCTGACGGCACCTACGCACGTCTGGGTTTTCGCGGTGAGACTCAAATCAACGATCAACTGACTGGCTATGGTCAGTTTGAAAGTCAGTTTGATGCCGCTAAAGCAGAAGGTTCTCAGAATGGTGTTAATACACGTCTGGCGTTTGCTGGTCTGGATTATGGCCATGACGTTAGCTTTGACTACGGTCGTAACTACGGTATCGCTTACGACGTGGGAGCTTACACTGACACTCTTTCAGAGTTCGGCGGTGACTCCTATGAAAATACTGACCGCTTCCTTACTACACGCACTTCTGGCGTTGCAACACTCCGCACCAAAAATCTGTTTGGTGCCGTTGATGGCCTGAGCCTTGGCGCGCAATATCAGGGTCAGGATGATACCGATAAGGATCCAACGAAACAGCATGGCAATGGCTACGGCTTCTCCCTGGGCTACGATAATATCGCCGATTCCGGCGTGTCTGCGATTGCGGCCTACACCACCAGTTCTGTGACTGCTCAGCAGAAACAGAATGGTTGGGATGGTGAAAACGCAGAGTTCTGGGGTGCTGGCCTGAAGTATGATGCTAACGCCATCTACGTAGCGACGATGTACGGTGAGTCCCACAACCTGATTCAGGATGCGGACAAAGCTGAGCACTTTGAAGCGATGGCTGCGTATGTGTTTGATTTTGGTCTGCGTCCGAACGTGGCTTACGTCCATACGCGTGACAACAATAATAATGACCTGACCGAATATGTGGCGCTGGGTACAGACTACTACTTCAACAAAAATATGGTTGCTGATGTAGGTTATAAAATTAACCTGCTTGATGGCGCTGACGGCGACAACCAGGTTGTTGCGGGTCTGACCTATCAGTTCTAATTTGTTGTGATAATATGTAAAAGGCGTCTTTTGTAAGACGCTTTTTTACATCTGCCTGCTTTTAAAGGAGCAAATTAAACCGATCAGGATTATTAAAGCGGGCGATTTTTTTTAAACCAGAATATATGTGTTTTCTGAAGATGGTGTTGATGTTGAATTAACGTGTCCATTTTTACGCATTTTAAAGTGAGTTTATAAATTAACGGTTGTGAATTTTAATTTTCCTGGTGGGTATTTTGTTCTTTATTTAGGGTTGCCGAATCGCTGTTTATATCATTGCGTGAGACTGATAATCGCAGCAAAAAACAACGCAACGGCATCACACAGCGCGGTGCTAATGATGGCCTGAGCGCCGCTTCCCAGCAGATTAATATTGCGCGGCACGCTAAGTTGACGGGCGAGTGGCATCACCAGCAAGGTGATGCCCTTAAAGATTCGCCAGCGTCAGCAGGGAAGGTATTTGCGACAGCAGATATAACAGCAGCCCAATAGAACCGCCGACCAGCGTGCCGTTGACGCGAATAAACTGCAAATCTTTGCCAATGTTTAGCTCAATTTGCTGTGACATATCGCGCGCATCCCAGCTTTTCACCGTGTCGCTAATGTGGCGCGTCAGGAAGGCGGCGAACTCCGGCGCAACCTTATGCGCGGCCTGCTCCAGATGCCCATTCAATGAAGCGCGCAGGGCGCTGTCGGCAACCAGCGTTTCGCCGAACCACTGCCCGGCATTGGCAATGCGCTGCTTCACGCGAGAATCATCGGCGTTGATATCGGTTTTCAGCCACTGACGCAGGTCTGCCCACAGCTCGCCGAGATAACGGTTGAAGGCTTCGTCTTCTTTCAGATAGCTTTTGAGGCTTTCCGCTCGCACGGCCATTTCCGGATCGTGTTTGAGCTTATCGATGAGCTTAAACGTCGCGCGATCGAAGGCGTGGCGGATCTGATGGGCGCGATCGTGGCTGATGTCATCCAGCAAAGAGTTTACGGCGTCAGAAACCAGTTCGGCGCTGTGCTCGCCCAGCCATTCTGTCGGCAGGATCTTCGCTTTCAGTGGATGTTCGGTCTCCAGCCAGTGCACGATCTGCCGGGCGATAAATGCCCGCGAGCTATCGCGTTGCAGCAGAGCGATCAGTTGGGCGATCAGCGTGTCGAGCAGCACCTGATGGCGATTGTTTTTGGTCATGCTTTCCAGCATCAATGCGCTGGTTTCAGAGAGATCAACCTTATCGATGGCCTTGTGCACTGCCCGCTTGATCAGCCGCTGAATGCGGGCGTCGTCGGTCAGTTCGAGAAAACCGCTCATAATTTGCAGCAGGTGCTGGCCAATACGCCGGGCGTTTTCCGGCTGGCTGAACCAGTTCCCGATCAACAGCGCCGGTTCATGGCGGCGGATCAGCGTGACCAGGGACTGAGTGTCGAGAAATTTTTCCTGCACAAACTGACCGAGATTTTCCCCGATCCGATCCTTATTGCGTGGGATAATCGCCGTATGTTGCGAGATAAAAGGGATCGGCACCCGGCGAAAAAGCGCCACCACGGCAAACCAGTCCGCCAGTGCGCCGACCATCGCCGCTTCGGCGATCGCTTTGATTCCGAGTACCCAGAAGTTAGGCGGCAGAAACAGCGTGATAACGAAAGTGGCGGCGGCAATCAGCAGCAATGAGAGCGCCAGTCGTTTGGCGCGTTTGAGTTCAGCAATTTTATTCATAGGCTTAAGAATAGAGCCAGACGACAGGATCGTGCAAAAAATGTGGTGCGGCCCTCGTTTTTAGGCGACCAGATCTTACTCCGGGATCCAGTTGTCCCATGCAGGTAAGGGACCGAGTTCCGCTACCAGAAAATCGATAAACGATCGTACCTTGGGGTTGCTGTACTTACTGGGAAAATAGAGCGCATACAGAGCATGAGTTTCACAGGTAATCGTGCCGTCGAGCATCAACGGTGTTATTTCTTCTTTTTGAATATGATCGCCAATCAGGTAGGTCGGCAAGTACGCCACGCCCTGATCCTCCAGTACCGACTTCAGTAATACCAGGCTGCTATTGGCCTGGATCGGCATATGCAGTTTGAGCTGATGCAGACGATCCTGTTCATCAGCCACTTTCAGCACTGGCGTGAGACCCGGATACACCAGGCAATCATGGTTGACCAGATCGCTGCGGCGCTGGGGCATGCCTTTTTTGGCAAGGTAGCCGGGTGAGGCGCAGTACGCCCAGCGGACAGGCACCAGCTTGCGCATGGCATAGTTCTGCGGCGGCGCGGTAGAAATGCGCAGAGCGATGTCGAAATCCGTTTCGTTCAGATTCACGAAGTTATCGTTGAGATCGATATATAAATTCACATCCGGGAACTGAGCGCGATATTTATCCACCAGGTTCACCAGTCGGGAATAACCAAACGCAATTGAGCAGGTTATACGTAATTCACCCTGTGGACTGTGGTAATAACCGGAAGTGGTATTCAGCGTTTCATCGAATTCTTTCAAAAGCTTATTAGCGCGGTTGAAGAGATATTGCCCGGCGTCGGTCAGGGTAATACTGCGGGTGGTGCGTTTAATTAACGTCGTCCCCAGCGTGTCTTCCATCGCGGCCAGGCTTTTACTGACCGCAGACGGCGAGACATTGAGCTGCGCCGCGGCTTCTGACAGCCCCCCGCAATCGACGATTTTCGTAAAAAATTCCAGATGCTTGAGTGAAATCGGCGTACTCATAGTTTCCTTTAATTCACAAGTGATTTGCAAAAACGGTACGAATAGGCCGTTACATTCGGCTTTTAAACATGCAACTATTGAATCACAGGAAACAACTTGCTGGCAAAATGAAAAAATAACAACTTAGGTGAGTTACGTCACAAAATAACAGGAGGCGCAACGGCAACTCATCACATTGTGAATTTAATCTCATTAATTATTATTCTAAAGGTACCGATTATGTGGTCACGACTCGAACCCTACAGATCGTCGATTATTTTGTTAGTTGCTCTGGTGATTGGCGGCTTATTAGGTATTTATGCCCCATCGTTGGCAGGTAAGCTCCAGCCAATAGGTCAGATATTCTTAAACCTGTTATTTATGATTATTGTGCCGCTGGTGGGGATCAGCGTTATGTCTTCGATCGCCAGTATGACCGACCTGAAAAGGCTGGGGCGCATTATGGCGATTATCTTTATTGTTTCGATCGCGATGGCCTTTATTCCGGCGGCCGGGATCGTCGCGCTGGCGCTCTGGTATAACCCGGCGCAGGGCGTCACTATCGATCTCTCGCAGTCCGTACAGGCGGGTAGCGGCAAGATGGATTTTGTAAGCATGATTACCACCAGCGACTTTATTGGACTGTTTTCTAAGTCCAATATCCTGGCGCTGATCGTGATGGCGATCATTGCGGGTGTGGCGATTGGCCAGTCGGATCAGGCAGGGAAACGCATTGCTTCACTGCTGGAGGATGCCAACACGGTGATCATGAAGATCGTCTCAATCATCATGAAGGTTGCGCCGATTGGTCTGGGCTGCTACTTCGCCGCCACCATGGCCAGCCAGGACTCTGCTCTGCTGCTAACCTTTGCCCGCGCCATTGGCCTGTTTATGGTTGCTACGCTGGTCTACTTTGTTTTTGGCTCTATTCTCTATTCGTACATTGGCGGCGGTATTCCGGCGGTGAAAGCCTTTTGGCGTAACGCGATTGAACCCTCTGCAACCGCGCTGGGGACCTGTTCTTCGCTGGGTACGCTCCCGGTGACGCTGCGCGCCGGTAAAGCGATGGGGATCAACCCGGAAATCGTTGATGTCTCCATTCCGCTGCTGGTGAACCTGAATAAAGGCGGCGTGGCGATGATAGCCGCACTGAAAATTGTCTTTATCTATTCCGTGCTGGGTATGGAGTTCACCACCGAAACCTTCTTCCTGACGATGCTGATTGCGGTGCTCTCCGCCATTATCGTCGGCGGCGTACCCGGTGGGGCATTCCTTGGCGAGATCTTTATCGTCACCACGTTGGGTCTGCCGATGGAAGCGATCCCGATGCTGGTGGTACTGGGCACCATTACCGATGCGCCAGCTACATTGATTAACGTCATCCATGATTTGAACGCGGCACAGATTGTCGAACGGTTCGCTGGAAAAAAGCAGACCAACACTGAAATAAACTCTACTGCTGCGGTGGTATAGGTTTTCACACGGATTAAGAACAGGAGAAGTTATGAAAGACGCTATGAAGCTTGAAACGCACCTGGTCGTTGCTGGTCGCGACAAACGCTATACCCAGGGAGCGGTGAATCCGGTGATCCAACGCGCCTCTTCGCTGGTGTTCGATACCGTGAAGGATAAGAAATTTGCCACCGCCAACCGTGCTAACGGCGAACTGTTTTACGGTCGTCGCGGAACCTATACGCATTTTGCCTTCCAGAAAGCCATGAGTGAGCTGGAAGGCGGTGTCGGCTGCGCGCTGTATCCGTGTGGAGCTGCAGCGGTGACCAATGCGATTCTGGCATTCGTCCAAAGCGGCGATCATATTTTGATGACGGGCGCGGCCTATGAGCCAACTCAGGATTTTTGCAATAAGATCCTGAGTAAATTTAACGTGGAAACAACGTATTACGATCCGTTGATTGGGGCTGGGATCGTTGATCTTCTGCGTCCGGAAACGAAGGTGGTGTTCCTCGAATCACCAAGTTCTATCACGATGGAAGTCCAGGATGTACCGGGAATGGTGAAGGCTATCCGCGCGGTGAATCCGGAGATTGTCATTATGATCGACAATACCTGGGCGGCGGGTGTTCTCTTCAAAGCACTGGATTTCGGGGTGGATATTTCCATTCAGGCAGGTACCAAGTACACCATAGGCCATTCGGATGGCATGCTGGGAACAGCGGTGTCTAACGCCCGCTGCTGGGACCGTTTGCGAGAGAACTCCTATCTGATGGGGCAAACGCTGGATGCCGACACAGCCTACAACGGTAGCCGAGGATTACGTACGCTGGCGGTACGTCTGAAGCAGCATCAGGAGAGCAGTATTCACATTGCTCGCTGGCTGTCGGCAAGGCCGGAAGTGGCGCGGGTGAATCATCCTGCATTAGCGGAATGTCCGGGACACGAGTATTTTCAACGTGACTTTGCCGGAAGTTCAGGCCTGTTTTCGTTTGTGCTGAAAAAGAGACTGACCGACGAGCAGATGGCGAATTTCCTCGATAATTTCTCGCTGTTCCATATGGCTTATTCTTGGGGCGGTTTTGAGTCACTCATTCTGGCGAATCAACCGGAAGAACTGAACAGCATTCGCCTGGCCGGAGAGGTTGATTTCAGCGGCACGCTGGTCAGGGTGCATATTGGTCTGGAAGATGTTGACGATCTGATTGCCGATCTGGAAGCGGGGTTTGCGCGCATCGCGTGAGGTGACAGACTCGCTGCCGGATGGCGTTGATCCTTATCCGGCCTATGTAAGCCAGTAGGCCGGATAAAACGCCTGCATGACATAGGCAGTGACGTTATATTTACAATCAAATTAACTCATAATTAGTCATTTTAGATCATTTTTTATCAAGGATAATCTTAATCACGATTTTTATCATCCCTCCTGGATAGCATAGTTACTGATTTTTAGGGTTACTGGCACAGAGGGGATGATGAGTTATGAAGCTGAAAGATTTATTCACGAGGACACCAACTGAACGCCGCCATTATGGCGTTGCCGTGTTAGTCGGCATCGTTTCTGGCGTACTTTCTGCATTTGTTAAGTGGGGGGCCGAAGTTCCGCTTCCACCCAGGACATTTTCTCTGGGAAGAAATGAGTTTAATCCTCCGTACCTTTTTCTCAGAGACTATTTAGGGATTGACCCCACGCAAACGGTCTATACCTTTTCTGAACATGTGATTAATCCGGTTATGGTCACGCACATCATATTTTCATTAGTGTTTGCAGTCGGATATTGCGTTGCCGCTGAAATTTTTCCAAAAGTTAAACTTTGGCAGGGGGTACTGGCAGGTTTAATCGTGACGGTGGCAGTTCATGGCATCTTCATTCCCGCCCTTCATCTTTCGCCGCCCTTGCCTCAGCTACCATTTGATGAATATGTGTCGGAAATTATTGGACATATTTTCTGGTTTTGGGTCATTGAAATGATTCGTCGCGACCTGCGTAATCGGATCACGCATGAACCCGATGCGGAAGTTCCGTTATCTCTTGTCAGATGATTAAAAGTAGATGCACAATGATGGATTGCCCCCAACCGCTAAACACAATATCAGTGTTCACGAATGGGGGCAGTTCGTAGAAGGTTAACTCTCTGCGGCTAATGCGGTTGCCTCATGCTGACGTACGCGCTTCAGTAAGCCTGCCAGCGTGAACACGACGGCAATACCTGCCACCACCGCCAGCAGATGAAACGAAATCCTGCCGCCGTTGAACCATAACCAACGCCCAATTTCGACAGAAACCGCCATCACCGTCAGGATCACCATATTCAACGACGCCGAAACCGTACCCTTCGGTAAGTTGTTGGAAAATAGTGTAAAGCGAAATAACGTTGGGAAGATCATTCCAATGCCAAACGCATACAGGCTGGTCCCCAGTACTGACCACAACCACACGTGCGGCCACAGTAAATTGCCAGCAATCAATACCGCCAGCCCGCTCAACTGAATGGGAACCGCTCGCCAGATAAAGCGTGGCCGGGTCGGATCCTTCACGAAGCGGACGACCACCATATTGGCGACGATCACCGCGCCAAACACCGGCGCCTGCGCCCAGGCAAACTGGGATGTGGTCATGCCGCCAGCATCAATGAGGATCACCGGTGAGACTGCCACCCAACTCATCATCGGGATATAGCTCAACGACAGCGTGGCTGCGCCAAACAGGAACACCCGGTTGCGGAAAACGTCGCGAAAATCACGTAAGACGCTGCGCGCACTGAATGGCACCGCGCCACGCTGGACGGTTTCTGGCATTGCTAACGTGAGTCCAATGAGTGCGATAAGCCCCATGACGGCGATAATGGCAAACAAGATCTTCCAGTGTACAAAATGCATCAGCGCTGCTCCGGAAAGCGGGCCGATAACCGGCGCTACCAGCACAATGGAGGTGATTACCGCCATCAGCTTAATAGCCTTTGTTTGCCCAAATGCCTCCTGCACCGTGACATAGCCGACGGTGGCGATAAAACAGATGCTGGTGCCCTGCACAAAACGGGCAACCAGAAATTGCGTCATCGAGGTGGTGAACAATGTGGCAGCGCAGGCGAGCGTAAAAATTAGCGCTCCCGCAATCAGTACCGGACGGCGGCCAATCCGATCGGAAAGCGGTCCTAACAACCATTGCAGCGCCATACCACCAGCCAGATAGAGACTGACCGCCGCGGGCGCCAGACTGACATCGGCGTTGAAATCGCGTACGACATTAATGATGCCGGGCTGGATCAAGTCCGTCGACAGATAGGCGGCGAAATCATACAAAATCAACGCAATAGGAAAAAATAGCGTCGTAGCGCGTTGGGAGAAAAACGCGAGAATCCGTTGCATAAAACAGCTCCTTGTCGGGAGAAAACCCTCAACGGGAATAACGAAATTCAATACCGTCTTTAAGACGTCAGGTCGATGACAGAATAAAAGCAGACTGCAAATGTACTGAATTTCATGTAATCAAAAACGCTGTCGGCGTGAAGCGCAAACAGGAGAAACGCTCACTAACGCAGGGTCAGAAAGCGTAACGATTACAGGTAACAATCAGCACATCGCACCTCAAGAAGAGTAAGTTGAACGGGTAGCAACCATTTGCAGTGTAATGTGGATTGGATATTAATTAAACGAGTTTATCCGGTTTATTTGCAGAAAATCGCCACGTTTATCAGAGTAAGATGTTTTGCAAAAAACGCAGCGCGATGGCACAACCGAAGATGATCAGTACGCCGCCGGCGATACGCTCTACCCACAATATTCCTCTGGTTAAGCGTCGCTGGATCTGCGGTAAACCGATGAACATGACGATCAGCAGATCCCAGAACAGCACCACGCTGGTCATCCATATCCCGCTCATGCTTTGTTGCAGCAACGTCACCGACGGGCCGAGCAGGGCGGTCATTAGCGCCAGATAAAACAACGCATTTTTAGGGTTGAATAGTGACGAAGCTAACCCCAGCAGCAGCTGTTTGCCAAACCCTGGACAGGTCGACTGGGCGTCTGCTCCGGTCAGTGTTTGTGGGCGGCTGCGTATCAGCAGGCTGCCAATCCACAATAAATAGAGTGCGCCCAATAGCTCAATAACTGTAAACAGCAGAGGAAGCTGACGCAGGATCCCCCAACCGATAATCGCCAGCAGGATATACAGCCCGTTGCCGATGGCGATCCCCACGCACAGCCCGGCGCTGCCGCGCATCCGGTAACGTACGGCATAGCCGACCAGTAAAAAGAAGTCCGGACCCGGGCTGAGGAGTGCGACAAAATGCGCCAGTGCCAACGCGGGAAACGCAGACGGAAAAAGTTCAGCAAGCAGTGACATAGTGACCTCAGAGAAGGAATCCGAGTTCACCCTACGCCTGATGCCGCGCTAATTATTGTCTGATATTGATCGTCCTAATGCATACTGACGCGGTGTAGCCGCGGTGTAGCGCACAAAGGTGCGATGGAAATGGCTCTGGTCGGCAAACCCGCTCTGGTAGCCGACATCCGCAATTTCGTCCCCGGCACGCAGCCGCTGGCGGGCATAGTTAACTCTCAGGATATTCAGATAACTCCCCGGCGTCAGGCCGGTGTCCTGCTTAAAGTTACGGATCAGCGTCTCTTTACGCATGTGGCATTCATAAGCCAGATCGTCCAGCGAGGGGGGCGCAAACAAACAGGACTGCAACCGTTCACGCAGATACGCGCTGGCAGCGCTAAGGTTTTCCGCTTTTACCGATTGCAACGGCAGCGAGCGCAGCAGTGCCTGCGCGGCATCGGTTATCTGTGTCGTTTGTTGCCGCTGCATGAGCACCACGAGGCGCAAATAGCGCTGGAATAATTGCGGATCGCGGATAACGGGATTGCGTGGGTAAAGCTGCTGATTGCTGCTCAGCGCAGGCAGATGGGCCAGGCACCACCGCGCATCAAGATAGAGCATATGGTAACTGCGAAACCGCCCATTAACGGGGTTACAGCTGTGAGGTGCCAGCGATGGGATCACAATGAGGTCGCCTGAGCTCAGGAGGTATTCTTTGCCATCACACTGGCAGCACGTCTCACCTTCAAGAATCGCTCCAACCGAGAGCTGAGAATGATGATGACGTTTATAGGCTTGATGACTACGCCAGGTGCTACGCAGCTCCAGCCACGGCAACTGCGCGTCACGCCAGAACGATTGTGGAATATCCCGGGTATGCGTCACATCTCGCCCTCCATGAAAGTGATGATTTGTTATAGCACAGGGTGTGCGATGAAAAAGCGGGAATGTGCATTGAGGTCGTGATTCTGCGTGATACGTTCCAGATAAATGCGGACGTTACAAAGGGACGTTTTTATCTCTGAAATCGCCTCGCAAAGAGAGAAAGTTGCAGGTGAGGGGGGGGCGTCCTTATGGGGCTTGTTGAACAAATTGTTTCCCTGCTACTTACTGGACTGACTAATGACAGCCAGATAAAGACACTGTTTAATTATATTTTGCAAACTGGCGATGCACCTCGATTCAGTGAGTTTATTCGTGGGGTCGCTGAACGTTCACCGCAGCATAAGGAGCATTTGATGACGATCGCGGACAGATTGCATGAGGCAGGTTTTCAAAAAGGATGGCTAAAAGGTCTGCAGGAAGGTAAACAAGAAGGTAAACAAGAAGGGCTGATAGAGGGGCAGCGAACTGAGGCGCTCCGTATTGCTTGCACCATGCTGGCAGATGGCATCGATATCAGCACGGTACAAAAAATTACCCGACTTTCCGCTGAGGATATCCAGGGGTTAAGCCACTAGACAGGGGCGAAGCCGGGTATACCGACTTACTCTATCGCCACCTTTACCGCCTCGCCGAGCTTTTGCATGACTTCCCGATGTTTCTCGTCTGGCGGCAACGCACAATTGATGCGTACGCAGTTGCGGTATTTACCGGATGCGGAGAATAGCGAGCCAGGCGCGACCTGGATTTTCAGGCGACAGAGCTGTTTGGCAACGCAGACCATATCGACCTGCTGTGGTAATTCAACCCACAGCATAAAGCCACCTTTCGGCCGGGTGACGCAGATCCCGCAGGGGAAATATTCCCGTACCCAGCAGGTATAGATCTCCATATTCCGCTGGTAGATCTGACGCATGCGGCGAACATGACGATGATAATGCCCCTCGCGCACGAAGGTGGCGGCCGCCAGTTGTGTAGCAGGAACGTTAGTGCCGATGACGGCATATTTCATGTGCAGAAATTTATCATGATAACGACCGGGAATAACCCAACCGACGCGCAATCCCGGCGCCACGGATTTGGTAAATGAGCTGCACAGTAGCACCCGACCGTCGCTGTCCCAGGAATGGATTGTGCGCGGACGTGGATATTCTGTAGCCAGCTCTCCGTACACATCATCTTCAAAAATAACAATATCGTGCTGCTGGGCGAGGGCGAGCACAGCGCGTTTACGCGCATCCGGCATAATAAAGCCGAGCGGGTTGTTGCAGTTAGGAACCAGGATCACCCCTTTAATCGGCCACTGATCCAGCGCCAGTTCCAGCGCTTCAATGCTGATCCCGGCATCCGGATCGGTCGGGATCTCAATAACTTTGATCCCTAATCCACGTAGCAGCTGCATTGTGCCGTAGTAGGCGGGAGATTCAACGGCGACAATATCGCCAGGCTGGCAGACCGTTAGCAGCGCCAGCGACATTCCGCTCTGGCTGCCATTAGTGATCACAATATCATCCGCATTGACGATCGAACCGCCGTCCAGCATGAGCCGGGCAATCTGTTGACGCAATTCCCGACAGCCAGGTAATTCATCGTAGCCCAGAACCGCCTTGAGATTATGCTGCGCCACGCGGCTGAGTTCGCGCCACAGTGGCTTCAGGCTGGGTTGATTGATATCGGGCACGCCACTGCTAAAAGGGATTATCGATTTGTCCGCATGACCTGCCAGCATGTCCAGCACCTGATCCCACTGGGTTATCTCGACCGGACGCTGCACCGGACGCGACATCGGCGGCACCGGCGGTTGTGCTTTTTGTGGCGCGACAAAATAACCGGAACGCGGCTGCGGCGTGATCAGCTGTAGTTGTTCCAGCGTCTGATATGCCTGCTGGACGGTACTGATACTGACCCCATGCTCCTGACTCAGGCTGCGCACCGAAGGCAATTTTTCGCCATGGCGATACAGCCCCTGCTCAATGCGTTCGGCCAGCAGATTGGCCAGATGTTGGTAACGCGTCATGCTGTATCCCTCATGGGTACCATACAGATAAAAAAACCAGTACAGATTGGCGTGAAAAAAGCGATGCAGAACTCTTTTTAACCAATCTGTATGTTAAATAAAAGTACTTTGTGAGTCTGTATTGTTCAGGCCCAAATCCGTGAAGATAAAGCCTCTGGCAAGGCGGGAGGCAAGGTATGGAATTTCATGAGAATAAAGCAAAGCAGCCGTTCATTGGGTTTGTACTGATCTGGCGAGCATACAAAGCATGGCGGCTACGGGCGCAAACGCGGTGTCTGTTGCAACAGATGAGCGATGAGCGGCTGCGTGATGTCGGGCTGCGACGCGATCAGGTGGAGTAATTATTTTCTATCGACAGAGGCTGGGTGTTAGCGCATCCGGCCTCTTTTATATTCACGGTGTTTATCAATTCATGCTTGTTGATAGTCTGTTTCTTGATACTTATCCTGATAAGTATTATTTTCTTCTCAGCGATGAGGAAAAAGAAACATGACTGAAGATGAACTGTTTGCCCGGCGTCCGATGGGGATGCGCATGGCGATGGTGGTACGCCAGTGGCGGGCCATTATTGATGCTGCCATCACCGATACAGGCCTGACGCAATCAAGCTGGACGGTATTGATGCAGCTGTATCAACTGGGAGACAACGTCTCGGTCAGTGAACTGGCCCAGGTGCAGGGCATTGAACTGCCGCCGCTGATGCGCACCCTCACACTACTGGAAAAGCAGGGCTACCTGCTGCGTTCCACATCGCCTTATGACAAACGCATCCGACTGTTAACGCTGACCGCGCAGGGCCGCGCAAGACTGGAAGAACTTAACCGGGTGATTGAGACATACCAGCATCGCGTCACCCGTACCATTCCTGAAGCGGAGCTTGCCGCCTTTAGCACGACGTTAAATCAACTAGCCTGCAATTTGCGGACAATCCGCGAAGAAGACAATCAACACTAAAAAACTATGATGACCCCAGAACAAAAATTTGCCCGTTGGGTAAGGGTGAGTATTGCTGCTTTCCTGGTAATATTCGCCTGGTTTATCGTTGCCGATATCTGGATCCCGCTGACGCCGGACTCCACAGTAATGCGCGTGGTAACGCCTGTTTCCTCACGTGTTTCCGGCTATGTCTCGCAGGTGCATGTACATAACAATAGCCGGGTGAAAAAGGGCGATTTGCTGTACGAACTGGATCCGACGCCGTTTATCAATAAGGTCGAGGCGGCGCTGATTGCTCTTGAGCAGGCGAAGCTGAGCAACCAACAGTTGGATGCGCAGATCGCCTCTGCGCGTGCCAACCTGCGCACCGCGCAATTCAATGCCCGTAACGATAAGACCACCTTTGATCGCTATCAACGCCTGAGCGCCATGCAGAATGTATCGCAATCCGATCTCGACAAGGTGCGCACTGCCTGGCAGACCAGCGAGCAGTCGGTGGCGGCGCTCAACGCCAGTATTCAGAACCTGCTTATCCAGCGTGGCGAGCGCGATGACAAGCGCAACGTGACGCTGCAAAAATACCGTAACGCGCTGGAAGAGGCGCAGTTGAACCTTGGCTGGAGCAAAGTGTATGCAGAAACTGATGGCACGGTAAGCAATCTCCAGCTTAGCCCCGGACTGTACGCCACCGCCGCCACGCCACTGCTGGCGCTGGTCAGCCACCAGACCGATATCGTGGCCGACTTTCGCGAGAAAAGCCTGCGCCACACTCGCGTGGATACCGAGGCCGCCGTGGTGTTCGACGCCATGCCGGGCAAGGTTTTTTCTGCCCGCGTTACCAGCAGCGATGCCGGTATTCTGGCTGGCCAGGAGCAGGTTAACGGCCAGCTGTCGCAGCCGGAACAGTCCACCCGTTGGGTACGCGATGCCCAGCGTATGCGTATTCATGTGGCGCTGAAAGAACCCCTCGACACGCCGTTACCGACCGGGGCGCGCGCCACGGTACAGCTGTATAACAGCGAGGGGATGTTCGCCCGTACCTTTGCCGGGGCGCAAATCCACCTTGTTAGCTGGCTGCATTATGTCTATTAACACGCTGGCCCACGTCTTTACGCCGCACGGGAATATTGTCTACACCGCCAATGATTTTCGCCAGACCCTGCGTATCTCCGTTGCCGGGACAATCGCGCTGAGCATCTCAACCTTCTACAACGTGCAGTACGGCGTGTTCTTTGTGGTTTATCCGCTGATGCTGCTGTCGCTGGTGCCGGTATTCAACCGCCATGTGGCAAAACAGTTTGTGTTCAGCGCGGCAGTAAACTGTGTTGAAATGGTGCTGATTGTCGGCTATCTCTCACAGTGGCCGCTGATCATGACGCTGGTGGTGTTCGGCCTGTACGTGATGCGTTTTCGTTTTATGAGCAAAGGGCCACTGTTTCTGCTCGGTTCGATGGGCGTGGTATGCCAGAGCACGATGCTCAATTTTATGAGCTATCCCACCACCAACTGGCATACGCTGATGTTCTCCAATATGGAGGCCTGCGTCATGGCGGTGGCGCTGAGCGCGCTGCTGCATTATCTGATCCCGGACGTGGAACCCCGCCAGCCGCCGCCGCGCATTGAAAAAGATGCCGCCCGGGTGCGCCACGAGTCGCTGCTTTCCGGCACGGTGGCGACGATGATTTTTGTGGTCTTCCAGATCTGCGATTTGAGTGATTCGCTGTCGGCGCTGATGGCGGGCATTTTGATCCTGTTCCCGATGCACTATCGCGGGGCGGTGATCAGCTCGATCTGGCGTGTGGTCGGCGTGGTGCTGGCCTGTCTGTATATTCTGCTGGTGCAGCTGCTTATCTACGATTTCAGCAACCATATGGTGCTGATGATGCCGCTGATCGGCCTCGGGCTGGCATTCAGCGCCCGCCTGCACGTAATGGAAAAAGTCGGCGCGGGCGTGGGGTTTGCCAGCATCACCACCATCGGCATTATGTTTGGCCAGAACCTGCACCCGGATCAGGACCTGGTATTCAGCGATCTGTACCGCATCACCTCCGTCACCGTCGCGCTGGTGGCAACGCTAACCATGGTATTTCTGGTGCACCGGGTGTTGAACTGCTTTGCCGCGACGCGGTTTGTGATCACCGAGTGAGTGGGGGGGAAGTGCCGGATGGCGGCGTAAACGCCTTATCCGGCCTACAGAAGAAGGTTTGTAGGCCCGGTAAGCGCAGCGCCACCGGGCGTTTTTCAGATTACCTGCTGTTTCACCTTTATCTAATTATTCAGAATATGGTTTATTTGTTCGAGAAATAAAAGCATATAAATTATAAATATTCTGAATTTTAATAATTGTGAACTTATGAACAAATTTAATTCTACGATCATTATATTTTAAACGATGTGTCATTATGAATGGATAAGACAGTGAAATTTATTGTTACCTTCTTTCTATTTATGCTTTCTGGTGCTTCCTGCGCTGCAGAGCATACTGCACCTCAGCTTCTGCAGATGATAAATGAAAAAGGAGCAAATGCTGTTGTACACACACTTTATAATGACAATGAATCAGAATGGTGGAACCATATTATTCCTGAAATTAGCAAAGGTAATAATGACTGGTTAACGCTGGCCAGTGCTCTGGAATCCGGAGTAGATGCCAGTACGGCGGAAGATTTGCAGGGGGCGGTATCTGAAGCCATTCCACATAACCCCGCCGGTGTTCTGGCTATTCTCAACGATAAGAGACCATTGCTGACTATTGAGCAGATATGTGCATTTGCCTCTTTCCCTGAGTCAGAAGAAGAAATGAATAAGCTATTTGTTAACTCCATCAGGGAAATGTATAAGATCAAAACGGCAGAAGGGAAACGGTGTATTGCGGTTATGATCAATACTGTCGAAAATTCTGTTCCATTTAATAAGGCAATTTAAATGGCGAGATCTGAGTTATCGCTTAAGGTTTGAACAAGCGACCCGCAGAAGCCGTGAGGCTGATGATAAATCAGTGCCTGATGGCGCTTCGCTTATCAGGCCCACATGAAATATGCGCAACATATTGATATCGCTATATATGTAGGCCGGGTAAGGCGTAGCCGCCACCCGGCACAAACGCGAATCTATACTTTAGCGCCGTCTGGCATCTTAGAAGTTATCCCTGCTTGCGCGGCTTCGCCGAAATCACGTCGATAAACTCCTGTACCTGCTGTTGCTTACGTGCGGACAGCTTGCACACCCGACGCAGCGACTGCAATAACGCGGGCTCTTCCGGCTCTGGCAGCTTTGTCGTCAGCACAATGCAGCCGGGCATCACTCTGACATCGAATTTGCAGCCGGTGGCGAAACCGGCAGCTTCCAGCCACTGGCCTTTCATAATAATTGCCGGAACATGCGTGTAATCCGGATAACGACTCGCATAAGTCACGGTACCCAGACGATTATTTGCCGGGGAGACTTCTGGATCGCACGGATCTGCAATAGAATGGACGGTAGTCATGATGGCTATTTTCCGAGAATAGTGATTGTGATTAGCGAGGCGCTCGTGTTGCAGCACGGGTGCCTTGCGTTAAATAACACCTGTAAATCTACCCAGTAAATAAAAATAAAGCCAGCTAAAAATAGACAATAATAAAGACGCTACTGGAAATATTGATGAGAGAATTAAAATGACAGGAAATATAATGAAAGCCGGATAAGCAACGCGCCATCCGGCAGTGACATTAATACAGTGTGTTAATATGATGCTGTTTAAAATTCTCCGCCTGCGCCAGCACGCCCATATACACATCATCATTCGCCACCGGTGGGAATTTATGTTTGTGCAGCAGCAGAATCAGTTCCACCTTCAGCTTGGCTTTAATATCATCACGCTTGCTCCAGTCCGGGTACTTTGACGTGTTATCGACCACCGCCTTCATCTCTTTCGCCAGCGCCAGCATCTTGTCGTCTTCATAGGTGAACTGATACTTATCGCGCATATGCGCCAGAATGTCGTAGAAAGCTTTCTCTTCGATATCAATCCCCATTTCGGCATAGGTACCCATTTCGGTTTTAATATCGTAGATAATATCGGTCATCTCCTGGCTGAAAGTATCAAACTCTTCACCGTTGAGGACGTCATCTTCCCGGCGCTCGTTATATTTATCCATAATCGACTGGAAACGGCGGGTGAAGTTGATCCCCTGCAGCTGGTTGATCTTTTTAAAGTCGCTGATGGCTTTTTCCAGCAGCTTTTGCAACAGCTGAATTTTTGTCGCCGGCAGTTTGATCTTATTAATCCGCGCCAGATAATCGTCGTCGAAAATATCGATCGACTCCGCTTTCTTGTCGCCGAGGAAAAACAGCTCTTCCACACCGTCGGCCTTTAACGCATCGGCAATCATCTCACGTACGCGGGCGTTCATCTGCGTCACATCAGGCGCGTCGCCTTTAGTGAGCTTGAAGACGATGGAGCGCACGGCAATATAAAAATGGATATGGTCGCGCTCCGCCTGCGACAGCGCCTCGCTGCCGCAGCAAACGTCATAGGCCGCTTTCAGGCGCTTCACCAGCCCCATAAAGCGGCGCTCTGTCTTCTGAGTACGCATAACAAATTCTGCCGCGTAGTTCAGGCAGGCCAGCTGCGCCTGTGGCTCGCCGCTGAAATAAGCGCGGCTGTCGAATTCATGGAACAGCTTCGCCAGCAGATCGAGATGGTTTTTCACCTCAATCACCGACTGCTGAATATCTTCAAAGTTGGTAGCATCGATGCGCGAATACATCGCCAGCGCCTGGTTCATCTGACGCTTAATGCCGATATAGTCGACGACCAGCCCTTTGCTTTTGCCTTCCAGCTTGCGGTTGACGCGGGAGATGGTCTGGATCAGGTTGTGCTTTTGCAGCGGCTTATCGATATAAATGGTGTCCAGCTCCGGCACATCAAAACCGGTCAACCACATGTCCACCACGATGGCGATTTTGAAATTCGACTTCGCGTTTTTGAATTGTTTATCCAGCTCTTTGCGGTACTCTTTACTGCCCAGCAGGTGGTACAGTTTCGCGTCATCATCTTTGCCGCGGGTCATCACCATTTTGACCATTTCGGACGGCGGCAGCTCTTTTTGTTCTTGCTCAGTAAGCTCAACCCCATCGGGGGCCTGTTTTACTTCAAACCATGCCGGACGGAAGTCTTTCAAATGACGATAGAAATCCCAGGCAATCTCCCGGCTGGCGCAGACAAACATCGCCTTGCCTTTTACTGTGGAGCCTTCAGCGACACGTTTTTCATAGTGTTTAGCAAAGTCTTCCGCCAGCGCTTTCAGGCGGTCTTCATCACCGAGAATGGCGTTCATGGTGGCGCTGGCTTTTTTGCTCTCGTCGATTTGCCACTCGTTGGTACCGGCGTCAGCGCACTCTGCGTAGTACTTTTCCACCTCTTCCAGCTTACCGGCATCAAGGATGACCTTCGCGGCGCGGCCTTCGTAGACAATGCGTACGGTGATCTCATCCTGCACGGATTCGGTCATGGTGTAGCTGTCGATGATGTTGCCAAAGACTTCCATCGTGGCGTCGATAGGGGTGCCGGTAAAACCAACGTAGGTGGCCTGTGGCAGCGAGTCGTGCAGATATTTGGCGAAGCCGTAAGTTTTGCGCACCTTGCCGTTTTCTTTATCGACGATCACTTTCTGATCGAGGTTGACCTGGCTGCGGTGCGCTTCATCGGAAATACAGATGATATTGCTGCGCTCGGAGAGCAGCTCGGTGTCTTCGGTAAATTTATGGATAGTGGTCAGAAAGACGCCACCGCTGTTGCGACCGGCTAGTTTTTCCCGCAGATCGTCGCGGCTGGTGACGGGCACCACGGTGTCGTCGCCAATATAGTTTTTGGCATTGCACATCTGCGCCGAGAGTTGATCGTCCAGATCGGTACGGTCGGTGATCAGCACGATCGTCGGGCTGGCGAACTCGACACTCTTCATCAGCAGGCGGGTTAAGAACTGCATGGTGTAGCTCTTGCCGCAGCCGGTTGCGCCAAAGTAGGTGCCGCCCTTGCCGTCGCCGAAAGGTTTACGCGCCCGTTCGATGCTGTAGTACAGCTTGCGCGCCGCATAGTACTGTGGGTAGCGGCAGCAGATTTTTACTTCGTGTTTGGCTTTATCCGGGAAGCAGATAAAGTTTTTGATCACGTCCAGCAGGCGGACCGGGTGAAACAGCCCCTGAATCATCGAGTGCAGGGAAGGGATGCCGTCCTGCTCGCGGTTTTCATTGCCGGTGACTTTGCGCCACGAGTAGAAATACTCGTACGGCGCAAACAGGTTACCCATGCGGTTATTGACCCCATCGCTGATAATGCACAGCGCGTTATAGACAAACAGCTGCGGAATATCGCGGCGATAGCGGGTGCAGAGCTGTTTATACGCATCGCCAATATTGGCTTCCTGCTCGCGCACTGCGCTTTTAAATTCAAACACCACTAACGGCAGGCCGTTGATATACAAAATCGCATCCGGAATGCGCGGCTGGTTTTCTTTGCCGGTGATGGTCAGCTGATTAACGATTTTTACCCGGTTCAGCGGCTGGGTAAGATGATAACTTGCCGATGTTTCCGCGGCCTGTTGCAGCGGAACCTCTTCGGTATCGAACAGTTCGCGCAGCGCGGCGGGCAGATGCCGGGTGTCGAGCAGTTCGATATAGAGATCTTTCTGCTGGCGATCGTCACGTTTGAACAGGAAACCGTTGGCCAGCCAGGCACAGAAGGTTTTGTTGCTTTCATAGAGATCGGAGGCGGGCAGGGTGGTGAACTGTTTGATCAGCCGCTGGATTTCCGCTTCGGTGATGCCGTCGGCCTGATAGCGCGCGGCGAGGTAGTAGCGAAGATCGTCTTCGATAATTACCTGATCGAGGCTGGAACGTGGTACATCATCGCCGATCAGGTGCTGATAGCCCTGTTCCTGTAGCAGTTCGATAATGGTTTGTTCTAACTTCGCTTCACTGAATGTGAGATGCATATCTCGCTCCGGCCCTGGCTGATTTTCTGGTAAGGGTTCCTGTAACAGAGAAAACCTTACCAGAAAGCCCCTGATTTTTCAGGGGCAAAATGCGTTATGCGGGTTCGGTTTGGGTTACTAAATCTGGCAGATCCTCCAGGGACAGCTCGCCGGAGATAAGTTTGGGGAGCAGGGTGTCACGGAGGGCGGTTAGATTCTCAGTCTCATTATGGTTTGAATCTATTTTAAACTGGATTGCCTGAATTATATTTGTAAATTTGGCAATGATGGGTTGGGTCGGTGTAACGACCTCAAGACGATAAGCATTGTTTCTGTTCAACCCAGGGACAGCAGCATCGGTATTCATATTTTCTAATCCCAGTGTCTTCAATAGTTGATAGCAGTAAACAAGGGGAAAATATTCTTTTGGTTTTACGAAAAACACCGTATCGATGGGGTAAAAATCTTTGTTTTCCCAATGTAGTGAACCAACAGTACCTTTCCTTCCAACAATAATTCCAGGCCCTTTAACAAGATACTCATTATGGGTTCCATCCACACCACCAGAACCATAAACAGGATAATCACCGTTGGTTCTTTCTGTCTTTTTAAGTGCTTTTCCGTAAGCCAACTCTAAAATATTTTCCAGCCGATTCGTCACCCAACCTTTTGGTGCGTAGGTCAACTCTGTTTCTTCAAATTCAGCCGGGAACAGAGCACGAATGTCTGCCGGAAGTGGTTTGAAATCTGCACTATTGCGTACTTTTTGACGCAGCTCAGCGCGAGATTGCAGCGCTTCCGGGATTGGGTTTCCCGCATCCAGCGCGTTATCAATCACCGGGTCAAAATCCACAAACCAGGATTTGAACAGGGTTTGGGACATTTGTTCGAGGGTTTGGTTGATTTTATTATTACTTTCTATCTTTTTATCAAAGCTATCTAATACATTTGCAATAGATTTTTGTGCATATACAGGAGGTTTGGGAACTTGTAAGTCCTCAATCATTCCTTTTGTTAAGGCATTTCTCGTTGCACCAGCACTAGCAAGTGTTAACAGCAGGGTTTGTTGGTGGGGGCTTGATAAAAAATATCTAAGGAAACGGGGGTCAAATGCATCATTTTTAGGGCGAATTATAGCGACATGTTGGTTAACTCGAGCAGGTAGAAAAGCTCCTGGGGCGATACATACGCGAGCAACGGAGTCGCCAGTGATGTTTAATAAAACATCATTTTCCTGAACATTTACATTTTTAAGTTTAAATGCTGCTTCATCAGTAATAAAAACTAGCCCATTAGTATTAAAACCATTGTTATAAACATTCTGGCTGCGAATAAAATACGTATTGCCGGTATCAGTGTAAACACTATTACCGCCTTTAGGGGTAGCTCCACTACCAATCTTAATACAGTAGTCACCAAGACGAACGGTTTTCCACTTACTCCCCATAACCCAACGCCTCCAGGTTCTGGCGAATCGCGTTATCCAGTTCTTCCGCCTGCTTCATCTGCGCAAACAACGTCTGCGACAACTCACGCATTTTAGTTTCAAATGCCACGCCGTCATCTTCCTGCTCGGCGGCACCGACGTAGCGGCCCGGCGTCAGCACATAGTCGTTAGCCTTGATCTCTTCAATAGTCGCGACCGTGCAGAATCCAGACTGGTCTTCGTATTGCGCCAGTTTGCTGTCGCCGCGTTTCACGCGCTCGGCCAGCTCTTCTGGCGTGCTGCGCCAGGCATGGTAGGTATCGGCGATGGTGGCGATATCATCCGCCGTCAGCTCTTTGGTGGTGCGGTTCATCATGGTGCCAAGATTACGCGCATCGATAAACAGCGTTTCGCCCTGACGGTTGCGATAGCCTTTGGCCGGATCGGCTGCCTTCGACTTGGTCATAAACCACAGGCACACCGGGATCTGGGTGGTGAAGAATAGCTGGCCAGGAAGGGCAATCATGCAGTCGATCAGATCGTTTTCGATCATCTGTGCGCGGATCTCGCCCTCGCCGCTGG
This sequence comes from Citrobacter sp. Cc139, assembly GCF_030334645.1. Classification (NCBI taxonomy): domain Bacteria; kingdom Pseudomonadati; phylum Pseudomonadota; class Gammaproteobacteria; order Enterobacterales; family Enterobacteriaceae; genus Citrobacter; species Citrobacter sp. Cc139. The sequence continues at coordinate 57,817 of NZ_JAOWDM010000076.1, forward strand.
TGTTGGAACTCATCGATCCGTTCGCCAGCACAAAACCGGCGGTGCCGTTGGCCGACAGCTTGGAGAGCATATGCAAAATCCAGCCGTAGTTGGCGTTACCGGTTGGCGGCGTGCGGTAGCCGGCAAAGCGCGGGTCTTTGGTCAGTTCGGCATCGTTGCGCCAGTCTTTCAGGTTAAACGGCGGGTTGGCCAGAATATAGTCGGCTTTCAGGTCCGGGTGCTGATCGCTGAAGAAGGTGTCCGCCGGGCGTTCGCCGATGTTGGCGGAGAGGCCGCGAATCGCAAGGTTCATCTTCGCCAGCTTGTAAGTGGTGGCCGTCAGCTCCTGACCGTACAGGGCGATATCGCGGCTTTTCCCCTGATGGCTTTCGACAAATTTCACCGACTGGACAAACATCCCCGCCGAGCCACAGCAGGGGTCATAAATTTTGCCCTGGAACGGTTCGAGCATTTCGGTCAGCAGCGTCACCACGCATTTTGGCGTATAGAACTCGCCGCCGCCTTTGCCTTCGGTGGCGGCAAACTTGCCGAGGAAGTATTCGTACACGCGACCGACCAGGTCTTCTTTCGACAGCGCTTCGACGTCGGTTTCGTGGGCCAGCGTTTCGATGTTATCGATGGTGTCGATAAGCGACGCCAGCTTCTTGGTTTCCAGATTCTGGCGGCTGAAGTAGTTGTCCGGCAGCGCGCCTTTCAGCGTTGGGTTGCGCTTCTCAATGGTGGAGAGGGCAGTATCAATCCGTACGGCAATATCATCCTGCTTGGCGTGCTGCTTGATGAACGACCAGCGCGCCTCTTCCGGCAGATAGAAGATGTTGTCCTGCTGATAGAAGACTTCCATCTCAAGGAAATCGCCCTGTCCCTCGTCTTTCATCTTCTGACGGCGGGCTTCAAACTTATCGCTGATAAATTTCAGAAACACGAGGCTCAGCACCACGTGCTTGTATTCGGAGGATTCAACGCTGCCGCGAAGCTGGTTCGCGGTATCCCACAATGTGTCTTCAAAGCCTTTCTTTGCTTTGGCTTTTTTGGTTGGTGCTTTGGCCATGATGAACTCGTTCTGGAAAAATTTGGCCGCTATTGTAGCGATAAAAGCGGCCAAATTCGCCCTTTAGTCTATTTCCAGCTCGTCGAATAATTGTAAGTCCACGTCCAGCAACTCCACCGCATTGCTGCGTCGAATCCCAACGTTATTTTCTATCAACATTTCCAGCAGGCGATCGCCGTCAATCAGCGTGATAGGGGCGGCCCCCGGAAACAGCGCTGCTTCCGCGCATTTAGCAGCAAACTTGCCGGTGGTGATCAGCGTGCCGCGAATGGCTTTGTGATAAGGCAGTGCGCCGCGCAGTTGATCGATATACGGGCGGGTAATGGTGTTCTGCATCCGCTTCACCTGCACCACTTCGGTAATGGTGGTGATGCCCACCTGCACCTTACCAATCACATCCACGCCTTTATCGCCAGAGGCTTTGGTGACCTCGACCTCTTCATAGCCCATCGCTTCAAGAAGCTGCGCCACAAGATGCTCGAACTTGTAGGGGTTCATGGTGGAAAGCTGTTCGCGTAGTACCTCTTTTTGCTGCTCGTTGTAGCGTTTTACCGCATCGAGCAGCGCCTTACGCGGGTCCGCCTTTTTGGTTGGCAGCGCTTGTGTCAGCCACTGGCGACCTGCGTCAGTAATGCGGTAGCTCATTCCTTCTCTGGTCGCCAGCTGGCGGTCAATCAGGTTATACAGGCGCGAGTAGAGCGTGCTTTTTGCCGAGCGGTCGGAGGCAAATTTAGAATGCTGATGCAAAAACGCCAGCCATTCTGGTAGCAGATCCCCACGGCGCGACATTTCACGACCGGCAAGCAGTTCCAGCAGTTGTATCAGCCCTTCCTGGTCGTCCAGCCAGCGCAGCGTTTCGTCGTCGTCTTGCAGAAAACGTTCGCCGCGAGCGGTCGGTGCCCAGATGTCATCGGCGGTGCTTGCCATCAGATCAAACAGCGGGTAGTTGAGGAACAGGTAGCAGCCGTAGCTGTGGCGTGGGTTCAGAATATGATTGTCGGTTTGCCAGATACGTAGCGCAATTTCGGCATCTTCGCCGCTTAAGCGCTCGTTGATCCATAAATCAGGTTCTGACCAGTCGACCGGGTTTTGCGGGGTACCGGTTTGTTCAAAGATGGCGGTAATCATGCTGCGTACCGATTTCAGGGAATAGCCTGAAATGGCTTTCATCATCGCTTTAACCTGGGCGTAGGTCGGAAAAAGCGGGGTAATCACTTTGTAATTTTTCACGTTGATCCCTTAACGAGTGCAATGACAATAGCTTGCCATACCAGGTGAAAAATTCCATGGGGTGAATCATTTATCGGAATGAAAACGGCCAGTGCCGGATGGCGGCTGCGCCTTATCCGGCCTACAAGGAGCGGGATTTCCGGGCCCGGTCACATCGCGTCACCGGGCAATTCAGCAGAGGATTACTTCTTCAACCCCGCAAACGCGGCTCTGATCTCGTCTTCCGGCAGGTTAATGCCGATAAACACCAGCAGGCTGTGCGGTTGTTCGTCGCCCCACGGGCGGTCCCAGTCGGCGCTGTACAGGCGCTGGACGCCCTGGAACAGCAGGCGGTTTGGCTCGCCTTCAATCCACAGCATGCCTTTATAGCGCAGCAGCTTCTCGGCGGATTCCAGCAGCAGGTTTTCCATTACGCGCGACACATCGCTGATGTTCACCGGATAATCCAGTTCGACGACGATCGAGGAAATATCGTTTTGCTTGTCAGCGATAAAGTGGAAGCGCGGTTTGGCGCTGACCACGTTCTCTTCCAGCATAAAACCGTTGGTATCGAACAGCAGCGAAAGGTCGATATCGCCATGCGTCACGGTGTAAATCGGCGCACGGGCGTTGATGCGCGCCAGGCGCTCACGCAGTTTCTCGCTAACACCAGCGACGTCGGTTTTGGTCAGCAGGATGCGGTCAGCATAGCCGACCTGCGACTGGGCGATGGTGAACTGGTTCATCTGATCGTCAGCATGCACCGCGTCAACCAGCGCAATCACGCCGTCCAGCAGGTAGCGTTCGCAAATCACGTCATGGGAGAAAAAGGTCTGGATAATCGGGCCGGGGTCGGCCATGCCGGTGCACTCGATCACCAGACGGTCAAAATTGATAGTGCCTTTGTCGAGGTTGTCGAGCAGGTCTAACAAGGCATCTTCCAGCTCACTGGAGCGGGTACAGCAAATGCAGCCGTTGGTCAGGGTCTTAATCTGCGTGGCGCGGTCGCCGATCAACTGATCGTCCACTGAGACTTCGCCGAATTCATTTTCGATAACGGCAATCTTGTAACCGTGCTGCTCGTTGAGAATATGGCGTAGCAGGGTGGTTTTACCCGCGCCAAGAAAACCGGTGAGTAGGGTAACTGCAATCGGGGTCATTCACTTCTCCTTCTAACAGCAACTGCTTCCGCCGCTACCGTAGCGGGCTTCCTGGCGCTCGCGGAAGAATTCTTCGTAGGTCATGTACGGCTTATCGGGATGGTTGGTCTTCATGTGCTCGACGTAGTTGTCGTAGTCCGGAATGCCAATCAGCATCTTCGCCGCCTGACCGAGATACTTTTTTGCCTGACCTAAAGTACCAAACATAAAACGCCCCGGATATATGTTGAGCTCGTAGATGCAGGCTATTTCACTTGCCACTTTGACCGCGGGCAGTGCTCGCAATCCTCACGTACTGCGTGTACGCTCCGGTTGCTGCGCGCTGTCCGCAGTCAAACTGACTGCGCCAATTACGCCTGCGGCACTAAGTGATCCCGGCCGGGAGCGCAGTGCGCCACCCGGCTTCAGTTTAGTGGTGTGAAGAGGTCTTCACGCCGCCTTCCGGCACCGGTACATACGGCGTCTCTTTATCGGAGCGACCGTTGATGGCGCGGGCTTTCTGCCAGGTACGGAACCCGTAGAAAATGATGCTGTACACCACCACCAGGAACAGAATACTCAGACCTGCGTTGGTGTAGTTGTTGACGACGATATGGTTCATATTGGCAATCTGCTGAGCGGTCAGTTCGCCGCCGTTAGCAATCTTCTCTTTGTACTGATTCGCCATAAAGAAGAAGCCTTCCATCTGCGGGTTGGTGCTGAACAGTTTCAGACCCAGCGCCCAGGTGGTGCAGATCAGCAGCCATACTGCCGGAACCACGGTTACCCAGATGTATTTGGTGCGCTGCATTTTAACCAGCACCACGGTGCCGAGAACCAGCGCCACGGCAGCCAGCATCTGGTTAGAGATACCGAACAGCGGCCACAGGCTCTTAACGCCGCCCAGCGGGTCAACAACGCCTTGATACAGCAGGTAACCCCACAGGCCTACGCAGCCTGCAGTACCGATGACACCCGCCACCAGAGAGTCGGTTTTCTTCAGGAACGGGACGAAGTTACCCAGTAAATCCTGCAGCATAAAGCGGCCAGAACGGGTACCGGCATCCAGTGCGGTCAGGATGAACAGTGCTTCAAACAGAATACCAAAGTGGTACCAGAAACCCATGTCAGCCATCGGCAGTACTTTGTGGAACACGTGAGCGATACCCACAGCCAGCGTCGGCGCGCCACCTGCGCGGTTCAGAACGGACGGTTCACCGATGTCTTTCGCGGTCTGCAGGATCTGTTCAGGCGAAATCACGAAGCCCCAGGAGCTGACGGTCGCCGCCGCATGTGCGGTGACATCTTTCAACTGCGCCATAATCAGCGGCGCGTTCTCACCGCTCATTTCATGCAGGTTCGGCATGGTGATGCCAAGGCCCGCAGGCGGGGTGTTCATCGCGAAGTACAGTCCCGGTTCGATGATGGAGGCGGCAACCAGCGCCATAATCGCCACAAAGGATTCCATCAGCATTGCGCCATAGCCAATGAAACGCGCGTCGGTTTCACAAGCCAGCAGCTTCGGCGTGGTACCGGAAGCAATCAGCGCGTGGAAGCCAGATACCGCACCACAGGCGATGGTGATGAACAGGAACGGGAACAGTGCGCCTTTCCACAGCGGGCCAGTACCATCAACGTACTGCGTCATCGCCGGCATTTTCAGTTCCGGGTTGAGGATAACAATCCCCACCGCCAGGCCGACGATAACGCCGATTTTCAGGAAGGTCGCCAGATAGTCGCGCGGGGCGAGGATCAGCCATACCGGCAGCAGCGCAGAGATAAACGCGTAACCGATCAGGGTAAAGGTGATGGTGGTGTCTTTAAAGGTCAGCGCCGGGCCCCAGAACGGATCGTGCGCAATCACGCCGCCGAAGTAGATTGAAGCTACCAGCAGCACAATACCAATTACCGACACTTCGCCCACACGGCCTGGGCGCAGGAATCGCATGTAGATCCCCATAAACAGCGCAATCGGTACGGTTGAGCAGACGGTGAAGACACCCCACGGGCTTTCCGCCAGCGCTTTCACCACGATCAGCGCCAGTACCGCCAGGATGATGATCATGATTAAGAAGCAGCCGAACAGAGCAATGGTTCCCGGGATCGGGCCCATCTCTTCTTTGATCATCTCGCCCAGAGATGCGCCGTTACGGCGGGAAGAGATAAACAGCACCATGAAGTCCTGTACCGCACCGGCCAGCACCACGCCTGCCAGCAGCCATAACGTTCCGGGCAGGTAGCCCATCTGCGCGGCCAGTACCGGTCCGACCAGCGGACCTGCACCGGCGATAGCGGCAAAGTGGTGCCCAAACAATACGTTACGGTTAGTAGGAACGTAGTTCAGACCATCATTGTTGATGACCGCCGGCGTGGCGCGCGTCGGGTCAAGTTTCATCACTTTCTGGGCGATGTACAGACTGTAGTAACGATAGGCCACCAGATAAACAGAAACTGAGGCCACCACGATCCACAGGGCACTAATGTGCTCACCCCGACGTAATGCCACTACCGAGAGGCAGAATGCACCGATGATTCCAAGAATCACCCAGGGTATGTGCTTGAATATCTTTTTCGTATCCATAGTAAAACCTGGTATCTAATTAATAATTGGCCGAAGCCGCGTGGGTTTGATCTTGTGTTTGAGGAGGTAAATTGACTGCTATGTTGGAGGGATCTTGCCAGAGAATTACGCGCGTAAAGTAAGGTAAATAAGTGAGCGGTTGTATGTCAGCTTAAGCGGTCTCAAGTGTCAGTGAGCGGTTAGCAATGAGGGTGAATGGGGGAGTTTATGTGATTGAGATCACGGCATTATAGTGTTCGCTTGCCTAAATGCCGTGTTTCCCCACTGACACAGTATCTGACTGAGATACTTAGATGACGATATAACAGTAAGGCGTTTGTTCGATGTCTCTTAACAACACATGTTTCTTACGTGATTTAGTCAGGTAATATTTTTCATCCAGATAGTGGTCAATAAGTTCATCGAGGCGCTCTTTGTCTATGCGGGGTGTTACCCCGAGCGTCCAGAAGCTACGCAGCTCTAATTCTGAACGTTTGATTTTGGCGCTTTTAACCAAATCAGCAATCATATTTCTGACGCAACTTGTCGGATCCTGGTTCTGCTTGAGTTCAAGTGCAATGTAGCTGTCCTGAGTCCAGCCTTTTTTCCGCAACAAGAAATCTGCACGTACAGACAAACGCTGTGGATTTTTCCGCAGATCGCAGGCGAGAGTTTGTTCACGCCACCATTCATGACCCGTCGAAGCCAAAAGATTGGCAAATTCTATCTGCATCCAGACTTCCCAACCGGAGATGTTGTACTGATCGATGATATTAAGTTTTTGGCGAATATCTTCACGTTCAAAAAAGTGGTGCGCGAGGGTGGATAGGTGATCAAAATCGCGATTCAACATACAAGCATCCTTTCCTTAAAAACGGGAATCCTACACCTAAGACGCAATGGAACGAGTAATTTTTTGCGTAATTTGTCATAGGGAACGAAATTTAATGCGGAAACGATAATTATGTAGCAATTGCTGGCACCATAAAGTTTTCTCTTTCCAGGCCGAAAACCAGAGTATCTGTCTAGCGGAAAGAGAAAACATGTTAAAACGAATGAAGATTGTTACCAGCTTACTGCTGGTATTGGCGCTATTTGGCCTTTTACAGCTCGCCTCAGGCGGCTTGTTTTTTAACTCACTGAAGAATGACAAAGAGAACTTTACCGTTCTGCAAACCATTCGCCAGCAGCAGTCTGCGCTGAACGCTACCTGGGTTGAGCTACTGCAAACGCGTAATACCCTGAACCGGGCGGGGATTCGCTACATGATGGATCAGAGCAACATCGGCAGCGGCGCGACCGTTGCAGAACTGATGCAGGTGGCGAGCAATGCCCTGAAGCTGACCGAAAAAAACTGGGCGATTTACGAGTCGCTTCCGCGCGATCCGCGTCAAAGCGAAGCCGCGTTCCAGGAGATCAACCGCACCTATGACATCTATCACGGCGCGCTGGCGGAGCTGATCCAGTTACTGGGTGAAGGCAAGATCAACGCGTTTTTTGATCAACCGACTCAGAGCTATCAGGACGGTTTTGAGAAGCAGTACATGAGTTACATGCAGCAGAACGATCGCCTGTATGACATCGCGGTTGAGGACAATAACGCTTCCTATAGCCAGGCGATGTGGGTGCTGGTGTGTGTACTGATTACCGTGCTGGCCGCTATCGTTGCGGTGTGGTTTGGTATCAAACTGACGCTGATCTCTCCGATGAACCGCCTGATTGAAAGCATTCGTCATATCGCCAGCGGCGATTTGGTGAAGCGTATTGAGGTGGAAGGTTCCAACGAGATTGGACAACTGGCGGAAAGCCTGCGCCACATGCAGGGTGAACTGATGAACACCGTGGGTGACGTGCGTAACGGCGCTAACGCGATTTACAGCGGCGCCAGCGAGATTGCGATGGGCAACAACGATCTCTCCTCACGTACCGAGCAGCAGGCAGCTTCTTTGGAAGAAACGGCGGCCAGCATGGAACAGCTGACGGCGACCGTGAAGCAGAACGCCGAAAACGCGCGTCAGGCCAGCCATCTGGCGCTGAGCGCTTCGGAAACCGCGCAGAAAGGCGGTAAAGTGGTTGATAACGTGGTGCAAACCATGCGCGATATCGCTTCCAGTTCGCAGAAAATCGCCGATATTATTAGCGTTATCGACGGTATTGCCTTCCAGACCAATATTCTGGCGCTCAACGCCGCGGTAGAAGCCGCACGTGCGGGCGAGCAGGGGCGTGGTTTTGCAGTGGTTGCGGGTGAAGTGCGTAACCTGGCACAGCGTAGTGCGCAGGCCGCGCGCGAGATCAAGAGCCTGATTGAAGACTCGGTCAGCCGTGTGGATGTGGGGTCAACGCTGGTGGAAAGCGCCGGTGAAACCATGGATGAGATCGTCAATGCGGTAACCCGCGTGACCGATATCATGGGTGAAATTGCCTCCGCCTCTGATGAGCAGAGCCGCGGCATCGACCAGGTGGGTCTGGCCGTTGCAGAGATGGATCGCGTGACGCAGCAGAACGCCTCGCTGGTGGAAGAATCCGCCGCTGCCGCCGCGGCACTGGAAGAGCAGGCCAGCCGTCTGACCCAGGCCGTAGCCGTGTTCCGTATTCAGCATGACCAGCAGCGCGCGCGCGACGTTGCCGCCGCTAAACCGGTTTCAACGGTCCAGCCGCGTAAAGCAGCGGTAACTGATGCCGGGGATAACTGGGAAACGTTCTAAGCCTGTGATGCCCGATAAGGCGTAGCCGCCATCGGGCAATCAACGCAGCATCAGGCGCATGGCGCAGCGTCGTTCGTACGTCTGCCCGTGCGCCACCTCTTCAGCTCTTTTTTCGCGCAATTCCGGCGAAAGCGTCTCGTCAGCCAGCATTTCAAAACCCAGCCTCGCATATAGCGGCGCATTCCACGGCACATCGCGGAAAGTGGTCAGCGTCAGTGACGTATAACCTTTCTCGCGAGCCTGTTCGGCAACATAGCCAATCAACCTGCGGCCAATTCCTTTTCCCTGCCACTCCAGATGCAGCGACAGTTCAGCAATAAACAGCGATGACCCCAGCGTTTCGGCTACCAAAAAACCGACCGGACGCTCATCGACCTGCGCCAGCCAGCTCATGCCGGCGGCGGCAAATGCCCGATGCTGAGCAGCCGATATAATCTGGTCGTCAGCAATCCACGCCAGGTCGGGGATGAGTAAAAAACGTTGCCCCGCAGATCGTTCGATGGCGGGAAGAGCGGCAGTTTCTGCCAGAGTCGTGGCGCGCAAGATAATGTTCATACGTGGAGCATAACATGCCCGATAAGCGCGGTGTTATCGGGCATCTGGAGGATTAATCTTTACGCGGATCGCTAATGGGCTGGCGTACCAGGATGATGTAGGCGAGGGCGCCCACCATGGTGACGCAACCGCAGATAATCAGCGCCAGGCGGAAAGAGTTAGTGGTATCCACAATAAAGCCGGTAACGATCGGCGCAAAGGACGCGCAGATAAAACTGGCAAAGTTCTGGATACTGCCTACGGAGGCGGTCATACGTGAAGCGACGGCGACGTGGATCAAGCCCCAGCAGGAGGTTCCGGCGAAGTGGATACAGAACAGCGCCATACCGATCAGTAACACCGCGGCCATTGACGTTGTCGCCTGCGGTACCACGAAGGTGAAGGCTGCAGAGCAGAACATCCCGGCGATAATACAAATCTTCCGGCTCTTAATCGGTGCCATACCGCCTTTCACCAGCCAGTCGGTGACAAAACCGTTAATCAGCATGCCAGCTGCGCCAAACAGGAACGGAATGGCCGCCATTAAGCCGGTGCTTTTTAAATCCAGGTTGTAGGAGGTCTGCAGGTAGCCCGGCAGCCAGGCCAGGTATAACCATGCGGTGTAGTTGATGCCGCTAAAGCCCAGCATCATGCCCCACATGGTACGGTTGCGGAACAGGCTGCGCCATTCGGCAAAGCTCAGCGGATCGCGGCGGGCATTGACGCTGCCGGCGTTCAGGTAAGCCTGTTCTGTGGCGCTCAGATTAATCTGCTCGCGGTTGCGATACAACATGTACCAGCCGATAGCGAGGAAAATGCCCAGCACGCCGATGGTAATAAACATCCAGCGCCAGCCCATAACCAGCATCATTGCAGCCAGAATCGGCGGGCTAATGGCGACGCCGATGGTGGAGGCGGCGTTAAATAAACCCATGGGGCGGCCGCGCTCTTTGATGTTAAACCAGTCGTTGATGACTTTTACGCCGCACGGGTTCATGGGCGCTTCGCCGATCCCCATGCCAATACGCACCAGCACAAACTGAGTAAAGCTGTGTACCATCCCGGACAGCGCCTGAAACAGCGACCAGAAGAACATCCCGAGTCCTAACATAATGCGCGGACCCTTGCGATCCAGCAGCGGGCCGCAGGGCAGTTGTGCAATACCGTAAGCGAGAGAGAAGACCGACAGCAGGACGCCGATTTGCGTGGCGCTCAGCCCCAGTTCTTCCCGAATTGTTAAGTTGGCGACTGATAATGAACTACGGTCGAGGTAATTAATCACCGCAGCAAAAAATAATAAAATCATTGCTGTGGTCTGAATACGTTTAATTCGGCTACTGCGTTGTACCATGCCCTCAGGCGGAACATTAATATCCGCTGATGACGACGTGTCAAACGAAGAACTCGGGTCGAGGGTAATATTATTTTTTTCCACGCCGGACTCCTGAACCTCAATAATTTATTTTCACACAGCAGTGGGCTGTGCAGTATTGAAAAAATACCAGTGATGAATCAATTTACTCATCACCACTCACAAAAGTTTTTAATGCAGTCGACTTAGCGTGAGCATAGGCAAGAGGTATTTTTCAGGGGTTTATATTTTTATAAAATCGTGCTCCCGGTAATGGTTTGCTGTTTTTTATCGGTACTTAATGCGCAGCAGCGCTACTTTGATTAATGGAGCGGATCATCGATTGTTTGGCTGTATTCAAATGGTTACATAGCGCCAGGGTGGCATCCAGGTCGCTGCGGCAGATCAGCGCGCTGAGGATAGTCATATGCTCATCGATGGCAATGATATTGCGCTGTTTAAGATCGCTTTCATCCCACTGATAGTGGAAGTGGAAAATCACGGAGATGATTTCAAGTGATTGATTAAAAAATATATTGTCGGCAGCAGAGAGCAGTAAAGCATGAAACTCACGGTCTAACTGCGAGAACATACGAAAGCTGCTGCCGATGCTGTCGCGCAGGATGCGATGGCGCTCCAACAGCGTTTTGGCCTGCAGCCAGCGCGGGTCATCATCGGGCAGATTGAGGAAATGCTGTAAAGAATGGGTCTCAAGCATTTCTCTGAGTTCAAACAGCTGTTCCGCATAGGCCTGATCGAACTGCTTCATGCTCCACTGACCGCGTTTTTCGTTTTTAATCAGGTTGTAACGTTCGAATTTTAAAAGATATTCCCGCACAACTACCGGACTGACGCCTGCGGCTCTGGCAAGCTGCAGTTCGGAGAAACTCTCGCCTGCGCGCAGTTGGCGCTGGTTGATCATGGTGAAAAAAGCCTGCTCGAAGATCCGGTTTTGCTCGGTCATGGAGGCGGTGGTGCAGGCAAAACCGTCGTTATGGTCAGGTTTACGCACGATGACATAGTGGCTGCCGACCTGCGTCAGTACGCCGCATTCGCTTAAATGGCTCAGCATATGGCGCACGGTGGTGCGACTGATGTTGTACATCTCGGCCAGCGCGCTTTGCGACGGAAGTGGGGAAGGGATATGACCACGCGCCATATCATCGATTATTTGGTTAATCACATTGTGGCGTAAGTTCTGTGAACGGCTCATGGTGTCTCCTTTTTCGCTATTAAAACCCGATTTAAAACATTTTTATGCGCTGAGATTCACAGATTACGTTTCCGCTTTCTCCGGTTTTTTTATTTTCGTCGATATCTGAGGCAACAAAAAAACAGGAGAGCAGAATCATGTCTACGATGAATACGTTGATTTGCCAGGAACCTAAAAAATTAGTCTGGAAAGAGCGTGAAATACCTGTTCCGGGTGAGGGTGAGGCATTAATAAAAATTAAGTCGGTGGGGATTTGTGGCACCGATATTCATGCCTGGGGCGGCAATCAACCTTTTTTCAGCTATCCACGTGTATTAGGCCATGAAATATGTGGGGAAATTGTCGGGCTGGGCAAAAATATACAAAATCTGAAAAATGGCCAGCAGGTGGCGGTTATTCCTTACGTGGCCTGTCAGCAGTGTCCGGCATGTCAGAGCGGGCGCACCAACTGCTGCGAGAATATTTCAGTGATTGGCGTGCACCAGGATGGCGGCTTCAGCGAATACTTGTCCGTGCCGGTGACCAACCTGCTGGATGCGCAGGGCATTGACCCGCAGGCGGCGGCGTTGATTGAGCCTTATGCCATCAGCGCACATGCGGTACGTCGGGCGGCGGTAGCGCCGGGTGAGCAGGTGCTGGTGGTCGGTGCCGGTCCGATTGGTCTGGGCGCGGCGGCGATTGCCAAAGCCGATGGCGCGCAAGTGGTGGTGGCGGATACCAGCCCCGCGCGCCGGGAGCATGTGGTTTCCCGACTGGATCTTCCGGTTATCGATCCGTCTGCTGAAGATTTTGATGCGCAATTGCGCGCTCAGTTTGGCGGCTCGCTGGCGCAAAAGGTCATTGATGCCACGGGGAATCAGCATGCGATGAACAACACGGTGAATTTGATTCGCCATGGCGGCAGCATCGTTTTCGTTGGGCTGTTTAAAGGCGATTTACAGTTCTCCGATCCTGAGTTCCACAAGAAAGAGACCACCATGATGGGCAGTCGCAACGCGACCCCGGAAGATTTTGCCAAGGTGGGCCGCCTGATGTCGGCAGGCAAACTGACCGCCGACATGATGCTCACGCACCGTTACGCGTTTGCCCAACTTGCAGAGATCTACGAGCGGGACGTGATTAACAACCGGGAACTGATTAAAGGCGTGATCACGTTCTGAGAGGATAAGTGTGATGAAAACATTGAATCGACGTGATTTTCCGGGGGCCAGCTACCCAACGCGCGTAATCCAGTTTGGTGAAGGTAATTTCCTGCGGGCGTTTGTCGACTGGCAACTGGATATCCTTAATGAGAAAACGGATCTCAATGCTGGCGTGACCATCGTTCGCCCGATTAATACCGATTTTCCGCCGTCGCTGAATGCTCAGGATGGGTTATATACCACGCTTATTCGTGGGTTGAACGAGCAAGGCGAGGCGGTAAGCGAGGCGCGGCTGATTCGTTCGGTGAATAACGAAATCAACCCGTACAAGGATTTCGCGGCGTATCTGACGCTGGCGCACAATGCGGACATCCGCTTTGTGTTTTCGAACACCACTGAAGCCGGGATTAGCTATCACGCGGCGGACCGTGTGGATGATGCCCCGCCGGTGAGTTTTCCGGCCAAACTGACGCGACTGCTGCTGGAGCGCTTTAACCATTTTGCGGGGGCGGTGGATAAGGGCTGGGTGATTATTCCTTGCGAACTGATCGACTATAACGGCGATGCGCTTAAAACGCTGGTGCTGCAGTATGCGCAGGACTGGCAGCTTCCTGCGGCGTTTGCCGATTGGGTGGAAACGGCGAATACCTTCTGTTCCACGCTGGTTGACCGCATTGTTACCGGCTACCCGCGCGAAGAAGCCGCCGCGCTGGAAGCTACGCTTGGCTATCACGATGCATTTCTCGATACCGCGGAACACTTTTATCTGTTCGTGATTCAGGGACCTGTATGGCTGGCTGAAGAGTTAAAGCTGGCGCAATGCCCTCTGAATATCCGAGTAGTAAACGATATTAAGCCGTACAAGGAACGTAAGGTCGCGATTCTGAACGGCGCGCATACGGCGCTGGTGCCGGTTGCCTGGCTGTGCGGGCTGGATACCGTTGGCGAAGCGATGCAGGATGCCGATGTCCGCCGTTTTGTCGAGCGAGCGATTAGCGAGGAAATTATACCGGTATTGGATCTCGACGCCGATGAACTGCGAGAATTTGCCGGTGCGGTGAGCGGGCGTTTTCAGAACCCCTACATTCGCCATCAGTTACTTTCCATCGCGCTTAACGGCATGACCAAATTCCGCACCCGTATATTGCCGCAGCTGCTGGCGGGCCAGCAAAATGGATGTTGGCCTGTGCGCTTAACCTTCGCTCTGGCCGCGCTGTTGGCGTTTTATCGCAGTGAACGGGCCGGGGAAGGCTATCCATTGCAGGATGACGAGCAGTGGATAAATCTGTATGCCAGCCTGTGGCCGCAAGTTGGCAATGATTTAACGCTGCGGGAACTGGTGAATGCCGTGCTCGGCGAGGCCGCGCACTGGGGTGAAGATTTAACGTTATTGCCAGGTCTTGCTGAGCAGGTGACAGCCAATCTGGAAATGATTCTGGTGCAGGGTATGCGTCAGGCGGTGAACTGTCTGGAATAAGGTTGCCATGCAGCGCCCGGAGTGGTGTTGGGCGCTGTTTTTTTATCAGGCAAGATCACAAAACAGGAATAAAGCGGCATCTGGCGCGTCAATGAGGGATTGTTTAGCGGCATCATTATTGCCACGGTAACAATCATGAGAGAGTACGATGCGCAAAGATGCCCTGCTGGCTTTTCTGACTAATCAGACCGATTTTTTCGATCCTGAGCATATCAGCGAAGTCTTTACCGCGCGCTATCTGGCGCAGCGTTTCAACATGCAGCGCAATACCGCCAGCCATTATCTGAACCAGCTGGTTGCACAGGGGATTCTGGTTAAAATCAACACCCGTCCCGTTTATTTCTTGCATAAACAAGCATTTGCTCAGCAATTTTTTGCCCTGTCGTGTAATGAATATGCCAGCGTGGCAGAGCTGTTGGCGCAAGGGGAGGAGGAGGACCAGTCGGGGGATCACTTTTCTCTGCTGATTGGCCACAACGAAAGCCTGAAAAAACCAATAGAGCAACTGAAGACCGCGTTGTTCTACCCTGAGGGCGGGCTGCCGCTGTTGATTACCGGGGAGAGCGGCACGGGGAAGAGCTATCTCGCGCAGTTGATGCATGAGTACGCCATCGCGCAGGAACTGATCGCCCCGGATGCCCCTTTTATCACTTTTAACTGTGCGCAATATGCCAGTAATCCGGAACTGCTCGCCGCGAACCTGTTCGGCTATGTGAAGGGAGCCTTCACCGGAGCGCTGGCCGACAAAGCCGGCGCATTTGAGGCGGCGCACGGCGGGATGCTATTTCTCGATGAGGTGCACCGGCTGAACACCGACGGTCAGGAAAAACTGTTCACCTGGCTCGATCGCGGCGAGATCTACCGGGTGGGCGAGACGGCGCAAGGGCATCCGGTGTCCGTCCGGCTGGTGTTTGCCACCACCGAAGAGCTGCATAGTACGTTTCTGACCACTTTCTTACGCAGGATCCCGATCCAGGTCAGTCTGCCGGATCTTCAGCAGCGCAGCCGTCAGGAAAAAGAAGCGTTGATCCTGCTGTTCTTCTGGTCAGAGGCGAAGACTTTATCAGCCACGTTGACGCTTAAGCCTCGCCTGTTGCAAATCCTCAATCAGTATGTCTATCGCGGTAACGTCGGCGAACTGAAAAATGCGGTGAAGTATGCGGTGGCGACCGCATGGGCGAAAAATCCGGGGCGGGAGTCGGTCACCGTGTCGTTGCACGATCTGCCCGATGCCATGCTGACTGCGCTGCCGTCGCTGAATGAGCCGATTACAGAGGAAGAACCGGTCACCGTTACACCGCAGAGCAACCTGCTCTGGCTGCTGCGCGCACGTGATGAAACACAGGGCATGATCCACGACACTCAGTGTCTGGTGCTGGCGCTGTACGAGTCCGTTCGCTGTGCAAAGGAGAGCTGGGCGACGGTACAAAAGCGCATGGGGGATGAGATCGAAACGCTGTTTGATCGGCTAATCTTCAGCGGCGACGATCGTTCCCACTCCCAGCGGTTGTTGCTGATCACCAGTCAGGTAAGAGAGGAGTTCTGGCGGCTGGAAAAACGCTTCAATATGCAGCTCAATGGCAACTGCATTTACGCGCTCAGCCACTATTTGATCCACCGCGCCACGCTGGCTCCCTCGCGTCTGAACAGCGAACAGGTTCGCCAGTTGGATGGCTTTCTCGCCCAAAAATTTCCGCTACTGTATAGCTTCTGCCAGCAGATTCTGGACACGCTCACTCAGAAGCTGGATCTGGAGCCGCGGCGGATCGATGTTTTGCTACTGGTGCTCTGGCTGCATAAGCAAGGGGTAACCAGCCAAAAACAGGTCACTCATGCCGTGATCCTCGCACATGGTTACGCCACTGCCAGCAGTATTGCCAACGTGGCGAACCGGCTGTTAAAAAATAATATTTTTGAGTCGTTCGATATGCCGCTGGATGTCACGCCAGAAGCGATTGCTCAGCAGGTGATGCGTTATCTGGAAAGTCACCCGCTGGCATCAGGATTAATGATCCTCGTGGATATGGGCTCGCTGAAGGCCATACATCAACACTTCGACAAAGCAATCTCAACGCCGGTGACCATCGTCAATAACGTCTCAACCAGCATGGCGCTGTATGTGGGCGAGCGTATTTTACAGGGACATTTTATTGAGGACATTGCCCGCGATATTGCTCAGGATTTACCGGTGGAGCATCAGCTTTATTGGCCGAAAAGCAGCAAACCTAAAGCTATTCTGACTACCTGCGCCACCGGAATTGGCGTGGCGACCAACCTTTGTTCACTGCTGCAGGCCAGTATCCCGGAGGCTCTGGGAATTGAAGTGGTGGCCTGCGACTATGCCATGCTGGCGCACAATAAACAGCAGGAACCGGTGTTTAGCCGTTATGACGTGTTGGCGATAGTCGGCACGTTAGATCCGCAAATACGCAGCCTTCCCTGGATCTCGCTGGATTCCCTGATTTCAGGGGAGGGGAATCAGCAGTTGAGGACGCTGTTTGGCGCGTTAACCACGCCTGAGCAGGTGACGGAAATTAATAATCTCATCCTGAAAAACTTCTCGCTCAGAAGGGTGATCGAGTCAGTCACCATTCTGGATACCGGAAAAGTGATTAATCACGTTGAACAGTTTCTGCTGCGCTATGAGCAACTGGCGGGGCAGATTGTTTCTAACGAGCGCAAGGTTGCGCTGTACGTGCACATCAGTTGTCTGATTGAGCGTTTGATCCGCAATGCGGGGATTACCGCCCACAGCGGGCACCAGTGTCCGGAACACGAGCTGAATATGCTGCGCGAGGCGTTTAGTGTCATTGAGAGTAACTACAGTGTCAAAATCCCCGGCGCAGAGCTTTGCTATATCCATAATATTCTGACCTTCGACACAGAATATATCGAGCAAGATCAACAGTTTTAATCTCTTTATCCCACTCTCATTCTTTTCTCGGCGGCGGGCCACTGTTTCTGGCACGCCGCTTGCTCTGTTAACAGCAGTGGAATCTGTTTTCAGAGGTAAGGATGAAGAGACAGTATATTTTTGCCAGTCACGGCACGCTTGCCAGCGGCGTTTTAAATTCCGTTGAACTGATTTTAGGTAAACGCAATAACGTGCTAACGCTGTGCGCTTATGTTGAAGAAGGTGTGGATTTAAGCCAACAGGTTGATGCGCTGATGGCGCAGATTCCGCAGGACGCTGAGGTGATCGCTCTGACCGATATCTTCGCGGGAAGCGTCAACAATGAGTTCGTGCGCTATTTATCACGCGATCATTTTCACCTGCTGGCCGGAATAAATCTGCCATTGGTGATTGACCTGTTTATGTCGGAAGAGGAGGGCAATGCCGCACAGGTCATTTCCGCCGCGCTGATGAACTCAAAAGAAAATATTCAGTATTGCAATCAGACCATCACCAGCGCCATGCACGGCGATAAAGACTTTTAAGGGGAGGGAGAATCATGATTGTATTTCTTCGCGTGGATCATCGCTTATTACACGGTCAGGTGGCGTTTTCATGGACGCAATATGTTGACGCTGATTGCATCCTTATTGCTAATGACAGCGTACCCAACGATGAATTACGTAAAACGACCATAAAAATGGCTAAGCCACCGGCGGTTAAATTAGTCATTAAAAATATTAACGATGCGATTGAAGCTATTAAGAGCGGCGTTACTGATAAATATAAGCTGTTTATTGTCGTGGAGTCGGTCACCGACGCCTGGCGTCTGGCACGTGAGTTGCCCGAAATAAAAAGCATCAATCTCGGTGGCACCAAAGTCCGTGAGGGAAGCCAGAATATTTCCAAAGCGATCAATCTATTACCGGAAGAAGTGGCCCAACTTCAGGAGCTGGTGGCTGCCGGCGTTGAGGTTGAGATTCGGCTGGTGCCCAACGATCGCAAACAACGCTTTGCCTGAACGGATTACTTCCTGAGGATACATTATGGTAGAGGCACTTTTACTCGGTCTGGTGGCGTTTATAGCGCAGTCTGAATATGCGCTGGGAACCTCGTTGATCTCCAGACCTATCGTGACGGGACTACTGACGGGACTGGTATTGGGGGATATGGAAACTGGTATTGTGATGGGGGCGACGCTTGAACTGGCGTTTATTGGTTCGTTCTCGGTGGGAGCATCGCTGCCGCCGGACGTGGTAACCGGCGGTATTTTGGGCGTTGCTTTTGCGATTAACTCAGGAGCGGGCGCAGAGACCGCGTTGTTGCTGGGTCTGCCCATCGCCACGTTGGCGCTTATCGTAAAAAATATCTATAACGGGATGTTCATCCCGCTGCTTTGTCATAAAGCCGATGCGTACGCTGAAGTGGGAAATACCCGCGGTATTGAACGGATGCACTTAATTTCCGGAATTGGGCTTTCGCTGACGTTGGGAATTATTGTCACCGTCTCTTATCTCGCCGGTGTGAATGTGGTGAAAGGTTTTCTCGATGCCATTCCGGAATTTATTAAGCATGGTTTAAGCGTTGCCACCGGGATTATTCCGGCGCTTGGTTTCGCCATGCTGGCACGTTTGTTAATTAACAAAAAAGTAGCCCCTTATTTTTTTCTCGGTTTTGTATTAATGGCGTATTTGAAAATACCGGTCACGGGTATCGCGATTCTCGGCGCGATTGTCGCCGTGGTGATGGTGAATATGCCGAAAATAAATCAATCTCAGACTGCACCCGCACAAGGAGCGCCTCATGACGATGAAGATGATTTCTGAAGACGATCGCCAGCAGGTGGACACCGCAGGAGAAGTGACCGCACGCGATCTCCGCCGTGTTTTCTGGCGCTCCTTCATGATGGAGTTTTCCTGGAATTATGAACGACAGATGAACCTGGCGTTTGCGTATACGCTTATTCCGGTACTGAAAAAGCTCTATACCCGCAAAGAGGATTTGGCGCAGGCGCTGAAACGCCACCTCGCTTTCTTTAATACCACGCCGCATATCGTCACTCTGATCCTTGGGATCACCGTGGCTATGGAGGAGAAAAACAGTCAGCAGAAAGGTATGGATGCGACATCCATTGATAACGTTAAGGCATCGCTGATGGGGCCGTTGGCAGGAATTGGCGACTCCTTTTTCTGGGGAACGCTGCGCCTGATTGCCACCGGTATCGGCACCAGCCTGGCGCTAAAAGGCAATATCCTGGGCCCTATTCTGTTCCTGCTGGTCTTCAATGTGCCGCATATTCTGGTGCGCTGGCTGTTTACACGCTGGGGATATGTGCTGGGCACCGGCGTGCTGCAGAGAATACAGCAAAGCGGCATGATGGAGAGCCTGACTTACGGTGCTTCGATTATTGGCCTGATGGTAGTGGGTGCCATGACGGCGTCGATGATTGATATCACGATCCCCATCACCTTTGGTACGGGTGAGGCGAAAACCCATGTGCAGGACATTATCAACGACATTATGCCCTGCCTGTTACCACTGGTGAGCTTTGCCATCGTTTACTGGCTACTTGGCAAGAAGGTTAAGCCATTAACTATTATTGGCGGTATCGCATTGGTCGGTATTTTGGGTTCCTGGATTGGTCTTTTTTAAGAGGGAAAAATGATGTCACCAACCATGCTGACGTATATCAATGAAGAGTCTGCAACGCTGGTCCGCATCCTGCGCGAATATCGTCAAACGCTGGCCGATATTTCCGACTTTGCGCACCACCGCAAAATAGAACGAATCACGATACTGGCTACCGGTTCGTCATTAAATGCGGCATATTGCGCCCGTTATTTTTTCGAAAAGTTCGCGATAAATATCGATATTAAAGAGCCGTACACCTTTACCCATTATGAGAATCTCGACCCGCAGGCTGACATGGTGATTGCGATTTCACAAAGCGGTAAAAGCGCCTCCACGCTGGATGCCATGCGGAAGGTGCAAGCGCAGGGGATTCCGGTTTTTGCACTGACCTCCGATCGGCAGAGCCCTGTTGGGCTGGCCTGTGACTATCCGCTGGATATTCTTACCGGCATTGAGAAGGTCGGATTTGTTACCCGCGGATTCAGCGCCACCGTACTTAATTTGCTGCTGGTGGCACTACTGCTGGCCCGCCAGCAACAGCGCCTGGATGAGCGCGAAATGGTGGATTATCTGGCGCAGCTTGAGCGCATCGCGGTGGAGATTCCTGACGCGATCGCGCGCACTGAAGCATTTATTCATACGCATCAAACCATATTGCAACAGGGAAAACGGTTTGTCGCCATCGGCTATGGTGCGCTGGTGGGGGTGGCAAAAGAGTTTGAAACCAAGTTCACCGAGACGGTGCGTGTGCCGTCTGCCGGATTTGAGCTTGAGGCATACATGCATGGGCCTTATCTGGAGGCCAATGCGGAGCACGTGATGTTCTTCTTTGACGACGATAGCGACGAGCGCTCCCGGGCGCTGCGTGGCTATATGTCGCCGGCGGTGGAGCGAGCCTTTAGGGTGACTCTGGCGGCACAGGCGCAGGATGACGAGACATTGGCTCTTGGTGTGGATGTGGATCATTTTTTATCGCCGCTGTTACTCATTGTGCCGGTACAACTGCTGGCTTTCTATATTGCATCGCTGAAAGGCATCGACCTTTCTGTGCGTATTTTTGACGATTTCGATCGCGTATTAAAAAGTAAAATCTAATTTATCAGGAGAGAAAATATGTTGGGTTTTAATCAGGACGAGTACCTGACGAGTGCTCGTGAGATAATTGCTGCGCGCAAAAAAACAGAACAGGTGGCGGATGATATTCATCAGTCGGGCTTCAGTTCTTTATTTTTTGCCTCCGTAGGGGGCTCATTAGCACCCATGATGGCCATAAATGAATTCGCCAAAGAATTAACCGATCTGCCGGTTTATATCGAACAGGCGGCAGAATTAATTCATAAAGGTAATAAACGGCTAAATAAAGATTCGGTGGTAGTGACGCTATCGAAATCAGGCGATACCAAAGAATCGGTCGCTATCGCTGAGTGGTGTAAAGCGCAGGGCATTCGCGTGGTGGCAATTACCAAAAACGCCGACTCACCGCTGGCGCAGGCGGCAACATGGCATATTCCGATGCGCCACAAAAATGGCGTGGAATATGAGTATATGCTGCTGTATTGGCTGTTCTTCCGCGTTCTCTCTCATCATGGTGACTTTGCGGATTACGAGCGGTTTGCCAGCCAGCTGGAGACATTGCCTGAGCACCTGCTGCAGGCGAAGCAGATCTTTGATCCGCAGGCGGACCAGATCGCCAGTCGTTACCATCGCAGTGACTATATGATGTGGGTCGGCGGAGCAGAGATGTGGGGTGAGGTCTATCTGTTCTCGATGTGTATTCTGGAAGAGATGCAGTGGAAACGCACCCGGCCAGTGACCTCAGCGGAGTTCTTTCATGGCGCGCTGGAACTGCTGGAGAAAGATGTACCGCTGCTGCTGGTGAAAGGGGAGGGGAAATGTCGGGCGCTTGATGAACGCGTGGAGCGTTTTGCCGCGCAGATCACCGATAATCTGGTGGTGATCGATCCGGCACATTACCCGATGCCGGGCATCGACGACGCTTTCCGCTGGATAATGGCGCCTTGCCTGGTCTCGACGCTGCTGGTTGATCGCCTCGCGGCGCACTTTGAGCACTATACGGGCCACAGCCTGGACATCCGCCGTTACTACCGCCAGTTTGAGTACTAACAGAAAAGGGAGCAATGCTCCCTTTTTTTACCCCTGAGCTGCCACCACTTTGATTTCCACCATCCCGATCCCCAGCTTGCGCGGCGAGTGGCCGAGAATATTGCCCTCGTTGGTGGCGACCGGATCGGGTGGGATAATCACCAGCGTATCGGCATCCGCCGGGTTTTCAAAATGTAAGGTAGTGGTGCTGATATCATGGCTTAACACCAGCGTCTGTTCCTCATTGCCAACGCGCACGGGTATCGGGCGATTGGCGTTATCGCCATAGGCTTTGGCGGTGATGACCAGATCGAATTTTTTCGGCAATGGCGCTTTGTATTCGATTTTTACCTCTTCACTGAGCTGCGCATTGGACCAGCGTCCCCAGGATTCGGGGCGTGAAATACCACTAAATTGTTTCACCTCTTCCGGCGCACCCGCCACGTTAAAGACGAAGCTGTCGGCTTTGTAGCGAATATCGTTATCGACAATTTTCAGCGTATCGACGTTTCCTTTGTAGCGCTCCATGTCGATCACCGTGTCTTTAAAGACGGTTTTGCTTTTCCATTTGGCTTTGTCAACGTGCTGCACAATTTGTTGCCCGCCCAGTTGCCCCTGAGAGACGCACCAGTCGGTGGAAAGCGCCAACTCCGGCGCCCACAGCTGCGCCATTTTGTAGCAGCGATCGACCCAGACAAAGTTATCGCGCGGCGCGAAATCCGCCAACTGGAAGCGCAACGGCGCCGAGTATTCGCTTTCTGGTAGTGGTTCGACGCGTTTATCTGATA
This sequence comes from Citrobacter sp. Cc139, assembly GCF_030334645.1. Taxonomy (NCBI): domain Bacteria; kingdom Pseudomonadati; phylum Pseudomonadota; class Gammaproteobacteria; order Enterobacterales; family Enterobacteriaceae; genus Citrobacter; species Citrobacter sp. Cc139. Next base: position 80,610 of record NZ_JAOWDM010000076.1, read on the forward strand.
CGCGCAGCAGCAGTGGCAGGCGGAAATGACTGCCGGAGAACGCGATCATGTTCTTGTCCTGGTCAATGGTGAACTCTTTCATCTCTTTCGGGAAATTCCACAGGCGGATGATATCGGGCTTCCACGCCAGCATTTTTTCTTTGATGTTGAGGAATACTTCCGATACGGATTCGCCCGACAAACTGCTGCGGCCAAGGCCGATAAAGTTATCGCCGCCCAGAATATCCAGCACCGTTGCGCCGTTATCCATCGTGTTACGTTTCACCGCCAGCGTATCCTGTTGCGGCTGGTCGCCGCGTAACACGAAGAACAGGTTGTTGCGGTCCTGCTTGTTCAGATACTTCCAGGCGGTGTTGTTCATTGCCAGATGATCGGAAGAAACCACGATCACGGTATCTTTAAACCACGGGGATGCTTTGATTTTATTAATAAATTCAGCGATATTTTCCTGGCTACAGCTCACCGCGCTGAAGGACTGATTGGCCTTACCGTCGATGTCATAACGTTTACGGTTACAGCTACGAGAGATAAATCCATCTGGATGATGGGTATCCACGGTCAGGGTAAACAGTGAAAAACGTTGTCCTGAACGCGAAAGTTCTTCAAATTTTTTCCATGCTTCGTCCAGCACGGTGTCATCGTAAAAGCCCCAGTCGTTACGATATGCGGGATCCGCCACCACGCTTTTTAACTCTTCTGCGCCGTACAGATGATCAAACCCGTGAGATTTCAGGAACACATCCTTCCCGGCAAAGCGCAGGTTGGCCCCCTGCACAAAGTAGTTTTGGTAGCCGGAGTTTTTCAGGATATCGCCGAGACAGATATTGTTGGGGAAAAAGCTGGAAACCGATGCCGAGGCGTTGCCTTCAAATGGCGCAAATAACGGGATGCCACATTGCGAAGCGACCATGCCAGCGATGGTGTAATCCGTCCCTGGTAGCTGCATGGTGTTGCTGAAATCCATGCCTTCGTTTTTCAACGCGCCGAGCTCCGGGGTCAGATCCGGGAACGCCTCGTTATTAAAGTAGGTGCGTTCGAGACTTTCGCCGTAGATATAAACCAGGTTCAGCTTCGGATGAGGGATGGTTTTCGACGGCTCTTTATAATAGGTCAGGAAATCCGGATCGCCATCGCGCGACTGAGATTTCACCAGTTCAGTTATCTGGTGAAACGCCGGGCTGGCGTCAACGGAGGCCAGCGCCAGCAGCAGGGCCAACAGGCTGTAACCCACGTGATGCGGGTGATGGCGACGGCGGCGAAGGATCCAGCCGAGGGCGACGAAGACGGTCGTCAGCGCCAGCGCAATGCCGACGCCAGGCAGAATATATTTCCCGATACCTGCGCCGGTCAGGCTGTTGGTCAGAGTATAAAGCACCGCGTCGTTGATTCCGTCGCCGGTGAAATAGTCACTGGCATACAGTGTGATATTTAAGACAATAAAAGTCCCCAGCACCGTTAACGTGGCGGCAAACCACCAGGTATTGCGACCCGCTTTCCAGGCATAAATCAGCACTGAAGCGAGAAACAGAGTGATGGAGATTAATTCTGACACGGTCGATCCTCAGTAAACCGGGCACATGCCTGGCAGGCTAATCATTTGGTGAGAGAACAATGTAATAGCGTTGTTATATTGCTGCAATTGTAGTGACATTAAATTACGTTGTTATTCAGAATTGGTTTAGATATGCGCGTTTTTGGCGGGTAATTACGGCTTTCGTGATGGCGGTCTGTATCGGCAGGAATAGGGGGATGCCGCGCAGGGGATACGCGGCATTTAATGCCTCAGGAAATGAAGTTCATACCCTGTTTTAACACCAGATCGCAGGCCTTGGTTTTTACCTGCTTCGCCAGCGAGCTATTACCAATCGTGTTCAGGTCCAGCTGTTGGCCATCTTTGGCGTTGAGCAGGCCCTGAATGCCGTCCATGTAATTGGTGTCTTGTTTCTGCTCTGGGGCACTGAGGCCGAGTTTATCCAGCACCTGGTTTTTGACATTTTGCGCGTCGGTGACCGAGGCCAGTTTCTGTTTGGCGCAATATTCCAGGATCCCGGCGGCGTTATTCATGCTGCTTGAGGTCAGTGACTGATTGCTGCCATTCAGCAGACTGGTCAGGGAGGAGAGCGACGAGCTGCCCTGCGAGCCGGAGCTTTGTTTGCTCAGTTCGCTGGCCGCGCTGGAGAGCGAGTCCTGCCAGGAGGCGGCAAAAACGCTGGTGGAGATGAGCGTACTGGCGGCAAGCGCACAGCACAGCAGACGTTTGGTTGTTTTCATCATTATATGCAACTCGTGTTATGCCTTTTCAGCGCAGTATAGCGCTGGCAGCTTTAGGAGTGGTCCTAATACGTTAATACTCTTTTCCTGTTACCCGGCTACGGTAGCTGTCCCAGTTAAAAATCACCCACAGGCTGTTACCGAGACGCATGCGATCCATCACGCGCTCACCCAGCAGTTTGTTCATTTCATCCATATTGCTGTTGGTTAACATACCGGTCGGGCGTTTTGAGGACGATCGGCGATCGACGATCTGATTGATGATCACTTTTTCATAGCGGGATTCGGTCTGCATGCCGATCTCATCGATCACCAGTAGATCCACATTACTAAGATCGTTGAGCAACTGTTCTTCGCTGGTTTCACGGTTACTAAAGGTTTCTTTCATCGCCGACATGATATCAGCCACGGTAATGATCAGTACCGACTTACCGCGGAGCAGCAGTTCGTTGCAGATAGCTGCCGCCAGATGGTTTTTGCCGGTGCCGGGTTTGCCCGAGAAAATAAAGCTGGCGATGTTGCCGTCAAACTCATCAACGTACTGGCGGGCTTTGCTCAGGGCATTCATCTGACCTTCGCATTCCACCCGATAGTTATCGAATGAACAGTTTTGGTGCAGCGGACGGATACCGGAGCGGTTGAATGTGCGCTGCATTTTCATGGCCCGGTTTTCGCGGGCCAGCGCTGCGGCACGAATTTCACCTTGCTCTTTTTGCCATGCCAGTAGCTCTTCGCCCGTTTTAAAGGCAGGCTCGACATTGGGCGGCATCATTTTTTGCAGACGTTTCATCAGATCGCCAACGTTTTTCATCGTTATCCTCTAAAACCTGGTGGAATATGGCTGTCAGGTTCGCTGACACTGTTCACATCGCGCTTTGGCATTCCGCCATTGCTGGCCCGGCCAATCTGGATGCTACGCGCCAGTTTTTGCTGCCACTGAATATGGTGAAAGACTTTGCCTTCGGCCTGCCAGTAAGCGACGAATGAGGCCAGTTCCTCGGCGGTGACCGGTTCTCTTAACGCCACGCCCCACAGAGCGGCCTGGCGCTGAAAGTCGGCATCGGGCTGCCAGTCAGCGTACATCGCAAATTTCCCCATTGGCACGGCCACGGGCGCAGCTTGCGGCTCTTCATAAAATTGCGCATCCAACGTCACATCGCTTCCTGGACGTGACAGCTTCTCTTCAAGCGCCAACAACTGAGCCAGTCGCGCAGGCGTCAGCGCGTAAAACGCTGGCGCATTGTTGGCGAATACCGCTACGGCGCCACCCGCAGACTTTGCCAGTACCGCGTGGTGATCGTGTAGTAAGGCGTCAATGCTGATGACGTCCGGCGTCAAAATTTTGCAGGGCATAATGTTTCTCAAAACTGAACAACAACCGAGAAGGGACTGCTTTTATAGTAACACAGAGAACCATGAGAGCAGCAGATGAGGGGGAGATTCCCCCCTCTGCGATATGCTAAGAAATTACCGCGCTAGACGCGTGGGCGTTTGCGATACAGCCATAAGCCTGGTACGGATAAGCCGATAGAGAGCGCACCAACAATTGATGAGGCTTTCAGGAAATTGGTTAACAGGGTAATCATCAGCGCTTCGCTGTAGCCAAAATGGCCAATTTTTACCGCGGAGATCATGGCGGTGTAGGCGGAGATCCCGGGGAACATAGGGATCACAGCCGCAACGGTGAAAACTTTCGGATGCGCCAGATACCAGCGCGACCACTGGATCCCAATGCAGCCAATCAGCAGCGACGCCATAAAGGTTGACCATTCAATATTAAACCCTGCGCTCATCATCACCATTCGTGAACCATGGCCCAGCGCGCCGAGTAACGCACACCAGGGAAGCGCGTGGTGCGGGACGTTAAACACCATGGCAAAGCCCAGAGCCGGGATCGCCGACAGGATCATGTCCTGTATCAGCGCCAGAATGAAATCGATCACGCCCATCCGCGCAGCCCCCATAAGGTCATCGACATAACCACCCCAATGCAGGTTGCCAACGTCAGGAGACTGGCAATGGCCCAGCGAGCCAGCCCGGTATTAATGTGCCCCTTAAACATATCCGCGACAGAGTTGATCAACGGAAAACCCGGAACCAGCAGCAGCACGCTGGCAGCCATGGCGATGGTTGGGGTGTGATTAAAGGTCGGCAGCGTCAGCAACAGGCCGGATATTGTGGTCGCTACAAAGGCAGTGATACAAAAGTTGATTTGCGGATGCAAATGCCGTGACGCCAGAATCTGGCGGATATACATCGCCACCATGCTGGCGAAAAAGGTGATCACCGCGCCGTCCCATCCGCCGTTATTGAGTTTGCAAAAGCAGGCGCAGGACAAACCGACCATCAATGCGACCAGCCATCTTGGATAGCGTAGCGGCTTAATCTGGCTAAAGCGCTTCTCAACGCCTTTTAGATCCAGTAGTTTGTGTTCCGCTAAAATAACGATGTGCTGCACTTCCGTCACGACGTGCATGTTAATGCCGCGATCATGATTTTTTCGGGTCGACGTCAGGCATTGCCCATCTTTAATGGTAGTCAGGACAATCGCGTTGGAGGAGATGGCGCTTTCTACGCTATCCATGCCAAGCGCCAGGCCGAGGCGAGTGGATAACTCGTCAACCAGCGCGCTTTCTGCACCATGCTGGAGTAAAAAAAGCCCACATTGTATACATAACCGTGTAACCGTTCGCTGTGACGACTGCTCTGTTTGCATGGTTCGCTCTGACTGAAAAGGATCTCATTGAATAGTGAATGTCTTCTTTTTATCATGAAGCATGAGCCAGTTAGCTCTGGCAAGATCAATCTTTGTGTTGAAAAAAGACGCAGGTCGTACTCGCTTACATGCCTTACCTGCTAATCAATAAAAACAGTATCACATGATAAGATAGTTTTATTTATCAGGATGGCAAATACGTAAGCAATTCTAATGTTCTATTTTAGTTCTTTTAATTGTACATAGAATGTATTTATGCGTAATTTTGTAATAACGGTTCAATAGTTTGAACGCTATTGGGATTATAGCGCCATTATTTTAATGTTTGAATGAAATCCAAGGATAAACAATTCACCTCGTCTATTGTTTAGGGATTTTCTGTTAATTAATACGTTTAATTTATCAGGGATCTTCTAATAAATGCGAATACGGACTGGTGAATGTGGAGGGGATATGTTGCCAGGACGCTGCAAAAACGCAATTATTATTAGCAAATTACCGATCGTACAAACTGGGCTTAAAGGTGTAATGCAAGAACAGTTTGCTGATTACGAATTGACTTACTGTCGTTCTGTTGAAGAACTGACATTGTTGCAGTTGCGGTGCGCTGACTTGGTGATTGCTGATTTATCAGCAGACTGCAATCATCCTCGCTCAGTTTGCGAACAATTTTATTCTTTATTATCTCAATACCGTGATATTCATTGGGTGTTTCTTGTCTCTCGTGTTTTTTACCCTCTCGCCATCGAACTGCTGATGTGCCCGATCAGTTCACTGTTATCTGATGCTGAGCCGATTGAAAGTTTAGTGAATGTAATTCACGCGGGAAATACCCGAGCTGAGAGGATAAGTAAATCTCTGATTTCCCCTCCCGTAATGCCAGAGTTGGCTGACAATAGCGCCCGCTCAATTGCACTTACTCTCTCGGAGAGGAAAGTGCTGAGACTCCTGGGAAAAGGTTGGGGAATTAACCAGATTGCATCGTTACTTAAGAAAAGTAATAAAACAATCAGCGCCCAAAAGAACAGCGCCATGCGTCGCTTATCAATACATAGCAATGCAGAAATGTACGCATGGATAAATAGTTCTCAAGGATCGCGAGAACTGAATTTACCTTCAGTATATGGGGAGACCACGGAATGGAAAGCAGAAGCATTAAAAGAAACGTCGCACTTGTAGAAAAATGTGCGATGAGTCGTGTGGGTATTGAGAGTTTATTTAATACCATGCCGGATGACCAATACGCACTTCATCTCTTTTCGAACCAGCCTGCTTTTAGTCAGGCGATGTTAAAAATGTCATTTTCGGCAGTAATTTTTTCTCTTTCTGCTATCAGAACCGATCGCAGAGCAGGACTCGCCTATCTGACGGAGATGGCGATAAATTTCCCTCGCATCAGGCGTGTGGTGATTGCCGATGACGATGCTGAGGCACGTTTAATTGGCTCTCTGTCACCATTGCCGCTGGATGGGGTCGTTAGCAAAGCCTCTTCGTTAACTGTGCTGCAGGAAGCTTTGTTTACGTCGTTGAATTGCCCTACTCGGACAACCGAAAGCGCGAAAAACCATTGGTTTATCAATCAAAGCCGTGTGCTTAGCCCCACAGAACGAGAAATACTGCGTTTTATGTCAAATGGCTATTCGATGCCGCAGATTGCCGTTCAGCTTGAACGGAATATTAAAACCATTCGGGCGCATAAATTTAACGTAATGTCCAAGCTGGGCGTGAGCTCAGATGCGGGTTTACTGGATGCTGCCGATATCCTGCTGTATCTGCGCGCAGGCGAACCGACACCCATTCTACAAGCGGCGTCGTGACGGCCAACGTAGACGTATTTTGTGTCGGGTTCAGTCACCGGCCCGGGGCGTGAAACATCATTGGCACACATCAACCCAGGTGGCTGAAGTTAGCTCAGCCATCCTTTCCGGCGTGATGCGAACAGCGCTGTGAATGGCCCCTGCCGCAGGCAGCACTTCAGCATAGTGCTTCAGAGAGACATCGCAATAAACCGATATCGGTGTTTCCAGCCCGAAAGGACAAACGCCGCCAACGGGGTGACCCGTCGCATTCACGACCTCATCACTACTCAGCATACGGGCTTTGGCGCCGAATGTGCTCTTTAGCTTTTTATTATCCAGCCGGGCATCGCCTTTGGCGACGACCAGAATGATGTCGTTCTTCACTTTTAGCGAAAGTGTTTTCGCGATCTGACCGGGTTCGACATTATGGGCTTTTGCTGCCAGCTCGACGGTTGCCGTGCTCTGATCTAATTCGATGATCTCAATATCTGGGGCATGTTGCGCCAAAAATTGGCGTACTGATTGCAAACTCATTCTTCTCTCCAAATCGCCTACGGGCAGCTCCATACAGCAGAAAACCGCATGGCGTAATTTGTCATAGGGGCAAGCTCGCTGTAAATATTTTATTGTAACAACATGGCAACATTGGCAGTTTTTCGATCATCTTCACAATCAAAGAAACCGGTTACAGTAACCGGTTGCAGAATGTTGAAATGACGATTAATACTGAAGTTGTCACTTCCTCTGTATCACATAATAAGAGCCATCTATGAAACTTAACTCAAAATGCAGTAGCGCTGGTGTTCTTCCCGGCACGGTTGCGAAAAAGTGTAATGAGCTTTGCGTGGTGGTGTTGATGCCTGCATGGCTGCAGGGTTTTGCGCAACGGGAGAGCGGCTATGTCTACTAATCATGCTGTGTTTAATGTGATTTTCCGTTTTGTTGAAAACTACGTCAGCCCTGTCGCCGGACGAATCTCTTCACAACGTCATGTGATGGCAATCCGCGATGGGTTTATTTCGGCTATGCCCTTTATGATCGTCGGTTCATTTCTGCTGGTTTTCGCCTACCCGCCATTTTCTCCTGATACCACATGGGGATTTGCCCGTGCATGGCTGGATATGGCAAAACAGTTTGAAGGCCAGATCCTCACACCGTTTGATATGACGATGGGGATCATGTCGGTCTACATCTGTGCGGCTATCGCTTATAACCTGGGTAAGCACTATGTGAAGTCGCATCAGTTAGATCCGTTTATGTGCGCGATGTTGTCCATCATGGCTTTTTTGCTGATTGCCGCGCCGAAAACCAAAGGCGCGATGCCCGTCGATAGCCTGGGTGGGACGGGAATTTTCACTGCTATCCTCGTGGCGATTTACTGTGTGGAAATGATGCGTTTCCTGAAGGCGCACAACATCGGCATCCGTTTACCCGATCAGGTGCCGCCAATGATCAAAAACTCCTTCGATCTGCTGATTCCGGTGCTGGTGGTGGTGCTAACGCTGTACCCTCTGAGCCTGGTGATACAGTCGCAGTTTGACATGCTAATTCCGCAGGCCATTATGGCTATCTTTAAACCACTGGTATCCGCTGCTGATTCTCTCCCGGCGATACTACTGGCCGTGCTGATTGGTCATCTACTGTGGTTTGCTGGGATCCATGGTGCGGCGATTGTTTCGGGGATGCTGCAAATGTTCTGGCTAACCAATCTCGGAATGAATCAGTCGGCGCTGGCACAGGGCGCACCTTTGCCACATATCTTTATGGAAGCATTCTGGACGTTTTTCATCGTGGTTGGTGGGTCCGGCGCGACGATGGGGTTAGTGATTTGCTATCTGCGCAGCCGTTCGGCGCATTTACGTTCGATTGGGCGTTTGAGTGTGGTCCCCAGCATTTTTAATATTAACGAACCGGTGATTTTCGGTACGCCGATTGTCATGAATCCCGTGTTCTTTATCCCGTTTCTGCTGGCCCCGATGGTGAATGCGGTGCTGGCCTGGGCGGCGATGAAGCTGGATTTAATTGGACGGGTGATTTCCGTCGTTCCCTGGACGGCCCCGGCACCGGTTGGTGCGGCATGGGCGTTAGGCTGGGATTATCGCGCGGCCATCCTGGTCGTCCTGCTGGCGTTGGTGTCGGCGATCATCTATTTCCCATTCTTTAAGGTCTATGAAAAGCAGCTATTGGCGCAGGAAAAAGAAGAAGCACAGCGTATAGAAGAGGAAAACCAGCAGGTTGCATAAATTGTTGACGAGGGGCTACGGCTCCTCGCTTACTTCAGCGTACAGTCACCGCATTGCTGAACGTCGGGCAGGCGGTAACGCTGGCAGCAGGTTCTGCGCACCAGTAATCCTTCGCGTGGAACAACGGTACGCCACAACGGATTATCCTGACCGCAGGAGAGTTGTTTCTCAAAAAAGCAGGTTTGCCGCAGTGAGTTCAGCAGCTCTTCACCTAACAATGGCTTCATTTCCGTTAAATACCAGTGAATTAAATATCCGGTATTGCTCCAGATAAGCCTGGCGTTGATCTCGCCTGTTGCTTCCAGCGCCTGCACAACCGGCGTTAGTGCCGAGAGAATCAGCGTTTCCATGCGTTGTTGAGGCGACAGGGCTGTAGTCTGATGATCCTGGTGGACGTCAATCCAGAAGCAGGCTGCACGGCCCGTTTCGTGAAACTCAACGCGCATGTGTTCAGGTGAGACGTCAATGGCCTCTTTTTGCGTTAGCAGGGCTACCATGAGTGGGGGCATCATCAGCCCGATATACCATTGCGCCCAGAGAGAAATCAGCGGCTTATTTTCGCGTGTCAGCGTGGGCTGGTTGCGATAGATATGGTCTGAATAAACGGCCAACAGCGAACTGAGCGTCGCTGGTTGCGTCCATTCATGTAGCGTCATCGCGCCCGGTACGGGGATTTCGTCAAGACGAATAAAGTCCAGCAGGTGCTCACGAGTTTGGGCTATCGTTTCGCGTACAGCAGCAGCCAGCGAGGGCATCTTTGCTGGAAGGTGGCTACGCCAGATGACATCTTCAACGATCGGTGCGGAACGATAAGCCATGGCAATATAAGGATGTTAATCGAAATGATAATGATTGCTAATCCTATAGTTGACGATGAACGATGGCAAGATCTTTGTCGCGATGACGGATGCCACCGCACAGATAGCTCAGAGTGAAGGGCGGTTTACCCTCAGCTCATCGCTGACCAGCGTGTTATTACGCCCAAGATTTTTCGCCTCGTACAGGGCTTTATCCGCTCTGGCGATAGCGGCCTCAATATCCTGCTCTACCAGCGGCGCAATGCCGATACTGACGGTCACGTTGGTTGCCACGTTTTCGTTAAACATGTGGGGTATTTTAAGGTCGTACACTTTCTGACGAATACGCTCGGCGGCGGCCTGTGCCTGCTGCGGATCGATCGCGGTCAGCAAAACCATGAATTCTTCGCCGCCGAATCGCGCCACCACATCCCGGGATCGTACGGAATCTCGAATGGCGGCTGAGACGCGGATCAGCGCCTGGTCGCCCATCATATGCCCGTAATGATCGTTATAGGCTTTGAAGTGGTCGATATCCAATAACAGCACGTAGTGTTTCGAGTTGCTCAGCGCCAACAGCGTATCGAGTCTGTGTTGCAGTCCCCGGCGGTTATACAAACCGGTAAGCGGGTCAAGCATGCTGAGTCCGTTGAGCGTTTCCCGTTCCTCAAGCAGTTTGTACATCAACTGCTGGGCGAAACCATCGTAGCGCTTTTGTATCACATGTTGGATGGCGATCCCGGCCATCGGTAACGCCATAAAATAGAAAATTCGTAAACTATGCTCGTTGCCGCTAAGCCATAAACAGACGGCGACGGAGGGGAGAGAATGAAGCGTAAACGCGATGATATTATTGGCGAAAGCAATAGATCCAATAAACAGCACGCTGAGCAGTGCGATTAACAGAAAATAATAGTCATTATGACCGAGAGTGGAATATTTCTGAAAAATATGGAATGCCCATAACAAGCCAAAGATTATTGAAATAAAAGGGAGATTAATTTTTTTATCCGTGTATTTACCATGCCATATAAGCAGCAGCGTACTGGTGATCAGTATCAGCAGAGCCGGTACAGATAAGGCTTTGACGGCAAAAAGTGGGAAAAAAAGCGTAAACAGCGCGGAGACTGCGTTGAGAAGCAGAAACAAACGCAAAGAGAGTTGATATTTTTTAGTGCGCAGAGTTCGCCAGGATTGTACTGTCATAGTAAATATTGTTAGTTATCTGTAATATACGAAGATGTGTTGGTAAATAAAACAAATAACGAACGGGGTATCATTCGCTGAGGTCTTTATTTTTAGTTGAAGCGTTAACCGGCGAGCAATTTATCACCTTAGATTATTCATGTCATCAATCGTTAAGTAAAACTCATATAATTGATAGTGCCTCCCAGCTGACAAATGAGAAAACATATCATATGATATTGGTTATCATTATCAATGTCGTAGGTGGAACCATGTTGCAACGTACGCTGGGCAGTGGATGGGGAGTTCTGCTGCCGGGGATACTCATTGCCGGGATGGCATTTACCGACCTGTCGGTCAATGTATGGAAGGTAATGATTGTATTAGGATTACTATTGACTTCGCTCATGCTATACCACAAGCGCTTACGGCATTTTATTCTGTTACCTTCATGTGCAGCGCTGATTGGCGGCATTGTGCTGGTAATGATGAACTGGAATCAGGGATAAGCAAAACAGGGGAAAAAGAGAACGAAATAAGATAATTGGTGCGAGGGGGGGGACTCGAACCCCCACATCCTAAGGACACTAACACCTGAAGCTAGCGCGTCTACCAATTCCGCCACCTTCGCACAGTCATCTTATTTTTTTGATATCGCCTCGTTGGTGCGAGGGGGGGGACTTGAACCCCCACGTCCGAAAGGACACTAACACCTGAAGCTAGCGCGTCTACCAATTCCGCCACCTTCGCCCAGTGCGAGCAATATCAACGTGGATTATGGTGCGAGGGGGGGGACTTGAACCCCCACGTCCGAAAGGACACTAACACCTGAAGCTAGCGCGTCTACCAATTCCGCCACCTTCGCATACCATCGACACTCAAAAAGTATCGTTACCACGGAGGCGAATTCTAGAGATTTTATGCAGGGCGTCAACAGTTAATTATCGAACTTAACGTGATTGCCGAAAAAAAAGGCGTTTCTACGGTTTTTGGCGTTTTATCCAGGCCGGATAAGCGATAGCGCTATCCGGCGTTGCTCAGTGTCACGTCTGGCGGCAGCGTAAATGCCTGATCCAGCCTTGATCAGTTAGGCTTTTTTCGCCTGACGCGTCATGATGGTGCGATAGACCTTGAAGCGTCCGGTCTGTGCGATAACTTCATGGAATCCGAATACCTCATCCAGCACCTTCGGATAGGGCAGGAAGGCGTTCGCCACGATACGCAGTTCACCGCCGCTGTTGAGATGACGCACCGCGCCGCGAATCAGCGTTTGCGCGGCATCGAGGCTGGTCTGCATCCCATCATGGAACGGTGGGTTGGAGATGATCATATCAAAGCGGCCCGTCACGTCAGAAAAAACGTTGCTGGCGATCACATCACCTTCAATACCGTTGGCGGCAAGCGTGGCGCGGCTGGCTTCAACAGCGGCCGCACTTACATCACACAGGGTTAAGCGGACTTTGGGCGAATGGCTGGCTAAAGCGACGGAGAGTACGCCCGCGCCACAACCGACATCCAGAACTTTACCTTTGGTATGCGGCGTCAGTGTGGAGAGCAGCAATTGGCTGCCAACATCCAGGCCGTCACGGCTGAATACGCCCGGCAGCGTTTTGATGGTCAGATTATCAATCTGATATTCATCCCAGTATTTTTCTGCATCAAAGACCGGCTGTTTTTCCAGACGACCGTGGTACAGGCCACAGCGACGCGCGCTGTCGACTTTATTAAGCGGTGCGTATTCGGCCAGCATTTGCTCTGCGCTACGTACGCCGCTGCGGTTCTCACCCACAACAAAAACATCGCTGCCCACCGGTAACAGCGACAAAATGTTCATCAGCTGGAACTGCGCTTCCGGCTTATTCTTCGGCCAGTAGTAGATTAGCGTATCGCTATCGGCAACGTCATCGGCCTTAGCGACGAGGCTAAAACGGACGTTGTCACCCATCTGGCGGTTCAGCACCTGCCAGTGGTGAAGTTGTTGAGTGTGCGCACGGCTGGCGGCGCTTTCGAAGTGGGCAGGCAGATCATCCTGCAAATCACCGGCAAACAGAATACGGCTTTGTTCGAAATCATCACTGTGGCGCAGCAAGACTTCACTTGCCGGGGTAAAAGCAGACATGGAGTGCTCCTTAAATTGTACAGCCGGGGATTATAGTTGTTTGATGGCACGGATTCGACAAATTTGCTATATTTGCGCCCCTGATAGACAGGAGTGTTTCGCTATGACATCCCGACGAGACTGGCAGTTACAGCAACTGGGCATTACGCAGTGGTCGCTGCGTCGTCCTGGCGCACTGCAGGGCGAAATCGCGATCTCCATTCCTGCGCATATCCGTTTAGTGATGGTTGCTGCACAACTACCCGCGCTAACCGAACCGTTAATGAGCGATATTTTACGCGCAATAACCGTCAGCCCGGATCAGGTTTTACAATTGACGCCTGACCGTGTCGCCATGCTGCCGCAGGGCAGTCGCTGTAATAGTTGGCGGCTGGGAACCGAAGAGCCGCTGCTGCTGGAAGGCGCTCAGGTCGAGAGTCCTGCGTTTAATGAATTACGGGAAAACCCAGCGGCCCGCGCCGCGTTATGGCAACAAATCTGCGCATATGAACACGATTTCTTCCCTCGAACCGACTGATTTACCTGCAGCATTTCAGATTGAAAAACGCGCCCACGCTTTTCCGTGGAGTGAAAAAACATTTGCCAGCAACCAGGGCGATCGCTACCTCAATTTTCAGTTGAGGGTTGACGACGTGATGGCCGCCTTTGCGATTACGCAGGTGGTACTGGATGAAGCTACGCTGTTCAATATCGCCGTCGATCCTGACTTTCAGCGCCAGGGCCTGGGGCGCGAGCTACTGGAGCACCTGATCGATGAGCTGGAAAAGCGCGGCATTTTGACGCTGTGGCTGGAAGTGCGCGCCTCAAATGCTGCCGCTATCGCGCTGTATGAAAGCCTGGGCTTTAACGAGGCGACGATCAGGCGCAATTATTATCCGACGGCCGATGGTCATGAAGACGCCATTATCATGGCATTGCCAATCAGCATGTAAGACAAGGTGTAATGATGAAGAAGTGGGACTGGATTTTCTTTGATGCCGACGAAACGCTGTTTACGTTTGACTCGTTTACCGGCTTACAGCGGATGTTTCTCGACTATAGCATTACCTTTACCGCTGAAGATTTTCAGGACTACCAGGCCGTGAATAAACCGCTATGGGTGGATTATCAAAACGGCGCGATTACGTCATTACAATTGCAGCATGCCCGTTTCCAGAGCTGGGCTGAACGCCTGAAGGTCGAACCAGGCCAGCTTAATGACGCATTTATCAATGCGATGGCTGAGATCTGCTCGCCGTTGCCAGGGGCGGTCTCTCTGCTCAATGCGATTCGTGATAAAACGAAAATTGGCATCATTACTAACGGTTTTACGGCGTTGCAGCAAATCCGCCTTGAGCGGACGGGGCTGCGCGACTATTTCGATCTGCTGGTGATTTCTGAGCAGGTTGGGGTGGCAAAACCCGATCCCCGTATTTTTGACCATGCGCTGGAGCAGGCGGGCAATCCTGACCGTTCCCGCGTGCTGATGGTGGGCGATACCGCAGAGTCCGATATTCTTGGCGGCATTAACGCCGGGCTATCCACCTGCTGGCTAAATACGCACCATCGCGAGCAGCCAGCTGGCATTCAGCCGACCTGGACGGTCGCGTCATTAAGCGAACTGGAGCAGCTCCTGTGTAAACACTGATTGCCTCCCCCCCGTTGATGGGTAAAATAGCCGCAATTTTTCGTATTCAACTTGCACGGCCTGTTGCCGTGCTTACCTAAGAAGATTTGACTATGACGTTGTCTCCTTATTTGCAAGAGGTGGCCAAACGCCGCACTTTTGCCATTATTTCTCACCCGGATGCCGGTAAAACGACCATTACTGAAAAGGTGCTGTTATTCGGACAGGCGATTCAGACCGCCGGTACGGTAAAAGGCCGTGGCTCCAGCCAGCATGCGAAATCTGACTGGATGGAGATGGAAAAGCAGCGTGGTATCTCCATTACCACCTCTGTAATGCAGTTTCCGTATCACGACTGCCTGGTGAATCTGCTGGACACCCCGGGGCACGAAGACTTCTCCGAAGATACTTATCGTACCCTGACGGCGGTAGACTGCTGTCTGATGGTTATCGACGCCGCGAAAGGCGTTGAGGATCGTACCCGCAAGCTGATGGAAGTTACCCGTCTGCGCGATACGCCGATCCTGACCTTTATGAACAAACTCGACCGTGACATCCGTGACCCGATGGAGCTGCTGGATGAAGTCGAGAACGAGCTGAAAATCGGCTGTGCGCCGATCACCTGGCCGATTGGCTGCGGGAAGCTGTTCAAGGGCGTTTATCATCTTTATAAAGACGAAACTTACCTGTACCAGACGGGTAAAGGCCACACCATTCAGGAAGTGCGTATTGTTAAGGGGCTGAATAACCCGGAACTCGATGCCGCCGTAGGTGAAGATCTGGCGCAGCAGCTGCGCGACGAGCTGGAGCTGGTGCAGGGCGCGTCTAACGAGTTCGACCATGATCTGTTCCTCGCGGGCGAAATCACCCCGGTCTTCTTCGGTACCGCGCTGGGTAACTTCGGCGTTGACCATATGCTGGACGGCTTAGTGGAGTGGGCGCCTGCGCCGATGCCGCGTAAAACTGATACCCGCACCGTGGAAGCCTCAGAAGAGAAGTTCACCGGCTTCGTGTTTAAAATCCAGGCCAACATGGATCCGAAACACCGTGACCGCGTGGCGTTCATGCGCGTGGTTTCCGGTAAGTACGAGAAAGGCATGAAAATGCGTCAGGTACGCATTGGTAAAGACGTGGTGATCTCCGATGCGTTGACCTTTATGGCCGGTGACCGTTCTCATGTGGAAGAAGCGTATCCGGGCGATATTCTCGGTCTGCACAACCATGGCACTATTCAGATCGGCGATACCTTCACCCAGGGTGAAATGATGAAGTTCACTGGTATTCCGAACTTCGCGCCGGAGCTGTTCCGTCGTATTCGCCTGAAAGATCCTTTGAAGCAGAAACAACTGCTGAAAGGGCTGGTTCAGCTGTCGGAAGAGGGTGCGGTGCAGGTCTTCCGTCCAATTGCTAATAACGATCTGATCGTGGGCGCTGTTGGTGTGCTGCAGTTCGACGTGGTGGTTTCGCGTCTGAAGAGCGAGTACAACGTTGAAGCGATTTATGAGTCTGTCAACGTGGCGACCGCGCGCTGGGTAGAATGTTCTGACGTGAAAAAATTCGAAGAATTTAAGCGTAAAAACGAAGTGCAGCTGGCGCTGGATGGCGGCGATAACCTCACCTATATCGCACCGACCATGGTTAACCTGAATCTCACCCAGGAACGTTACCCTGACGTTCAGTTCCGCAAAACGCGCGAACACTAATCGCCTTCCGGGGCACGGTATTCGCCGTGCCCTGCAACTTTCCCTGTCTTTTAAATCCCTTGCGGAATGTTCTTAAAACCTCTCGTTTTTCTGTTGTTTGCCTGTTTTTTAGTCAATCCGGACTGCGATCACGAAATCCTGAACTATATTTAACAATGTGATGACATAAATATCGGCGTTAAATGCTTTTTAGGCTGCCTGTTGCAGCTTCTATTGCTGATATTTATTCCACTTACAAGATTAGTTGCTGGTTAACGCCGTTTTACGGCAGACCATCGCTTTTAGCAAAACATACAGGAATACATCGATGACAATGACAGGACTTAAGATTTCTAAAACGCTGCTGGCCGTGATGCTGACCTCCGCTGTTGCAACGGGTTCTGCTTTTGCAGAAAACGCCACGACGGATAAAGCGCAATCTGGTGTCGAAAGTGCGGGGCAGAAAGTCGATAGCTCTATGAACAAAGTCGGTAATTTCATGGATGACAGCACTATCACAGCAAAAGTAAAAGCTGCGCTGGTGGATCACGAAAGCATCAAGAGCACCGATATTTCTGTGAAAACAGACCAGAAAGTGGTGACGTTAAGCGGGTTTGTTGAAAGCCAGGCACAGGCTGAAGAAGCCGTGAAAGTGGCCAAAGGCGTTGAGGGCGTAACCTCAGTGAGCGACAAACTACACGTACGCGACAGCAAAAGCACATCCGTAAAAGGCTATGCGGGCGACACGGCAACCACCAGCGAAGTTAAAGCAAAACTGCTGGCTGATGACATTGTCCCTTCCCGTAAAGTGAAAGTAGAGACCACTGATGGAGTGGTTCAACTTTCCGGCACCGTTGACTCAAAAGCACAAAGCGATCGTGCTGAGAGCATCGCCAAAGCCGTTGATGGCGTGAAAAGCGTCAAAAACGACCTTAAAACTCAGTAATTCGACTTAATTCGTCCTCCTGACGTTTGTCGGGAGGCGTGTTGTGCACCACACTAAAAATATCGCCGATGAGCAGCCTGAGCGCTCATAACAAGCGGTGACGTTAACTATGGTAAAGGAGAAGCGCATGTTTCGATGGGGCATCATATTTCTGGTTATCGCGTTAATTGCCGCCGCACTGGGTTTTGGTGGACTGGCTGGTACCGCTGCAGGCGCAGCGAAAATTGTTTTCGTGGTGGGGATCATTCTGTTTCTGGTCAGCCTGTTTACAGGGCGTAAACGACCCTAGTCAGTAAACCGTAAAGATAACTTGCTACCAAGCCAGTCCAGTGGACTGGCTTTTACGGTTTTAGCGTCAGGCAATTTGCGTTACTTTGTTGTTCCAGTACAAAAATAACAGGAAGGCAGAGGTGGGGCAGAGAATACCCGTCACGCTCGGTAATATTGCGCCGTTATCGTTACGTCCGTTTCAACCAGGCAGTATGGCGCTGGTGTGTGAGGGTGGGGGACAAAGAGGAATCTTTACCGCTGGCGTACTGGATGAGTTCATGCGTGCGCAGTTTAATCCCTTTGACCTTTACTACGGGACGTCCGCCGGGGCGCAAAACCTTTCAGCCTATCTTTGTAACCAGCCCGGTTATGGTCGTAAAGTCATTATGCGTTACACCACCCGCCGTGAGTTTTTTGACCCGGTGCGCTTTGTGCGCGGGGGAAACTTAATCGATCTCGACTGGCTGGTGGATTCGACCGCATCCCAAATGCCGCTGGCGATGGATAACGCCGAGCGCCTGTTTGCCTCAGGGAAAGCGTTTTATATGTGCGCCTGCCGGGGTGATGATTATACGCCTGGTTATTTTTCGCCAAACCGGCAAAACTGGCTCGATCTCATTCGCGCCTCCAGCGCTATTCCGGGATTCTACCGCACTGGCGTTGCGCTGGACGGTGTGAACTATCTGGACGGGGGAGTCAGCGATGCCATACCCGTACAGGAAGCGGCGAAGCATGGCGCAAAAACGCTGGTGGTGATCCGCACTGTGCCTTCGCAAATGTACTACACCCCGCAGTGGTTCAAACGTATGGAGCGCTGGCTGGGCGAAAGCAGTCTGCAACCGTTGCTGAATTTGGTCCAGCACCATGAAACCAGCTATCGCGCGATCCAGAGCTTTATTGAAAAGCCGCCGGGTAAGCTGAGAATCTTTGAGATCTATCCGCCTAAACCGCTCCACAGCATGGCGCTGGGGAGCCGTATTCCGGCGCTGCGAGAAGACTATAAGACCGGGCGTTTGTGTGGTCGTTACTTCCTTGCCACCGTCGGCAAGTTGTTGGCGAAAAACGCGCCATTGCCTCGTCAGACGCCGAAGATTGTCGTGCCGGGACCGGTGGTGGTTCCTCCCGCACCGGTGGCCAACGATGCCCACGCGCCCGTGGTGACCAATGCGCCTCAGGCTAACGATACAACGTTTGATAGCGAGGATCTGGCGTGAGTTTTCGTTTCATTGATACACATTGTCACTTTGATTTCCCGCCGTTTACCGATGATGAGCCCGCCAGCATTCAACGTGCCGCGGCGGTCGGTGTGAATTGCATCATTGTTCCGGCGACGCAGGCGGCAAACTTTTCCCGCGTACTGGCGTTAGCGGAAAAGTATCCGCCGTTGTTTGCGGCTTTGGGTCTGCATCCGATTGTTATTGAACAACACGGCGATGACAGTCTGGACCAACTGCAGCAGGCGCTGGATACGCGCCCGCAAAAGCTGGTAGCCGTAGGCGAGATTGGACTGGACCTTTATCGGGACGATCCGCAATTTGATAAACAAGAACGCGTGCTGGACGCGCAGCTTAACCTGGCGAAGCGTTATGAACTGCCGGTGATCCTGCATTCGCGACGGACTCATGACAAATTGGCGATGCATCTGAAACGTCATGCTCTGCCACGAACCGGCGTGGTGCATGGTTTTTCCGGGAGTTTGCAGCAGGCGCAACGCTTTGTGCAACTGGGGTACAAAATTGGCGTTGGCGGCACCATTACCTATCCACGCGCCAGTAAAACCCGTGAGGTGATGGCGCAACTGCCGCTGGAATCACTCCTGCTGGAAACCGACGCGCCGGACATGCCGCTCAATGGTTTTCAGGGGCAGCCCAATCGCCCCGAGCAGGCCCTCAGAGTGTTTGAGACATTATGCGAACTGCGTCAAGAGCCTGCGGACGTGATAGCAGATGCGCTGTATCGCAATACGACCGCGTTGTTTAATGTGTGATTGTTGGGCGCCGGATGGCGGCTGTGCCTTATCCGGCCTACCTATGATGCCGTCGCATCCGGCAGTCACAGATACAGCGCCGGGAAAATCAGGTTATCCACCCCACGCTCGCGCAATCCTGCCGCCAGTTGCTCCACATCCTCTGGCGTTGCGCTCGGCCAGTCTTTTGCTTCGCCATACACCCCATGCGCATGAAAGGCATTCAGTCGCACCGGTACCTCGCCTGACTGCTTAATGAACGCCGCCAGCGCATCAATATGCTGCAAATAATCCACCTGACCGGGGATCACTAACAGGCGTAGCTCAGCAAGCTTTCCCTGCCTTGACAGAAAGGTAATGCTTTGTTTAATCAGCGTATTATCTCGACCGGTAAGCTGGCGATGGCACGTGCTATCCCAGGCTTTTAAATCGAGCATTACCCCGTCGCACACCGGCAATAGTTTTTGCCAGCCGGTTTCGCTCAGCATGCCGTTGCTGTCGACCATGCAGGTCAGATGTTGCAGCAGAGGATCGCTTTTGAGCGCGGTAAACAGCGCCACAATAAACGGCAACTGGGTAGTCGCTTCGCCACCGCTGACCGTAATTCCCTCAATAAACAGGGCTGCCTTGCGAATATGCTGCAGCACCTGATCAACGCTCATGGTTTGCGCCATCGGCGTCGCCTGCTGCGGGCACAGGCGCAGGCAGGTGTCGCACTGCTGACACACATCGGACTGCCACCATACTTTTCCTGCACTCAGGCTTAGCGCTTCATGCGGGCAATGCAGCACACATTCTCCGCAGTCGTTGCAGCGCCCCATCGTCCATGGATTGTGGCAGTTCTTACAGCGCAGATTACACCCTTGCAGGAACAGAGCCAGGCGGCTGCCCGGCCCGTCGACGCAGGAGAAAGGGATCAGTTTACTTACTGAAGCGCATCTGCTGTTCATGGCTTATCACACGAGGTTGTCGTTCCAGAATGCGCGTATTGCGTGCGGCCTCTTCACCAAGCCAGGTGGTGTTAGTGCGAGATCCTTCGGCACGATATTTTTCCAGATCCGACAGGCGCACCATATAGCCCGTGACGCGGACCAGATCGTTGCCGCTCACGTTGGCGGTGAATTCACGCATTCCGGCTTTAAACGCGCCGAGGCACAGTTGCACCAGCGCCTGTGGATTACGCTTGATGGTTTCATCCAGCGTCAGGATATCGCTGATCCCGGCGTGATAATATGCGTGATGCGGCGCGACGGTTTGCAGATGGGTGATGGGGTCAGGTTCATCACCATAAGGCAGACGCGCGCCGGGCGTGGTGCCGATGTCAGAACTGATCCCCGACTGTGCATGCAGCATCGCGCGCTGCTGCCAGCCATACTTCACCGGCGTGCGTTCGACAAACTCCGCCAGTTGGGCGCTAATGCGATACCCGAGCTGATTGGCGAACGCATCTTTCCCGTAGCGGGCGCTTTGTCCTGCCTTTTCGCACAGCAGGTTTACCGCTTCCGCCAGACCATACATCCCGAACATCGGCACAAAACGTTCGGGATCAATCAACCCTTCCTGCACGAGGAAGCTATTCTCAAAGAAATGTGATTTCGTGTAGAGGAATTCACATCGTGAATCAATGATGGCGATTTGCTGCTGGCAGTAGTGCGGTAGGGTGCGTGTAAAGAAGTCATCGACAGAGGTGCTGCGCTCTGCGATGGCTTTCAGATTGAGCCTGACCAGCGTGCTGCCGCCCCCGGCGAGCGGTAAAGAGTTGTAACAACTCACGACGCCATACTGACCTTTTGTGAAAATTTTATCATTTACGGGGCCGTTGGATATGTGCGGCTTACTGCACTCGCAGATATTTTGCGCCACGTTGAGCAGCAGATCATCAGGGGTAATTTGCGGATCATAAATGAATGTCAGATTCGGTGAAACCTGCTTTAACTCTGCATCTGCACGTAAAATTGCGCGGGTGACTGGCGTATCGGCAGGGCCGATATTGGCATGCATAAACGCGTCTGGCAGGGTTCTGTCGAGATAACGCCAGAAACGTTTTATTCGAATATCGATCTCTTCTTGTGTTAGAATTCTAACATACGGTTGCAACAGAGCGTCGAGCTGACCGAGGTAGACCGGCATCGAGGTCACTGACGGAACGTGGTGGTACAGGATGGTGAGCAAGGACAGCGCATCATCAAGGTCGCTGGCGCCTTCAAGCTCCAGCCATGAGGAACCGTTGGCCAAAAAACGCGCGTAATCAGGCAGCACATAGCGCGGTTTGAACGGGGCATGACCTTCGTACATATCGCAGATCACCCCGTCATCCAGCGCCTGGCGGGCCTCAGCGGACAGTGGCGGATAAGGCAGCGCGTTTTCAGCCTCCAGCGCCAAAAAGTGGCGTTTCTGCTCAGGGCTGAGCGTCGGGCTGGTCACGATTTGTTGGCACCGCTGTTGCAGCGCGAATTCGCTTGAAGTGGGCATCGTTGGTTCCTTTATGTGCCGAAGGTATAGCGCCATTGTAGAAAGCTATGCCGCCGCAACCTTTGATCCGGATGCGTCTGATGCCACCGCACCTGTGGTGTAAAGGTGAATTATTTGAAGCAGATCTCATTAGAGTAATGCAAATCTGTATGTGGTTTTCATTAACTGTGATGTATATCGAAGTGTAATCGCGAGCGGATGTTAGAATACTAACAAACTCGCAAGGTGAAATTTTATACGGCGATGCCGTTGGAGAATGTTATGACCGATTTAACAGCAAGCAGCCTGCGTGCACTGAAACTGATGGATCTGACCACCCTGAATGACGACGACACCAATGAAAAAGTGATCGCGCTGTGTCATCAGGCGAAGACCCCGGTTGGCAATACGGCAGCAATTTGCATCTATCCACGTTTCATTCCTGTTGCGCGTAAGACCCTGAAAGAGCAGGGCACACCGGATATCCGTATTGCCACCGTCACCAACTTCCCGCACGGCAATGACGACATTGAGATCGCGCTGGCTGAAACCCGCGCGGCGATTGCCTACGGTGCTGACGAAGTTGATGTGGTGTTCCCGTATCGTGCGCTGATCGCGGGTAATGAGCAGATTGGTTTTGATCTGGTTAAAGCCTGTAAAGATGCATGTGCGGCAGCAAATGTGCTGCTGAAAGTGATCATCGAAACTGGTGAGCTGAAAGAAGAAGCCCTGATTCGCAAAGCGTCTGAAATTTCTATCAAAGCGGGTGCTGATTTCATCAAAACGTCTACCGGTAAAGTACCGGTCAATGCGACGCCGGAAAGCGCACGCATCATGATGGAAGTGATCCGTGATATGGGCGTTTCTAAAACCGTTGGTTTCAAACCCGCTGGCGGCGTGCGTACTGCAGAAGATGCACAGCAGTTCCTGGCGATTGCTGACGAACTGTTTGGTGCTGACTGGGCAGATTCCCGCCATTACCGTTTTGGCGCATCCAGCCTGCTGGCGAGCCTGCTCAAAGCGCTGGGTCACGGCGACGGTAAGAGCGCAAGCAGCTACTAAGTTTGAATTGCCCATCGTAGGCCGGATAAGGCGTAAGCCGCCATCCGGCATCAATACGACTAGCCGGGGAGCGCACTGCTTACCCGGCCCATAATCGGGAGGTTACCGTGTTTCTCGCACAAGAAATTATTCGTAAAAAACGTGATGGTCATGCGCTGAGCGATGAAGAAATTCGTTTCTTTATCAATGGGATTCGCGACAACACTATCTCTGAGGGGCAAATCGCCGCCCTGGCGATGACCATTTTCTTCCACGATATGACAATGCCTGAGCGAGTTTCGCTGACCATGGCAATGCGTGATTCAGGAACCGTGCTGGACTGGAAAAGCCTGCAACTGAACGGCCCGATTGTGGATAAACACTCTACCGGCGGCGTGGGCGACGTAACGTCGCTGATGTTAGGCCCGATGGTGGCAGCCTGTGGCGGCTATATTCCGATGATTTCTGGGCGCGGCCTGGGTCATACCGGCGGTACGCTCGATAAACTGGAAGCGATTCCTGGGTTTGATATCTTCCCGGACGACGCGCGTTTCCGTGAAATTATTAAAGATGTGGGTGTGGCGATTATTGGGCAAACCAGCTCGCTCGCACCGGCGGATAAACGTTTTTATGCCACCCGCGATATTACCGCGACGGTGGATTCCATCCCGCTGATTACCGGCTCTATCCTGGCGAAAAAGCTGGCGGAAGGGCTGGATGCGTTGGTGATGGATGTGAAAGTAGGCAGCGGCGCGTTTATGCCGACCTATGAACTTTCTGAAGCCCTTGCCGAAGCAATTGTCGGCGTGGCGAACGGGGCGGGTGTACGTACCACCGCGCTGTTAACCGATATGAACCAGGTGCTGGCTTCCAGCGCAGGTAACGCGGTAGAAGTCCGCGAGGCTGTCCAGTTCCTGACAGGTGAATACCGTAATCCACGTCTGTTAGATGTCACCATGGCGCTGTGCGTGGAAATGCTGATCTCCGGCAATCTGGCGAAAGATGACGCCGAAGCCCGTGCGAAATTGCAGGCGGTGCTGGACAACGGTAAAGCGGCGGAAATTTTTGGCCGTATGGTTGCGGCGCAGAAAGGCCCGACCGACTTCGTCGAAAACTATGCGAAGTATCTGCCGACGGCAATGCTCAGCAAAGCGGTATATGCTGATACTGAGGGTTTTGTCAGCGCGATGGATACCCGCGCGTTGGGTATGGCAGTCGTTTCCATGGGCGGTGGACGCCGTCAGGCATCGGATACCATCGATTACAGCGTCGGCTTTAGCGACATGGCCCGTTTGGGCGACAGCGTAGACGGACAGCGTCCGCTGGCAGTGATCCACGCGAAAGATGAAGCCAGTTGGCAGGAAGCGGCGAAAGCGGTCAAAGCGGCAATTAGCCTTGACAATAAAGCGCCAGAAATTACACCGACAGTCTATCGTCGTATAACCGAATAACTGTATACTGATCTGATCGCTTTTTTGCGGCGCAGATGTATGGAGAACAAGATGAAACGTGCATTTATTATGGTGCTGGACTCCTTTGGTATTGGTGCGACTGAAGATGCGGATCGCTTTGGCGACGTAGGCTCAGACACTATGGGACACATTGCAGAAGCCTGTGCGAAAGGTGAGGCTGACAATGGTCGCAAAGGCCCACTGAATCTGCCTAACCTGACCCGTCTGGGCCTGGTGAAGGCTCACGAAGGTTCTACCGGTAAAATTGCTGCTGGTATGGACGGTAATGCGGAAGTCATTGGCGCATACGCATGGGCGCATGAACTCTCTTCCGGGAAAGATACGCCGTCTGGCCACTGGGAAATCGCCGGAGTGCCGGTTCTGTTTGACTGGGGTTACTTCAGCGACCACGAAAACAGCTTCCCGCAGGAACTGCTGGATAAGCTGGTAAAACGTGCCAACCTGCCGGGTTACCTCGGTAACTGCCACTCTTCCGGTACCGTGATTCTGGATCAACTGGGCGAAGAACATATGAAAACCGGGAAGCCGATTTTCTATACTTCCGCTGACTCCGTGTTCCAGATTGCCTGTCATGAAGAGACCTTTGGCCTGGATAAACTCTACGAGCTGTGCGAAATCGCGCGTGAAGAGCTGACCGAGGGCGGTTACAACATCGGTCGTGTTATCGCGCGTCCGTTTATCGGTGATAAAGCCGGTAACTTCCAGCGTACCGGTAACCGTCATGACCTGGCCGTTGAGCCGCCAGCGCCGACCGTGCTGCAGAAACTGGTTGACGAGAAAAAAGGTCATGTTGTGTCTGTCGGTAAGATCGCGGATATTTACGCCAACTGCGGTATCACCAAAAAAGTGAAAGCGACCGGCCTGGATGCGCTGTTCGACGCCACGATTAAAGAGATGAAAGAAGCGGGTGACGAGACCATTGTCTTCACTAACTTCGTGGACTTCGACTCTTCCTGGGGTCACCGCCGCGACATCGCGGGCTATGCTGCTGGTCTGGAACTGTTTGACCGTCGTCTGCCGGAGCTGATGGAACTGGTGGGTGAAGATGACATTCTGATCCTCACCGCCGACCACGGCTGCGACCCGAGCTGGACCGGTACCGACCATACCCGTGAGCACATTCCGGTGCTGATCTACGGTCCGAAAGTGAAACCGGGCTCTTTAGGTCACCGTGAAACCTTCGCGGATATCGGACAGACGCTGGCGAGCTACTTCGGTACGTCGCCAATGGACTACGGTAAAAACATGCTGTAATGCCCGTTGCCGGATGGCGCTACGCTTATCCGGCCTACCAGGAATCGTTTGTAGGCCGGATAAGGCGCAGCCGCCATCCGGCAAAAACAACAATGTAAAAGGAACTGAAGATGGCAACTCCACATATTAATGCAGAAATGGGTGATTTCGCTGACGTCGTATTGATGCCGGGCGACCCGCTGCGTGCAAAACATATTGCTGAAACTTTCCTCGAAGATGTTCGTGAAGTGAACAACGTTCGCGGCATGTTAGGTTTCACCGGTACTTACAAAGGCCGTAAGATTTCTGTTATGGGCCACGGTATGGGTATCCCATCCTGCTCCATCTACACCAAAGAGCTGATCACCGATTTCGGCGTGAAGAAAATCATTCGCGTCGGCTCCTGCGGTGCTGTGCGTATGGACGTCAAACTGCGCGACGTGGTGATCGGTATGGGCGCCTGCACCGACTCCAAAGTGAACCGTATCCGTTTTAAAGATCATGACTTTGCGGCTATCGCTGACTTTGACATGGTACGTAACGCGGTTGATGCGGCAAAAGCGCTGGGCGTTGACGCGCGCGTAGGCAACCTGTTCTCCGCTGACCTGTTCTACTCTCCGGACGGCGAAATGTTCGACGTGATGGAAAAATACGGCGTACTGGGCGTGGAAATGGAAGCGGCGGGCATCTACGGCGTTGCTGCTGAGTTTGGTGCGAAAGCGCTGACCATCTGCACCGTGTCCGACCATATTCGTACCCACGAGCAGACCACGGCCGCTGAGCGTCAGACGACCTTCAACGACATGATCAAAATCGCGCTGGAATCTGTTTTGCTGGGCGATAAAGAGTAAGACTGTGTGATGCCCGGTGGCGCTGCGCTTACCGGGCCTCGCGATCGTAGGCCGGATAAGGCGTAGCCGCCATCCGGCTTTTTTTATTAACGCACCGCTCCGGCAATCCACGCCGACAGTTCTCGTAGTTCTTTTTCTTGCTCCGGGAAATCAACCAGTAGCGCCTCGCACTCCTGTTGCAGCATATCCGCGCGATACAAACACCCTTGCAACCGCCCCGCCAGCGCTTCCAGTGGCGCGGGATTGAGGCTGTCGGTAAAGACCTGTGCACGGGTGATATGACCTTTTTCGACGTCGAAGTGTAGCTCGACGCCGCCCCAGGTGAAACGCTCGTCCAGCAGATGGCTGAACGCTGGCGCCTGGCCGAAATTCCACTCCCAACTGCTCTGGCGCGCAAAGGTTTCGGCAAAATTCGGCAGATCCGGCGTTTTATCCGGGGATATTACTTCTGCTTCGACGCGCTCGCCGTAATGAGCGAAAAAGGCGTCCGTGACCGCCTGGCAGACCTGTTCATGGGTGATGCCCGGTAATAGCTCGGTAAGATTGGCCACGCGGGAGCGAACGGAGGTAATCCCTTTCGCCGCGAGTTTCTTTTTATCCGGATTCAGATAGTTCGCCAGGCGGCTGAGGTCTGCATTCAGCAGCAGCGTACCGTGATGGAAGCCGCGATCTTTGGTTTCGCGATAGGCTGAACCAGAGACTTTGCGATCGCCGTCCGGCGTTTTCACCACCAGATCGTTGCGTCCCGAAGCATCGGCCATAACGCCCAATGAATTCAATGCATTGAGTACGATAGCGGTAGAGATAGTTTTGTCGTATTCCGGTTTGCCGGCCATAAAGGTAAAGCAGGTATTGCCTAAATCATGGAACACCGCGCCGCCGCCGCTGCTGCGACGGGCGAGCCGCACGTTATCCTCTTCCATACGACGGGTATTACACTCTTTCCATGGGTTTTGCGCCCGGCCAATCACCACCGTATCGGCGTTACGCCATAAGAACAGAACGCGTTGCGTAGCGGGCATCTGGCGAAATATGCACTCTTCAACCGCCAGGTTAAACCACGGATCGTAAGAGTCTGAAATAAGCAGGCGCAGGGTAGTCATAGCGATTTCCTTTTCTTAATCATCTTTATCTTCTTCCTGCACCGGTTTGTTGGCGGTAAGCAGGAACGGCGATTGTTGCCAGCGGGTGCGCTTACCTTGCAGTAAGGTGCGGGTCAGCACCACGCCAATCGCCAGTGACAGGAGCAGCATAAGGCGTAGAATGTTGGTGGTGTTATCCACCTGTTTGGCCTCGGTGGCGAGCGTGTGGGTATCCAGCGTCAGGCGCAGATAGCCCAGTGGACCATTTTTGCCTTGAATGGGTTCGACAATCTGCTGGTTAAAATAGCCCCCGGCTTTTTTACCGTCCAGCGCCAGTCGGTCACGAACGTTGACGCTCTCACCGGTACGAGTAATCAGGTCTCCCTGTTCATCGTACACGCCCGCATCCAGAATACGGCTGCTTTCCGTCAGTTGCGTGAGCACTGCTTTAATGCGCTTTTCATCCGGCGTTTCGGTATGCATCAGCGGCGCGACGTTTAATGCGACCTGACGTGCCAACGTACGGGCCAGCTCTTCCAGTTGCGGATTACGTTGTTGCTGGTGGCTTTGACTAAACCAGGATGCGCCCTGCATCAGGGCGACGAGCAGCGCCAGGCAGGACAATACAATCACTGCACGATGTAGTCGGAATTTCAGTTTTGTGCGAGCCATATACCACCTGCTGAAAATTTGAGACTTAATGTTGCCAGAAGCGCTGGTTACAGGGTAGCCTCATGCGTTATTTTCCCCTGGATGATTCCGACCCGAACGATTTTACAGGAGCTTTAATGCCTAACATTACCTGGTGCGATCTACCTGAAGATGTCTCTCTGTGGCCAGGTCTGCCCCTCTCTTTAAGTGGCGATGAAGTCATGCCGCTGGATTACCACGCGGGCCGTAGTGGCTGGCTGCTGTATGGTCGCGGGCTGGATAAACAACGTCTCACGCAATACCAGAGCAAACTGGGCGCGGCGATGGTGATCGTGGCCGCCTGGTGCGTTGAGGATTATCAGGTGATTCGCCTGGCGGGTTCGTTAACGCCGCGTGCGGCAAAACTGGCGCATGATGCCAAACTGGATGTTGCGCCACTCGGCAAGATTCCACATCTGCGTACGCCGGGTTTGCTGGTGATGGATATGGATTCAACGGCGATCCAGATCGAGTGCATTGATGAAATCGCGAAGCTGGCCGGCACCGGCGAGATGGTTGCCGAAGTCACTGAACGTGCGATGCGCGGTGAACTGGACTTTACCGCCAGCCTGCGCAGCCGTGTGGCAACGTTGAAAGGCGCGGATGCCAATATTTTGCATCAGGTACGCGAAAATTTACCGCTGATGCCTGGTCTGACTCAACTGGTGTTGAAGCTGGAAACGCTTGGCTGGAAAGTGGCTATCGCCTCCGGCGGGTTTACCTTCTTTGCAGATTATCTGCGTAATAAGTTACGTCTGACGGCGGCTGTAGCAAACGAGCTGGAGATCATGGACGGGAAATTTACCGGCAATGTGATTGGCGATATCGTCGATGCGCAATACAAAGCCAATACGCTGACCCGTCTGGCGCAAGAGTATGAGATCCCGATGGCGCAGACGGTGGCGATCGGCGACGGCGCGAACGATCTGCCGATGATTAAAACCGCAGGGTTGGGCATTGCGTATCATGCCAAACCCAAAGTGAATGAAAAGACAGAGATTACTATCCGTCACGCCGATCTGATGGGGGTGTTCTGCATTCTCTCCGGCAGTATGAACCAGAAATAGTGTTGATGCCGGATAAGCGTCAGCGCTATCCGGCAAAAGCGTTAACGAAAGAGGTAAAACGTGGCAAAAGCTCCAAAACGCGCCTTTGTTTGTAATGAATGCGGGGCCGATTACCCGCGCTGGCAGGGGCAATGCAGCGCCTGCCAGGCCTGGAACACCATTACCGAGGTGCGCCTTGCCGCGTCGCCGACGGTGGCGCGTAACGAGCGGCTCAGCGGCTATGCCGGGAATGCGGGTGTCGCAAAAGTGCAGAAGCTGTCTGACATCAGCCTTGAGGAATTGCCGCGTTTTTCCACCGGATTTAAAGAGTTTGACCGCGTGCTGGGCGGTGGGGTGGTACCTGGCAGCGCTATTCTGATTGGCGGTAACCCTGGCGCGGGCAAATCGACGTTGCTGCTGCAAACGCTGTGCAAGCTCGCCGAGCAGATGAAAACGCTGTACGTCACCGGCGAAGAGTCGCTACAGCAGGTGGCGATGCGCGCGCATCGGCTTGGCCTACCGACGGCGAATCTGAACATGCTGTCGGAAACCAGCATCGAACAAATTTGCCTGATTGCCGAAGAAGAACAGCCGAAGCTGATGGTGATCGACTCCATTCAGGTGATGCACATGGCGGATATTCAGTCTTCGCCGGGCAGCGTGGCGCAGGTGCGCGAAACGGCCGCTTACCTGACGCGCTTTGCCAAAACGCGCGGCGTGGCGATTGTGATGGTAGGTCATGTGACGAAAGACGGATCGCTGGCCGGGCCAAAAGTGCTGGAGCACTGTATCGACTGCTCGGTGCTGCTCGACGGCGATGCCGACTCCCGTTTCCGTACCCTGCGTAGCCATAAAAACCGCTTTGGCGCGGTGAATGAGCTGGGCGTCTTTGCCATGACCGAGCAGGGCCTGCGTGAAGTCAGCAATCCTTCCGCTATCTTTTTAAGCCGTGGCGATGAAGTTACTTCCGGTAGTTCGGTGATGGTGGTCTGGGAAGGTACGCGTCCGCTGCTGGTAGAGATTCAGGCGCTGGTCGATCACTCAATGATGGCGAACCCGCGTCGCGTGGCGGTCGGTCTGGAACAGAACCGTCTGGCGATTCTGCTGGCGGTGCTGCATCGTCACGGCGGCTTGCAGATGGCGGATCAGGATGTGTTCGTCAACGTGGTCGGTGGTGTCAAAGTCACCGAAACCAGCGCCGATCTGGCGCTGCTGATGGCAATGGTCTCCAGCTTACGTGACAGACCGCTACCGCAGGATTTAGTGGTCTTTGGCGAAGTGGGACTGGCGGGCGAGATTCGCCCGGTGCCGAGCGGCCAGGAACGTATTTCTGAAGCGGCGAAGCATGGCTTCCGTCGGGCGATTGTGCCTGCCGCCAACGTCCCGAAAAAAGTTCCGGAAGGGATGCAGGTTTTTGGCGTTAAAAAGCTTGCAGATGCGTTAAGCGTGTTTGACGACTTATAATCCTCTGTATGCAGTGATGTTGTATAATTTGCCGGATGGCGACGCAATGCGTCTTATCCGGCCTACGGATTGATGTTGTAGGCCTGATAAGCGAAGCGCCATCAGGCAGTGTTACGCGATTTTTCCAGCAGGAGGCTCTTGTGTCATCGTTCGACTATCTCAAAACCGCCATAAAGCAAAAGGGCTGTACCCTGCAACAGGTGGCGGATGCCAGTGGCATGACCAAGGGATATTTAAGCCAACTGCTGAATGCCAAAATCAAAAGCCCCAGCGCGCAAAAGCTGGAGGCGCTGCACCGTTTTCTCGGGCTGGAGTTTCCGCGCCAGCAGAAAAATATCGGTGTGGTATTCGGTAAGTTTTATCCGCTGCACACCGGCCACATCTATCTCATCCAGCGTGCCTGTAGTCAGGTCGATGAGCTGCATATCATCATGGGTTATGACGATACGCGCGATCGCAGCCTGTTTGAAGACAGCGCCATGTCGCAACAGCCGACGGTGCCCGATCGTTTACGTTGGCTGCTGCAAACATTTAAATATCAGAAAAATATCCGAATTCATGCCTTCAACGAAGAGGGCATGGAGCCGTATCCGCACGGTTGGGACGTGTGGAGCAACGGCATCAAAACGTTTATGCAGGAGAAGGGGATCCAGCCAAACTGGATCTACACCTCTGAAGAGTCAGATGCCCCGCAGTATCTGAAACATCTGGGGATCGAAACGGTGCTGGTGGATCCGAAACGGACGTTTATGAGCATCAGTGGCGGGCAAATCCGCGAAAACCCGTTTCGCTATTGGGAGTATATTCCCACCGAAGTGAAGCCGTTTTTCGTGCGCACCGTGGCGATCCTTGGCGGGGAGTCGAGCGGAAAATCCACGCTGGTGAACAAGCTCGCCAATATCTTTAACACCACCAGTGCGTGGGAATACGGGCGTGATTACGTCTTCTCCCATTTGGGCGGCGACGAGATGGCGTTGCAATATTCCGACTACGATAAGATTGCCCTCGGACAAGCGCAATACATTGATTTTGCTGTCAAGTATGCCAATAAAGTGGCGTTTATCGATACCGATTTCGTGACCACTCAGGCATTCTGTAAAAAGTACGAAGGGCGTGAACACCCGTTTGTGCAGGCGTTGATTGATGAGTACCGTTTTGACCTGGTGATCCTGCTGGAAAACAACACCCCATGGGTGGCGGATGGTTTGCGTAGCCTTGGCAGCTCGGTTGACCGAAAAGCGTTTCAGTCGCTGCTGGTCGAGATGCTGCAGGAAAACAATATCGATTTCGTGCACGTTCAGGAACCTGACTACGATGGTCGATTCCTGCGCTGCGTGGAGCTGGTGAAAGAGTTGATGGGCGAGCAGAGATAGGTTAAATGCCGGATAGCGCCGCGCTTATCCGGCCTGGAAGTTGCATTAACCTCGTAGACCGGATACGGCGCTTAACGGTAATTACTTAGAAATACGCTTGTACTTGATACGCTTCGGCTCCAGAGCATCGGCGCCCAGCGTGCGTTTCTTATACTCTTCGTATTCGGTAAAGTTACCTTCGAAGAACTCAACCTTACCTTCATCCTGGTAGTCCAGAATGTGGGTGGCGATACGGTCGAGGAACCAACGGTCGTGCGAGATAACCATCGCGCAGCCCGGGAACTCCAGCAGGGCGTTTTCCAGCGCGCGCAGGGTTTCGATATCCAGGTCGTTGGTCGGTTCATCGAGCAGCAGCATGTTGCCGCCAACCTGCAGTAGCTTCGCCAGGTGCAGACGACCGCGCTCACCGCCGGACAGTTCGCCCACGCGTTTACCCTGATCCACGCCTTTGAAGTTAAAGCGGCCTACGTAGGCGCGGCTTGGCATTTCGGTGTTGCCGATCTTCATGATATCCAGCCCGCCGGAAACTTCTTCCCACACGGTTTTGCTGTTATCCATTGCGTCACGGAACTGGTCAACGGAGGCCAGCTTCACGGTTTCGCCCAGCGTGATGGTGCCGCTGTCAGGCTGTTCCTGACCGGACATCATGCGGAACAGGGTTGATTTACCCGCGCCGTTCGGACCGATGATGCCGACGATAGCGCCTTTCGGTACCGAGAAGCTCAGGTCGTCGATCAGCACGCGATCGCCGTAGGATTTACGCAGATTGCTGACCTCAACGACTTTATCGCCCAGACGAGGTCCAGGTGGAATAAACAGTTCGTTGGTTTCGTTACGCTTCTGGTATTCGGTGTTATTCAGCTCTTCAAAGCGCGCCAGACGGGCTTTGCCCTTAGACTGGCGGCCTTTCGCGCCCTGACGCACCCACTCCAGCTCTTTCTCGATAGATTTACGACGAGCGGCTTCCTGAGAAGCTTCCTGCGCCAGACGCTGATCTTTCTGCTCCAGCCAGGAGGAGTAGTTGCCTTCCCATGGAATACCTTCGCCGCGGTCCAGCTCCAGAATCCAACCCGCAACATTGTCGAGGAAGTAACGGTCGTGGGTAATCGCCACGACGGTACCCTCGAAGTCGTGCAGGAAGCGTTCCAGCCAGGCGACGGATTCGGCATCCAGGTGGTTGGTTGGTTCGTCGAGCAGCAGCATGTCTGGTTTTTCCAGCAGCAGGCGGCACAGCGCGACGCGGCGGCGTTCACCACCGGAAAGGTTCTCGATTTTGGCATCCCAGTCCGGCAGACGCAGGGCGTCAGCGGCACGCTCGAGCTGCACGTTCAGGTTATGGCCGTCGTGCGCCTGAATAATCTCTTCAAACTTGCCCTGCTGCGCGGCCAGTTTATCGAAGTCGGCGTCCGGTTCTGCGTACTTGGCATACACTTCATCCAGGCCTTTCAGGGCGTTAACCACTTCGGCCACCGCTTCTTCAACAGACTCACGGACGGTGTGTTCCGGGTTCAGTTTTGGTTCCTGCGGCAGGTAGCCGATTTTAATGCCCGGCTGTGGACGAGCTTCGCCTTCGATTTCGGTATCAATGCCGGCCATGATGCGCAGCAGGGTAGATTTACCCGCGCCGTTCAGACCGAGTACACCGATTTTGGCGCCAGGGAAGAAGCTCAGTGAGATGTTTTTAAGAATATGACGTTTCGGCGGAACGACTTTGCCGACACGATGCATGGTATAAACGAATTGAGCCACGTGGACTTCGCCTCTTTTATAGTGATGAATAGAGTTATCAAAAGCGAAGTGTAGCCTTTTTCATTGCCCAATCCCAGCCAGCAGATCTCACTCGCAACAAAAGTAAAAAAGTGTCCGTGACGTGGCGCATTCTGCAATGTCTGGTTAGCATGAATGAATTAAGCGGCATGATGCTGCACAGACGTAACATGACAAGAGGAAGAGCTTGTGGACAAAGCCAAACAATTTACCTGGCGCCTGCTGGCGGCCAGCGTATGTCTGCTGACGGTCAGTCAAGTGGCGCGAGCCGATTCCCTGGATGAGCAGCGCAATCGCTATGCGCAAATTAAGCAGGCCTGGGACAACCGACAGATGGATGTCGTAGAGCAGATGATGCCCGGCCTGAAGAACTATCCTCTGTATCCTTATCTGGAATATCGTCAGATTACTGACGATCTGATGAATCAGCCGACCATTACCGTCACCAATTTTGTGCGCGCCAACCCGACGCTGCCCCCGGCGCGTACTCTGCAATCGCGTTTTGTGAATGAACTGGCGCGACGGGAAGACTGGCGTGGACTGCTGGCGTTTAGCCCGGAAAAACCGGGTACCACGGAAGCGCAATGTAACTATTACTTCGCGAAATGGAGTACCGGACAAACCGAAGAGGCATGGCGGGGCGCGAAAGAGCTGTGGCTGACCGGGAAAAGTCAGCCGAACGCCTGTGACAAATTATTCGGCGTATGGCGCGCCTCAGGCACTCAGGATCCGCTGGCTTATCTGGAGCGTATTCGTCTGGCGATGAAAGCGGGCAATACGGGGCTGGTCACCGCGCTGGCCGGGCAAATGCCTGGGGAGTACCAGACGATTGCGTCGGCAATCATCGCGCTGGCTAACGATCCAAACACCGTAATGACTTTTGCGCGCACCACTGGCGCAACGGATTTCACCCGTCAGATGGCGGCGGTGGCTTTTGCCAGCGTGGCGCGTCAGGATGTCGAAAACGCCCGCCTGATGATCCCCTCTTTGGTGCAGGCGCAGCAGTTAAATGACGAGCAGACTCAGGAGCTGCGCGACATCGTCGCCTGGCGTCTGATGGGCAATGACGTCACCGACGAGCAGGCGAAATGGCGTGATGATGCGATTATGCGCTCAAATTCCACCTCGCTTGTGGAGCGTCGCGTGCGGATGGCGCTGGGAACTGGCGATCGTCGCGGCCTGAATACCTGGCTGGCGCGTCTGCCGATGGACGCTAAAGAAAAAGATGAGTGGCGCTACTGGCAAGCGGATCTGCTGCTGGAGCGCGGGCGCGAGGCGGAAGCGAAAGAGATCCTGCATCAACTCATGCAGCAGCGCGGTTTCTACCCGATGGTGGCGGCGCAACGCCTCGGCGAAGAGTACGAGCTGAAGGTGGATAAAGCGCCAGCGAACGTTGACTCTGCGCTGACCCAGGGACCGGAAATGGCGCGCGTACGCGAGCTGATGTACTGGAATCTGGATAATACCGCGCGCAGTGAATGGGCAAATCTGGTCACCAGCCGCACCAAGTCCGAGCAGGCGCAGCTGGCGCGCTACGCGTTTAACAATCATTGGTGGGATCTGAGCGTACAGGCGACGATCGCCGGTAAACTGTGGGATCATCTGGAAGAGCGCTTCCCGCTGGCCTATAAAGATCTGTTTACCCGCTATACCAGCGGGAAAGATATTCCGCCAAGTTATGCGATGGCGATCGCGCGTCAGGAAAGCGCCTGGAACCCGAAAGTGAAATCGCCGGTTGGCGCCAGTGGGCTGATGCAGATTATGCCGGGCACCGCAACGCACACGGTGAAAATGTTCTCGATTCCGGGTTACAGTAGTCCGAGTCAACTGCTGGATCCTGATACCAACATCAACATTGGCACCAGCTATTTGCAGTATGTTTATCAGCAATTTGGCAATAACCGCATCTTTGCATCGGCGGCCTATAACGCCGGACCGGGGCGTGTGCGCACCTGGCTGGGCAATAGCGCAGGTCGGATCGATGCCGTGGCGTTTGTCGAAAGCATTCCGTTCTCAGAGACGCGTGGTTATGTGAAGAACGTGCTGGCTTACGATGCGTACTATCGTTATTTCCTTGGCGATAAACCGGAGCTGATGAGCGACGCAGAATGGCAACGTCGTTACTGATCGCATCGGTTGTGTTATGCTATCGTACTCGTTAAAGAGTACAAAAGGGGGGAGGCAAGCACGCTTCCCCCACAACGATGGCGATATCTTATGACTCAGCAATCACCCTATTCAGCAGAGATGGCAGAACAGCGTCACCAGGAGTGGTTACGTTTTGTCGACTTACTTAAACACGCCTATGAACAAGATTTACATCTGCCGCTACTCAATTTGATGTTGACGCCGGATGAGCGCGAAGCGTTGGGCACGCGCGTTCGTATCATTGAAGAGCTGTTGCGCGGCGAGATGAGCCAGCGCGAGCTGAAAAATGAGCTTGGGGCGGGTATCGCCACCATTACGCGCGGTTCGAACAGCCTGAAATCCGCGCCGGTGGATCTGCGCCAGTGGCTGGAGCAGGTACTGCTCGGGAAAAATTGATCCGCCGGATGCGGCTTTGCCTTATCCGGCCTACGATTGAACATCCGGCACAATGCTATAAATACACCGCGTTATGAAACGGACTAAGCGCCAGAATGACCGCCTGATGGTAAACGCTTGAGCGCGTCAGCTTACCCGCGGTAAATACGCCAATCGCGCCCTCTTTACGACCAATCTCATCAATGCCTGTGTACTGCGACATCACCGGGCCAAGCGCTTCTCCCTGGCGGACTCTGTCGAGAATAACGGCGGGCAGCGGCAGCGTGGCCGATCGCGCTTCACCGCGCTGAACGCCGTTATCAATTACCACCCAACTGAAGGTGGCGTCATCGTCAATTCCAGCTTCGATGGCTACCCAGAAATCAGCTTGTGGATGCAGGCGGCGCGCATTATCCACGCGATTTCGTGCGCCAGTGCGCGTTTCCTGGCTTCCAAAAGGCTGTTCCGGCACGCCGCTCTCGACGGCGACGGGTTCGATATGGCAGGATCCTTCCCCGAAAATCTCTTCAAATGCCCGGAGAATTGCCTGAATTTTGGCAGGATTGGTGGTAGCAGAGATAACCTTGTGCATAATAAAGCTCAGTTTGAAAATTCATCGCATCGCAGTATAACGGAAAAAAAGCATGTTACAGGTATACCTTGTTCGCCATGGTGAAACGCAGTGGAACGCCGAGCGACGTATTCAAGGCCAGTCAGACAGCCCACTGACCGCTAAAGGTGAGCAGCAGGCCATGCAGGTTGGTGAACGCGCCCGCTCGTTGGGTATTACGCATGTCATCAGTAGTGATTTAGGTCGTACACGACGCACAGCAGAAATCATCGCTCAGGCTTGTGGTTGTGATATCACTTATGACTCCCGGCTGCGTGAACTGAATATGGGCGTGCTGGAAAAACGTCATATCGACACGCTGACGGCTGAAGAAGAGGGCTGGCGTCGTCAGTTGGTGAACGGTACGGTTGATGGGCGTATTCCGGAAGGGGAATCGATGCAGGAGTTGAGCGATCGCGTTAACGCGGCGCTGGCAGCCTGCCTGGACCTTCCGCAGGGGAGCCGCCCACTGTTGGTGAGCCACGGGATCGCGCTGGGCTGCCTGGTGAGTACGATTCTGGGATTGCCGGCATGGGCCGAACGTCGCCTGCGTCTGCGCAATTGCTCTATTTCCCGCGTTGATTACCAGGAAAGTTTATGGCTTGCGCCGGGATGGGTGGTTGAAACGGCAGGGGACATCTCACATCTGGACGCCCCTGCGTTGGATGAGCTGCAGCGTTAGCGGCGAATCGGTATCAGGAATTCGCAGCGCAGGTTGATCGGGCGATCTCCCGCTTTGGCATCTTCTGCCGGGTAGTATCGCTCGATATCCTGCCCTTTACGGCGGGTCAGGTTTAGCATCGGCATGCAGGTGCCGTATACCGTCAGGATAAACTCCTGTACGCCAGTCCCCAGCCCTTCATAGGTAAACATCACGTACTCGCCGCCCTGCAGCAGGATAGGCTGCGCCGACGGTACATAGCCATTGGCTTGTTCCGGCGTCAGTGCCGTGGTGTAAAACACTTCTTGTTCGTCGTCCTTTTCAATGCTCGGACGCGTTTCGTTCAGCCCGTACAGCACCGGCGGGATTGAAGGCGCATGGCCAAGGAAGTCGCGCCAGAACTGAATACGCATTTCATGACGGAAATCTGAAATCTGTTCCAGCGAGCAGGAATAGCTTTGCGTGGTGCCCAGCAGTTGCGTATCTTCCAGCGTCACAAACTCGTGCGCAGGCATAGCAAATTCACCGAGTCGCATTGGCGGGCGAATACCAAAAGCGCTCCATTCCGGCGAGCGGCGATACAGCGCTGGCGTCTGAGAAAACTGTTTCTTGAACGCGCGGGTAAAGGTTTGTTGAGAGTCGAAGCGGTATTGCAGGGCAATATCCAAAATAGGGCGCGCAGTCAGGCGAAGCGCCACTGCGGATTTCGATAAACGACGGGCGCGGATATAGGCGCCAATAGCATGGCCCGTCACGTCCTTAAACATTCTCTGCAGGTGCCACTTGGAATAGCCTGCTTTTGCCGCCACATTGTCAAGCGACAAAGGCTGATCCAGATGACCTTCCAGCCAGATTAATAGGTCGCGAATAATGCCAGCCTGATCCATAAAATATCCTCATCCTTTCAACAACGAGTACCTGACGTCAGGTATGAGGATAATAGCATTTTTTGTTGTTTTAG
Organism: Citrobacter sp. Cc139; assembly: GCF_030334645.1. Lineage (NCBI taxonomy): Bacteria > Pseudomonadati > Pseudomonadota > Gammaproteobacteria > Enterobacterales > Enterobacteriaceae > Citrobacter > Citrobacter sp. Cc139. Next base: position 119,435 of record NZ_JAOWDM010000076.1, read on the forward strand.
CATTCAGTGTTTTTTTTGCTCATAAATGCTTTTTTTGGACATTCGAAAGCGTGATTATTGTAATCCTGTGATCTGTATACGTTTTATCTTAGAATGTCGAATAATTACCCAGAGTAACTTTTAAGAATGGTAACAATATGAAATATAAGAGCTTAGCCATTTCCTCAATTTTGCTGATGTTGGCGCAAGTCGCCCATGCGGAGCAGATTGGATCTGTCGATACGGTGTTCAAAATGTTTGGGCCGGACCATAAAATTGTGGTCGAGGCGTTTGACGATCCGGATGTGACAAATGTGACCTGCTACGTGAGTCGTGCCAAGACCGGCGGCATCAAAGGTGGGTTGGGGCTGGCTGAAGATACCTCTGATGCCGCCATCTCCTGCCAGCAGGTAGGACCGGTGGAACTGAGCGACAGAATCAAGAACGGTAAAGCGCAAGGCGAAGTGGTGTTTAAAAAACGGACCTCGCTGGTGTTTAAGTCCTTACAGGTCGTACGTTTTTATGACGCAAAACGTAATGCGCTGGCCTATCTGGCCTATTCAGATAAAGTGGTTGATGGATCGCCCAAAAATGCCATCAGCGCTGTGCCCATTATGCCGTGGCGGCAATAACAAGGAAGCAAAATGCAACAGCCGTTGATCTGGTTGGTTGAGGATGAGCAGGGCATCGCGGATACGCTTATTTACATGCTGCAGCAGGAAGGCTTTCGCGTAGAAGCGTTTGAGCGCGGGCTGCCGGTGCTGGAAAATGCGCGCCAGAGATGCCCCGATGCGATAATTCTGGACGTCGGCCTGCCGGATATCAGTGGTTTTGAGCTGTGTCGACGCCTGCTGGAACGCCATCCGGCGCTGCCGATCCTCTTTCTCACCGCGCGCAGCGATGAAGTGGACCGCCTGCTGGGGCTGGAGATCGGCGCGGATGATTATGTTGCCAAACCCTTCTCGCCGCGTGAGGTGTGCGCCCGCGTACGTACACTGCTGCGGCGGGTGCAAAAATTCGCCTCTCCTTCCACAACGACGCGCTGCGGGGATTTTGAGCTTAATGAGCTGGCCGCGCAGATTACCTGGTTCGGTATACCGTTAACTCTGACGCGCTATGAATTCCTGTTGCTGAAAACACTGCTGATGTCGCCGGGGCGCATTTACTCTCGCCAGCAATTGATGGATTTAGTCTGGGCCGATGCGCAGGACACCTTCGACAGAACGGTCGATACCCACATCAAAACGCTGCGAGCCAAACTACGGGCGATCAACCCTGAGATCTCGCCCATTAATACGCATCGCGGTATGGGATACAGCCTGAGGAGCGTCTGATGCGCATTGGTATGCGTTTGCTGCTCGGCTATTTCCTGATTGTCGCCGTTGCCGCCTGGTTCGTGTTGTCGATCTTTGTGCAGGAAATTAAGCCTGGCGTCCGCCGGGCGACTGAAGGCACATTGATTGATACCGCCACGTTGCTGGCTGCGCTGGCGCGTGATGATTTACTCTCTGACGCGCCCGCCAACGGTAAGCTGGCGCAGGCATTTTCCCAACTGCATAACCGCCCATTCCGTGCCAATATCAGCGGCATTAACAAAGTGCGTAATGAATACCATGTCTATATGACGGACGCGCAGGGTAAGGTGCTGTTTGATTCCGCTAACAAAGCGGTCGGCCAGGACTACTCCCGTTGGAATGACGTGTGGTTAACGTTGCGTGGGCAGTATGGCGCCCGCAGTACGTTGCAGAATCCGAACGATCCGGAAAGTTCGGTAATGTACGTTGCCGCGCCGATCGTTGACGGCGGACGTATTATCGGGGTGCTTAGCGTTGGCAAACCCAATGCGGCGATGGCGCCGGTGATTAAACGCAGTGAACGGCGGATGCTGTGGGCCAGCGCGGTATTGCTGGGGATCGCCTTAGTGATTGGCGCGGGGATGGTATGGTGGATCAACCGTTCTATTGCCAGACTGGCGCGCTATGCCGATTCCGTTACTGAGAATCGCCCCGTCCCACTACCTGATTTAGGCAGCAGCGAGCTACGTAAACTGGCGCAGGCGCTGGAAAGTATGCGTCTGAAGCTGGAGGGCAAGAATTATATTGAGCAGTACGTTTATGCGTTAACGCATGAACTCAAAAGTCCTCTGGCGGCCATTCGCGGCGCGGCGGAAATTTTGCGCGAAGGCCCGCCGCCGAACGTGGTGGCGCGTTTTACCGATAATATTCTGGTACAAAATGCGCGCATGCAGGCGCTGGTTGAAACCTTGTTACGCCAGGCGCGCCTGGAGAATCGCCAGGACATTACGTTGACGCCGGTGGCGGTAGATGCGTTGTTTGCCCAGCTCAAAGAGGCCCGGAGCGTGCAACTGGCGGCAAAAAACATCACGCTGACCATTATGCCTTCATCGCTTAGCGTCGATGCCGATCCCGCGCTGCTGGAGCAGGCATTGGGGAATTTGCTCGACAACGCCATCGACTTTACGCCACAGGACGGGACGATTGTGTTGAGCGCGCATCAGCATGAGGATCAGGTCACGTTGCAGGTTACCGACAGCGGCAGCGGGATCCCTGACTTTGCGTTGCCGCGTATTTTTGAACGCTTCTACTCGCTGCCCCGTGAAAATGGGCTTAAGAGCAGCGGATTGGGACTGGCGTTTGTCAGTGAGGTTGCGCGACTGCATGCAGGCTCGGTGACCCTACGCAATCGACCGGAAGGTGGGGCACAGGCTTCGTTTACGCTTCACCGTCACTTCACATAACTTCAAATTCCCCGCACATAGCTGTTCTACCTTGCTGGTATTGCAAAGGAGAACGCTATGTTGAAATCACCCCTGTTCTGGAAAATCGTCACTTTGGGTGGCGCCATGCTGTTGCTGTTAATTCCCCTGACAATGGTCAGGCAGATAATCGTTGAGCGATCGGACTATCGCCATGATGTTGAAGATGCAATCCGCCAGAGCACCAGCGGACCGCAAAAGATGGTTGGCCCGTTGATTGCCATTCCGGTGACGGAACTTTATACCGAGCTGGAGGAGGGTAAAGAGGTCCAGCGTAAACGCAGCTATATTCATTTCTGGCTACCGGAATCGTTGGTCGTTGAGGGAAGCCAAAACGTTGAAGCGCGTAAAATTGGTATTTATGAAGGCCAGGTCTGGCATAACGATTTGGCGGTGAAAGCCGAGTTTAACGCTGAACGTTTGAGTGATTTAAACCATCCTAATGTCAGTATCGGCAAACCGTTCATAGTGGTGGGCGTGGGGGATGCGCGTGGGATCGGCGTGGTGAAAGCCCCCCTGGTCAACGGCACGTCGCTGGCCGTGGAGCCAGGAACAGGTCTGGCGGGTCGTGCTCAGGGGATCCATATTCCGCTACCCAACGCGAGCTGGACGGCGCAAAATCTCAGCATGGCGCTGTCGCTTAATTTGAGCGGAACCGGCGACTTCTCCGTCGTTCCGGTTGGCCGTAACAGTGAAATGACCTTAACCAGCAATTGGCCGCATCCCAACTTTCTTGGGGGTTTTCTTCCGGCTAAGCGCGAAATCAGTGAATCTGGATTCAATGCCCAGTGGCAAAGCAGCTGGTTTGCTAATAACCTCGGCGAACGCTTTGATGGTGAAAAGATTGGCTGGGAGGGAATGCCTGCATTTAGCGTCGCTGTCGCCACCCCTGCGGATCAGTATCAATTGACGGACAGGGCGACAAAATATGCCATTTTGCTGATTGTGCTGACCTTTATGTCTTTCTTTGTGCTTGAAAGCATGACCAGCCTTCGACTGCACCCGATGCAGTACCTGCTGGTGGGGTTATCGCTGGTGATGTTTTATCTGTTGCTGCTGGCGTTGTCAGAACACATTGGTTTTACCGCCGCGTGGATTACGGCAAGCCTTGTGGGCGCATTGATGAACGGTGTATATCTGCAGGCGATATTACAGGGTTGGCGCAAGAGTATTTTGTTCACCGTAGCGCTGCTGGGGCTGGATGGCGTGATGTGGGTGTTGCTCCGTTCGCAGGACAGTTCTTTACTGCTTGGCACCAGCGTGCTGTTATTCGCGCTGTGTGGCGTGATGTTCCTGACGCGTCATCTTGACTGGCACTCGCTGGCGCAGCCAAAACCAATGTCGAAAGCGCTTCCTGAGCCGCAACCCGATGAGAGTGATGAATTACGTATATGGAAATAGCGGAGCGGTGAAATGAAAAACGGCGCATAAAGCGCCGTTTTTGTACGTGTGAGGATCGAATTAATCCTGCAGGTCGCCGCAGAAACGGTAGCCTTCACCGTGGATGGTAGCGATGATTTCTGGCGTATCCGGCGTTGATTCGAAATGTTTACGAATGCGGCGGATAGTCACGTCAACGGTACGGTCATGTGGCTTCAGTTCGCGACCGGTCATTTTTTTCAGCAGTTCTGCGCGAGACTGGATTTTGCCAGGATTCTCACAGAAGTGAAGCATGGCGCGGAATTCGCTGCGTGGCAGTTTATACTGCTCGCCATCAGGACCAATCAGAGAGCGGCTGTTGATGTCCAGCTCCCAGCCATTGAACTTGTAGCTCTCGACGCTACGGCGTTCTTCGCTGACGGTACCCAGATTCATGGTACGCGACAGCAGGTTACGAGCACGGATAGTCAGTTCGCGCGGGTTAAACGGTTTGGTGATGTAATCGTCGGCGCCGATTTCGAGGCCGAGAATTTTATCGACTTCGTTATCACGGCCCGTCAGGAACATCAGCGCAACGTTAGCTTGTTCGCGGAGTTCGCGCGCTAACAGGAGACCATTTTTCCCAGGCAGATTGATATCCATAATCACAAGGTTGATGTCATATTCAGAGAGAATCTGATGCATTTCCGCGCCATCTGTCGCTTCGAATACATCATAGCCTTCTGCTTCGAAAATGCTTTTCAACGTGTTGCGTGTTACTAACTCGTCTTCAACGATAAGAATGTGCGGGGTCTGCATGTTTGCTACCTAAATTGCCAACTAAATCGAAACAGGAAGTACAAAAGTCCCTGACCTGCCTGATGCATGCCGTAAATTAACATGATCGGCGTAACATGACTAAAGTACGTAATTGCGTTCTTGATGCACTTTCCATCAACGTCAACAACATCATTAGCTTGGTCGTGGGTAGTTTCCCTCTGGACCCGACAGTGTCAAAAACGGCTGTCATCCTAACCATTTTAACAGCAACATAACAGGCTAAGACGTACCGGACACCCAATAAAACTACGCTTCGTTGACATATATCAAGTTCAATTGTAGCACGTTAACAGTTTGATGAAATCAACGCATCCAAATGTTTGCTTTCATCACAAAATTGCAATATTACAACTAGTTGCACGAGCTAATTAATAAATGTAATGAATCCAACCAATGCTATCCATTTTAAATTAAATTATCATGGATAAACAGCAGGATATGCAACTTTTGTTAACATAAAAAGCAATAGTACAGGTTGGAAATAGTTTAGCATTTTTTATTGGATGCGAAATCCTTTTTCAGTGATTTCTGTTAAAAATATGTAAATTCGCGCTGCGTAATATGTTGATGTGCGTCACATTATTACCTGCCGACTGGCCAAAAGAGTATCGAAATGCGTTTAACAATTATTCTGGTTGCCCCTGCCAGAGCGGAAAATATTGGTGCGGCTGCCCGCGCGATGAAGACCATGGGATTCACTCAATTGCGGATCGTGGACAGCGAGGCCCACCTGGAGCCTGCAACGCGATGGGTCGCACATGGATCGGGCGACATTATTGATAATATTAGCGTTTTTCCAACGCTAGCCGAAGCGTTGCACGACGTTGATTTTACCGTGGCGACCACGGCGCGCAGTCGGGCGAAGTTTCATTATTACGCCACGCCGGTCGAACTCGTTCCTCTGTTGCAGGAAAAATCCGCGTGGATGGATCACGCCGCGCTGGTGTTTGGGCGCGAAGATTCCGGGCTGACCAACGAAGAATTAGCACTGGCGGATGTCCTTACCGGGGTACCAATGGTGGCTGACTACCCTTCACTCAATCTGGGACAGGCGGTGATGGTGTATTGCTATCAATTAGCAGCTTTAATACAACAACCGGCCAAAAATAATGAGGTAGCGGATGAACTTCAGTTGCAGGCATTGCGTGCGCGCGTTTTACGTTTATTAGCCACGCTGAACGTTTCTGACGACATCAAACTCACCGACTGGCTGCAACAGCGAATGGGCTTATTAGGGCAGCGAGACACGGCAATGCTGCACCGTTTTTTACATGATATAGAAAAAAACATAACAAAATAAAATGCTGGTTAATGTTTTATCATTGGCGTTTTGTTTTGGTTTCAAGTGGGTCGGACATGCTGTATTGGTTGAAAGTAAAAGGGCAAGCAGTGGCTCATGAACAAGTTTCGGAATGTGATCAATTTAAAAATTTATTGACTTAGGTCAGCAGATACTTTAACCCTAAAAGAATACAAGACAGACAGATAATAATTACAGAGCACACAACATCATGAAACGCATCAGCATCACCATTACCACAACCATCACCATTACCACAGGTAACGGTGCGGGCTGACGCGTACAGGAAACACAAGAAAAAGCCCGCACCTAAACAGTGCGGGCTTTTTTTTCGACCAAAGGCAATGAGGTAAACCATGCGAGTGTTGAAGTTCGGCGGTACATCAGTGGCAAATGCAGAGCGATTTCTGCGGGTTGCCGACATTCTGGAAAGCAATGCCAGACAGGGGCAGGTCGCGACCGTTCTCTCTGCCCCTGCCAAAATTACCAACCATCTGGTGGCGATGATTGAAAAGACCATCGGTGGTCAGGATGCTTTAGCCAACATCAGCGATGCCGAACGCATTTTCTCAGAGCTTTTAGCTGGTCTTGCCGCCGCGCAGGCGGGTTTCCCGCTGGCTCCGCTCAAAGCCTTGGTTGAACAAGAATTTGCTCAGATTAAGCACGTCCTGCACGGTATCAGCCTGTTGGGGCAATGCCCGGACAGCATCAATGCCGCGCTTATCTGCCGTGGCGAAAAAATGTCGATCGCCATCATGGCTGGCCTGTTGGAAGCGCGCGGGCACAACGTGACGGTCATCGACCCGGTTGAGAAACTGCTGGCGGTTGGCCATTACCTCGAATCTACTGTTGATATCGCCGAGTCTACGCGCCGCATTGCCGCCAGCCGTATTCCAGCGGACCATATGATTCTGATGGCCGGGTTTACCGCCGGGAATGAAAAAGGTGAGTTAGTGGTGCTGGGGCGTAATGGCTCTGACTACTCCGCCGCCGTACTGGCCGCCTGTTTGCGTGCGGACTGTTGCGAGATCTGGACCGATGTCGACGGCGTATATACCTGCGATCCGCGTCAGGTACCCGACGCCCGACTGCTGAAGTCGATGTCTTATCAGGAAGCGATGGAGCTTTCTTACTTCGGCGCTAAAGTACTACATCCGCGCACCATTACCCCTATTGCCCAGTTCCAGATCCCGTGCCTGATTAAAAATACCGGCAATCCGCAAGCGCCCGGTACGCTGATCGGTGCCAGCAGTGATGACGACGACTTGCCGGTAAAAGGCATTTCTAACCTCAATAACATGGCGATGTTTAGCGTCTCCGGCCCTGGAATGAAAGGTATGGTGGGCATGGCGGCGCGCGTTTTCGCCGCGATGTCGCGTGCAGGCATCTCGGTGGTGCTGATCACGCAATCCTCTTCTGAATACAGCATCAGCTTCTGTGTCCCGCAGGGCGACTGCGCGCGTGCGCAGCGCGCGATGCAGGATGAATTCTATCTCGAGCTGAAAGAAGGTCTGCTGGAGCCGCTGGCGGTGACTGAGCGTCTGGCTATCATCTCGGTGGTTGGCGACGGTATGCGCACGTTGCGCGGCATCTCGGCGAAATTCTTTGCCGCGCTGGCTCGTGCGAACATCAATATCGTGGCCATCGCCCAAGGGTCTTCTGAGCGTTCTATTTCGGTGGTAGTGAACAACGACGACGCCACCACCGGCGTACGCGTGACCCATCAGATGCTGTTCAACACCGACCAGGTGATTGAAGTGTTTGTGATTGGCGTCGGTGGGGTGGGCGGTGCGCTGCTGGAGCAGCTTAAACGTCAGCAAACTTGGCTGAAAAACAAGCATATCGATTTGCGCGTGTGCGGCGTGGCGAACTCGAAGGCCCTGCTGACCAACGTCCACGGTCTGAATCTGGAAAACTGGCAGTCTGAGCTGGAGTGTGCGAAAGAGCCTTTCAACCTTGGGCGTTTAATTCGTCTGGTGAAAGAATATCATCTGCTCAATCCGGTGATTGTCGACTGTACCTCAAGCCAGGCGGTGGCGGATCAGTATGCCGACTTCCTGCGCGAAGGCTTCCATGTGGTCACCCCGAACAAAAAGGCCAATACGTCGTCGATGGATTACTACCATCAACTGCGTTTTGCTGCGGCGAAGTCGCGACGTAAATTCCTGTACGACACCAACGTGGGCGCGGGCTTGCCGGTTATTGAAAACCTGCAAAACCTGCTCAGCGCAGGTGATGAACTGCAACGATTCTCCGGCATTCTTTCCGGTTCGCTGTCGTTTATTTTTGGCAAGCTGGATGAAGGCATGAGCTTCTCGCAGGCGACCACCATGGCGCGTGAGCTGGGCTATACCGAGCCCGATCCGCGTGATGATCTTTCCGGTACAGATGTGGCGCGTAAGCTGCTGATCCTGGCACGTGAAACCGGCCGTGAGCTGGAGCTGTCTGACATTGTCATTGAACCGGTCCTGCCAACAGAATTTGATGATTCCGGTGATGTTCCCGCGTTTATGGCGAAGTTGTCGCAACTGGATGACGCCTTTGCCGCGCGCGTGGCGAAAGCTCGTGATGAGGGGAAAGTATTGCGCTATGTTGGCAATATTGAAGAGGACGGCGTCTGTCGCGTGAAAATTGATGCAGTAGACGGCAACGATCCGCTGTTCAAAGTGAAAAACGGTGAAAACGCGCTGGCGTTCTATAGCCATTACTATCAGCCGTTACCGTTGGTGCTGCGCGGATACGGCGCAGGTAATGACGTAACGGCGGCGGGCGTATTTGCCGACCTGCTACGTACCCTTTCATGGAAGTTAGGAGTCTGACATGGTAAGAGTTTATGCCCCGGCTTCCAGCGCCAATATGAGCGTCGGATTTGATGTGCTCGGGGCGGCGGTAACCCCCGTAGACGGTTCGCTATTGGGCGATGTGGTCTCTGTTGAGCCAGCCGACCAGTTCAGTCTGAATAATCTTGGGCGCTTTGCTGACAAACTGCCTTCTGAGCCGCGAGAAAATATCGTCTATCAGTGCTGGGAGCGATTCTGTCAGGAACTGGGTAAAACCGTTCCGGTGGCAATGACGCTGGAAAAAAATATGCCGATTGGCTCCGGGTTAGGTTCCAGCGCCTGTTCCGTTGTGGCGGCGTTAGTCGCCATGAACGAGCACTGTGGGAAACCGCTCAACGACACGCGCCTGTTGGCGATCATGGGAGAGCTGGAAGGACGTATCTCCGGCAGTATTCATTACGATAATGTTGCCCCGTGCTTTTTGGGCGGTATGCAGTTAATGATCGAAGAAAACGGCATTATCAGCCAGCAGGTGCCAGGCTTTGATGAGTGGCTGTGGGTACTGGCGTATCCGGGGATTAAAGTGTCGACGGCGGAAGCGCGGGCCATTTTACCTGCGCAGTATCGCCGTCAGGACTGCATCGCCCACGGGCGGCATCTGGCAGGGTTTATCCATGCCTGCTATTCCCGTCAGCCTCTTCTGGCCGCGAAGCTGATGAAAGATGTCATCGCTGAGCCGTATCGTACCCGCTTGCTGCCAGGCTTCAGTCAGGCGCGTCAGGCGGTAGCGGAAATCGGCGCGTTGGCCAGCGGGATCTCCGGGTCAGGGCCGACGCTGTTCGCCTTGTGCGATAAGCCGGATACGGCGCAGCGTGTTGCAGACTGGCTGGCTAAACATTATCTGCAAAATCAGGAAGGCTTTGTTCATATTTGCCGGTTGGACACGGCAGGCGCACGGGTACTGGGATAATCAATGAAACTCTATAATCTGAAAGATCATAACGAACAGGTCAGCTTTGCGCAGGCCGTCACGCAAGGGCTTGGCAAGAATCAGGGGTTGTTTTTTCCGCACGATCTGCCGGAATTCAATCTGACAGAAGTGGATGAGATGCTGAACCAGGACTTCGTTAGCCGCAGCGCTAAGATCCTTTCCGCATTTATTGGCGACGAGATCTCGCAGGAGATCCTGGAAGAGCGCGTACGCGCGGCGTTTGCGTTCCCCGCGCCGGTTGCTCAGGTTGCAGCGGACATTGGCTGTCTGGAGCTGTTCCACGGTCCTACACTGGCATTTAAAGACTTTGGCGGGCGCTTTATGGCGCAGATGCTGACGCACATCAGCGGCGACAAACCGGTAACGATTCTGACGGCGACCTCCGGCGATACCGGTGCTGCCGTGGCGCATGCGTTTTATGGTCTGCCGAACGTTCGCGTGGTGATCCTCTACCCGAACGGCAAGATCAGCCCATTACAGGAAAAACTGTTCTGTACGCTGGGCGGTAACATTGAAACCGTCGCTATTGATGGAGATTTTGATGCTTGCCAGGCGTTGGTGAAACAGGCGTTTGATGACGAAGAACTGAAGGTGGCGCTGGGGCTGAACTCGGCTAACTCAATCAATATCAGCCGTCTGCTGGCGCAAATCTGTTACTACTTTGAAGCTGTGGCTCAACTGCCGCAAGAAGCGCGCAACCAACTGGTTATTTCCGTTCCCAGCGGCAACTTTGGCGATCTGACCGCCGGACTGCTGGCGAAATCGCTGGGCTTGCCGGTGAAGCGCTTTATTGCGGCGACCAACGTCAACGATACGGTTCCACGCTTCCTTGCAGAAGGCGAGTGGGCGCCGAAGGCGACGCAGGCGACGTTATCCAACGCGATGGATGTCAGCCAGCCGAACAACTGGCCGCGTGTGGAAGAACTGTTCCGCCGTAAAATCTGGCGTCTGAATGAGCTGGGGTATGCCGCCGTTGACGATGCTACCACTCAGGATACGATGCGCGAGCTGCATGAAATGGGGTACACCTCAGAACCGCATGCGGCGGTGGCTTACCGTGCGCTGCGTGACCAGTTGAATCCTGGCGAGTATGGCTTGTTCCTCGGCACCGCGCATCCGGCGAAGTTTAAGGAAAGCGTTGAAGAGATTCTTGAGCTTACGCTGGCTCTGCCAAAAGAGCTGGCGGAGCGCGCTGATTTGCCGCTGCTCTCTCATCACCTGCCTGCTGATTTTGCTGCGCTGCGTAAGCTGATGATGACCCGCGGTTAACGGTAGTGCCCGCTGGCGTTGTGCTTAGCGGGCCTGCAAAACCTGTAGGCCGGATAAGGCGTTAGCCGCCATCCGGCATGTACACTACTGCTCGTGGCGTTTAAACACCAGTTCGCCATTCCCTGACGCTTCTTCATCAAAGAAATAGCCTTCACTGTTAAATGCCGTCAGTTGCTCTGGCTGAGTTAGGCGGTTTTCAATGATGTAGCGGCTCATCAGGCCACGCGCTTTTTTGGCATAAAAGCTGATGACTTTGAACTTACCGTTCTTCTCATCGAGGAAGACCGGTTTGATAAGTTCGGCGTTCAGCTTTTTCGGCTTCACGGATTTAAAATATTCATCTGATGCGAGGTTAATCACCACGCTGTCGCCTTGCGCTTCCAGCGCTTCGTTAAGTTTGTCGGTGATGGTATCGCCCCAGAACTGGTAAAGATCTTTCCCCTTTGGATTAGCCAGACGAATGCCCATCTCCAGACGGTAAGGCTGCATCAAATCCAGCGGACGCAACACGCCGTACAGCCCGGACAACATGCGTAAATGCTGCTGAGCGAAGTCAAAATCCGCTTCGCTGAAGGTTTCAGCCTGCAGCCCGGTATAAACGTCGCCTTTAAACGCCAGAATAGCCTGACGCGCATTCTCCGGTGTGAAATCGGGTTGCCAGTCATGGAAACGGGTGGCGTTCAGATCCGCCAGCTTGTCGCTAATTCCCATCAGCTTGCCAATCTGCGGCGCGGAGAGTTGTCGCGCCACGTGAATAAGCTGCTGCGAGTGATCCAGCAGTTCGGGCAGCGTGTGGCGTGTGGTTGCCAGCGGACTTTGGTAGTCGAGCGTTTTTGCAGGTGAAATCAGAATCAGCATATCCAGTCCTTGCAGGAAATTTACTGCGACTTTAGCAAAAAAATGGACAGAATTGATCGATGGTTGCGATTGCCGCGTTAATCACGCGGCGTTTTATCCCAGCTTTCGGGCGCAAGCTGCTGCCTGATATCAGGATAACGGCGCGGATCAAATTCCGGGCGCACCCCGAGTTTACGCTGGCGCAGATAGTCGCTGGCGAGGGTATGGACAACCGGTGAGAGCAGTAAAATCGCCGTCAGGTTAGTGATGGCCATACAGGCCATGATGATGTCAGCAAGTTGCCAGAGCAGCGGGAAGCTGAGTAATGTGCCGCCGACAACGGTGCTCACGGTCGCGATACGTAATAGCCAAATTACCCGGATATTGTCCAGCTTCAGGAAAATAAGGTTGTTTTCCGCGTAGATGTAGTTGGCGACGATAGAGCTAAAGGCAAACAGGATCACAATAAAGGCGACGAATCCGGCACCCCATTCACCCGTCAGCGAGACCATCGCTCTCTGCAGCAACTGGATGCCTTCAATGGGGATAGAACTGGTGCCATTACCCGCCAGCAGAACGATCATCGCACTGGCCGTACAAAGAATCAGCGTATCGCCTAAAACACCGATCATTTGCACAATGCCTTGTGCCGCAGGATGCGGAGGCCATGACGCAGCCGAGGCGGCGGCGTTCGGGGTTGAGCCCATTCCGGCCTCATTCGAGAACATACCGCGTTGAAAGCCGCTGGCAATGGCCTGGCTTAGCGTATACCCGGCGACGCCGGCGGCGGCTTCCTGCCAGCCAAAGGCACTTTTAACGATGGTTATGATAATGTCGGGAAGCTGAGCGAAATGCCAAAGGCAGATGACGAGGCTACAACCGACCCACAACAGAGCCATCACCGGAACAAACCATTGCATCAGACGGGCAACGCCTTTAATACCGCCGACGATGACCAGTAATGATGTGATAGCCAGGGCGATACCGGAGAAGAGGGGAGGGATATCGAAAGCAAAAGCAAGTGCGCGCGAGACCGAGTTTGCCTGCACGCTGTTAAAAATCAGTCCATATGCGATGAGTAAAAAGATGGCAAAAAGCACGCCCATCCAGCGCATACCCAGTCCACGCGCCATATACCACGCAGGACCGCCGCGAAACTGTCCCTTGCTGTCGCGTTCTTTATACAGTTGCGCAAGTGAGCATTCGGCAAACGAGGTTGCCATCCCAATGACTGCCGAGACCCACATCCAGAAAACGGCTCCCGCGCCGCCTGCGGCGATTGCCAACGCCACGCCCGCCAGATTTCCGCTGCCGATCCGCGCGGCAAGACTGGTGCATAAAGCCTGAAAGGAAGTTAAACCGCCCGGTTGCGGGCTGATGCTGTTTTTAAGACTTCTGCCAAACTGGCGAATGTAGCGAAACTGGATGAACCCCGTACGCCAGGTGAACCAACATCCTGCGCCAAGCAGGAGGTAGATCATTACCGAGCCCCAGAGTATTTCATTAATAAATGCGAAAAAATCAGGCATTAACATCCCTCTTGTTGATGCCGGTAAGCGCGAATAATCCCATGTAAGCGCTACCAATTATCGACCAGTATATACCTTCTAAGTAGATTGATTACGGGAGTTTATCATAACAACAGGTCTATCCCTTAATTGCGCATCTCAGGCTTTGAGCTGCGTAATCAGGGCTGAGCGGCAGGTCGGACAATACAGGCGGTTGCGCTGAGAGTGCGTCGTGCTATCATCAGGGAAGATCGGTTACATCCCCCTAACAAGCTGTTTAAAGAGAATCACTATCATGACGGACAAATTGACCTCCCTTCGTCAGTTCACCACAGTAGTGGCCGACACCGGAGACATCGCGGCAATGAAGCTGTATCAGCCTCAGGATGCCACAACTAACCCTTCTCTCATTCTTAACGCAGCGCAGATCCCGGAATATCGCAAGCTGATTGATGACGCTGTAGCCTGGGCTAAGCAGCAGAGCAACGACCGCGCGCAGCAGGTCGTCGACGCGACCGACAAACTGGCGGTAAACATTGGTCTGGAGATCCTGAAACTGGTCCCGGGTCGCATTTCCACAGAAGTTGACGCTCGCCTGTCCTACGACACCGACGCATCCATCGCGAAAGCAAAACGTCTGATTAAACTGTACAACGATGCTGGCATCAGCAACGATCGCATTCTGATCAAACTGGCTTCAACCTGGCAGGGCATTCGTGCCGCTGAGCAGCTGGAAAAAGAAGGCATCAACTGTAACCTGACTCTGCTGTTCTCTTTCGCGCAGGCGCGCGCTTGTGCAGAAGCTGGCGTATACCTGATTTCTCCGTTCGTTGGTCGTATTCTTGACTGGTACAAAGCCAACACCGACAAGAAAGAGTATGCACCGGCAGAAGATCCGGGCGTGGTTTCCGTAACGGAAATCTACGAGTACTACAAACAGCACGGTTACGAAACCGTAGTTATGGGCGCGAGCTTCCGTAACATCGGTGAAATCATCGAGCTGGCGGGCTGCGATCGTCTGACGATTGCACCGGCGCTGCTGAAAGAGCTGGCGGAAAGCGAAGGCGCTATCGAACGTAAACTGTCCTTCTCTGGCGAAGTGAAAGCGCGTCCTGCACGTATCACTGAAGCTGAGTTCCTGTGGCAGCACAACCAGGATCCAATGGCTGTAGACAAACTGGCGGACGGTATCCGTAAGTTTGCTGTAGACCAGGGCAAACTGGAAAAAATGATCGGCGATCTGCTGTAATCATTTCGGCGTGGCCCTGACAGGGGTCACGCTACCTCTTCTGAAACCTGTCTGTCCTTCCTTTCGCAGTGTATCATTCTGTTTAACGAGACTGTTTAAACGGAATAATCATGAATACTTTACGCATTGGCCTGGTGTCCATTTCTGATCGTGCTTCCAGCGGCGTTTACCAGGATAAAGGTATCCCGGCCCTTGAAGAGTGGCTGGCATCAGCCCTAACAACCCCTTTTGAGCTGCAAACACGGCTGATCCCGGATGAACAGGCGATCATCGAACAAACCTTATGCGAGCTGGTTGATGAAATGAGCTGTCATCTGGTACTGACGACCGGCGGAACGGGGCCGGCACGTCGCGACGTAACGCCAGACGCTACGCTGGCCGTAGCCGACCGCCAGATGCCTGGTTTTGGTGAGCAAATGCGCCAGATAAGTCTGCACTTTGTGCCAACCGCAATCCTTTCCCGTCAGGTTGGCGTGATTCGCAAACAGGCGCTGATCCTGAATCTGCCTGGGCAGCCGAAATCGATCAAAGAAACGCTGGAAGGCGTGAAAGATGCCGATGGTAAGGTCATCGTGCCAGGCATTTTTGCAAGTGTACCGTATTGTATACAGTTGTTAGATGGACCTTATGTCGAGACTGCACCGGCAGTAGTAGCATCTTTTCGCCCTAAAAGCGCGATCCGCGATACAAACGCCTGAAAGTAGCCTGGTTGTGATATAAGTAACAATGAAGGTGGAGTATTGAATTGTTTACGATATAGTAATTTTTGATTTACATATATCGACAGACATATTCAATTACTCCACTGACTCATGGTTTGCTATGTCACAACACACTCGACCCCTGAATCGCCAGGATTATAAAACCCTTACGCTTGCTGCCCTCGGCGGGGCGCTTGAGTTTTATGATTTCATTATCTTCGTCTTCTTTGCCGCGGTTGTTGGCGAACTTTTCTTCCCGGCCGATATCCCTGAATGGCTACGACAGGTTCAAACCTTCGGCATTTTTGCCGCCGGATACCTGGCGCGTCCATTGGGCGGCATCATTATGGCGCATTTTGGCGATCTGGTCGGACGCAAGAAAATGTTTACCCTGAGCATTTTGTTGATGGCGATACCGACGCTGGCGATTGGCTTGTTGCCTACCTATGCCTCAATGGGGATCCTCGCGCCGTTACTGTTATTACTGATGCGCATTTTGCAGGGCGCAGCCATTGGGGGCGAAGTGCCGGGGGCGTGGGTGTTCGTGGCGGAACACGTACCGGCGCGTCGCATCGGTATCGCCTGCGGCACGCTGACTGCCGGGCTTACTGTGGGGATTCTGTTGGGGTCGGTTGTTGCAACGCTGGTGAACACCAGCCTGACGCAGCAAGCGGTGCATGACTACGGCTGGCGTATTCCTTTCCTGCTGGGCGGCGTGTTTGGCCTGGTGGCGATGTATCTGCGCCGCTGGCTGCAGGAAACGCCCATCTTCCTCGAAATGCAGCAGCGTAAAGCGTTGGCGCAAGAGCTACCGGTAAAGTCGGTGGTGAGCAAACATAAAAAAGCGGTGGTCATTTCCATGCTGCTGACCTGGCTGTTATCGGCCGGGATCGTGGTGGTGATCCTGATGTCGCCAGTCTGGCTGCAGAAACAGTATGGCTTTGCGCCAGCATTGACATTACAAGCCAACAGTGTCGCGACCATTATGCTATGCGTCGGTTGTCTGCTGGCCGGGTTTATTGTCGACCGGGTTGGCGCCAGCAAAACCTTTATTGTCGGTAGCCTGTTGCTGGCCTGTTCGAGCTGGTTTTTCTATCATCTGACCGGTAGTCATCCTCAGCATTTGTTCTTGTTGTATGGGCTGGTGGGCTTGTGCGTTGGCGTGGTGGGGGCTGTGCCTTATGTCATGGTACGAGCGTTTCCAGCGGAAGTCCGCTTTACCGGTATCTCGTTTTCTTACAACGTTTCGTACGCCATTTTTGGTGGTCTGACGCCAATCGCTGTGACGATGTTAATGAGCGTGTCGCCAATGGCTCCAGCCTGGTATGTACTGGCGTTATCGCTGGTGGGGTTAGGGCTGGGGATTTGGCTGCGACAGGATATTTATCATCGCGATACCAGCGTGCAGGGAGAGTTACAGCGCTTGTAAGGAATATCCCCCCGTCCGGGGGGATAGCGTCAGATTAGTGCGCTTCACCAATCGGCAGGATGGTACGGCCAAACTGTTCGTTCAGCACTTCGCCCATCGCCAGGTAAATGGCGCTTGCACCACACACTAAGCCAACCCAGCCAGCAACGTGGATGATCGCTTCGTTACCTGCAATGTTGCCCACGGCCAGTAGCGCGAACAGCACCGTCAGGCTCAGGAAGACAAACTGCAGCGCACGCGCAGCTTTCAGCGTGCCGAAGAACATGAACAGTGTGAACACGCCCCACAGCCCCAGGTATACGCCCAGGAACTGGCCGTTGGTTGCATCCGCCAGGCCCATTTTCGGCATGATCAGGATCGCAACCAGCGTCAGCCAGAACGAGCCGTAGGAGGTAAAGGCGGTTAAACCGAAGGTGTTGCCTTTTTTATATTCCAGCAGCCCGGCAAAAATTTGCGCGATACCGCCGTAGAAAATGCCCATCGCCAGAATAATAACGTCAAAGGCGAAGAAACCCGCGTTATGCAGGTTAAGCAGAATGGTGGTCATGCCAAAGCCCATCAGGCCCAGCGGTGCCGGATTAGCCAACTTAGTGTTGCCCATAATTCCTCAAAATCATCATTGATTGAATGGTGAAATAGTTTCCCCGAATAACGATCACTGTCTTCGGGGCGCGGCATGATAATCAGGGGAGAGCAGACTGTCTATGATCTAACAAAGGGAAAATGAATTATTTTCCCTGTGATGGACATCACGCTTGTGTGTTGTTGATCATTCTGCGCAGACAGGCGATTTGTAGCACCGCCGGAATCGTCACGCGATAGGCGCTGCCGCTCACCGCTTTAACCCCGTTTAAAGCCGCGCCAACCGGGCCGCCAAGCCCTGCGCCGCGTAGCAATCCATGCCCGATGACGCTAACTGCGGCATGGGTACGCAGGATCTGCGTGAGCTGACCGGAGAGCAAATGAGCAACGCCAGTCGCCAGATGGCGATCCTTCATTAATAGCGGCAGTAACTCTTCCAGTTCAGAGACTTTTGCCTCAACGGCCTGCAAAAATTCCTGCTTATGGTCCGCATCCATTTTTTGCCAGGCATTCCGTAGAAAGTGTTCCAGCAAATACTGTTCAATTTCATACGTGGGCATCGCTTTGTCGGCTTTAAGCTTCAGGCGCTTCGAAACATCCAGCAAAATCGCCCGATACAGCTTTCCATGGCCACGAAGTTTATTGGCAATGCTGTCGCCACCATAATGCTGAAGTTCGCCGGCGATCAGTTGCCAGTTGCGGCGGTGCTGTTCCGGGTGTCCTTCCATCGATTTAAATAATTCGTTGTGGCTCAGAACGCTCGACAGACGGGCTTTCCCTTTTTCATTATGCGTTAACAGGCGAGTAATTGTGGCGAGTTGTTCCTCACTGCAATGCTGCAGAAAGTCGAGGTCGTCGTCATGCAAATACGTGACATTCATGTTTTCTATGGCTTCTGAATAAAAGGGCGTAGTTAGTCGTCGCCGATGACTTTAAGCGTCGCCATGTCAGAGGAGTTTACCGACTGGCCTGAAAAAGTGATTTTGGATACGCAGCGTTTATTGTCGTTGTCGCTATTAATATTGATCCAATTAGTGGTTTGTCCCTCTTTAATGGATGACGGGACGTTCAGGCTTTGGCTGGAGGTGCGCGCAGCTTTGAAGTAAACGGATGCGCCGTTAAGGTTAATATCGCCTCGATCGGCGGTGAGTTGAATACGCTTCACCACCCGACAAACGGGAACTTTGAGCGTGAGATCGTTAGTTGCGTTGCGGGGCATAGCAATCATCCCCAGAACTTTATGATCGTTAGCGTGAGCGGCGCTGCTCGACACCAGGCCCATAAGCAGGGTGGCGGAAAGGGTTAAAACGGATTTCATGAAATTTCTCTTTGACGGCTGCAAAAGTGCGTGGCTTCGCGCTAGTTTACCGCCGACACAAAAACGATTCATTCACGTAATCTTTTCTTTTTATTACAATTTTTATGTGAATAACAGTGCTTTATTAATTGGCTTCATGAATTAATTTTGATTGGCGATTATTCATTTTTTGTGGTTTTGTGCCTTTTTTCGGCAAATTTATTGCTTCTGCGCTAAAAAAATTTTTCATGCCCCCCTTGATGAAGTGGGTTACGACCCCACTTAGTAGTCAACCGCAGTGGTGAGTCTGAAAAAAAACGATTCAGGGTAGTTGAAACCGCACGTTTCGCCCTTATTACAGATTCACAACCACATGATGACCGAATTTTTAGTGGAGACGTTTAGATGGGTAAAATTATTGGTATCGACCTGGGTACTACCAACTCTTGTGTAGCGATTATGGATGGCACTACTGCACGTGTGCTGGAGAACGCCGAGGGCGATCGCACCACGCCTTCTATCATTGCTTATACCCAGGATGGTGAAACTCTGGTTGGTCAGCCGGCTAAACGTCAGGCAGTGACAAACCCGCAAAACACCCTGTTTGCGATTAAACGCCTGATTGGCCGCCGCTTCCAGGACGAAGAAGTACAGCGTGATGAAGCCATCATGCCGTACAAAATCATCGGTGCTGACAACGGTGATGCCTGGATTGACGTAAAAGGTCAGAAAATGGCACCGCCGCAGATCTCTGCAGAAGTGCTGAAGAAAATGAAGAAAACGGCTGAAGATTACCTGGGTGAACCGGTAACTGAAGCGGTTATCACCGTACCTGCATACTTTAACGATGCTCAGCGTCAGGCAACCAAAGACGCCGGCCGTATCGCAGGTCTGGAAGTAAAACGTATCATCAACGAACCAACCGCAGCTGCACTGGCTTACGGTCTGGATAAAGAAGTCGGCAACCGCACTATCGCGGTATATGACCTCGGTGGTGGTACTTTCGATATCTCTATTATCGAAATCGACGAAGTTGACGGCGAAAAAACCTTCGAAGTTCTGGCAACCAACGGTGATACCCACCTGGGTGGTGAAGACTTCGACAGCCGTATGATCAACTACCTGGTTGACGAGTTTAAGAAAGATCAGGGTATCGACCTGCGTAATGACCCGCTGGCGATGCAGCGTCTGAAAGAAGCCGCTGAGAAAGCGAAGATCGAGCTGTCTTCCGCTCAGCAGACCGACGTGAACCTGCCGTACATCACTGCAGACGCGACTGGTCCGAAACACATGAACATCAAAGTGACCCGTGCGAAACTGGAAAGCCTGGTTGAAGACCTGGTTAACCGTTCTATCGAGCCGCTGAAAGTTGCTCTGCAGGACGCTGGCCTGTCTGTTTCTGATATCAACGACGTTATTCTCGTTGGTGGTCAGACGCGTATGCCGATGGTGCAGAAGAAAGTTGCTGAATTCTTCGGTAAAGAGCCGCGTAAAGACGTTAACCCGGACGAAGCCGTGGCAATCGGTGCTGCCGTTCAGGGTGGTGTATTGACGGGTGATGTGAAAGACGTACTGCTGCTGGACGTTACCCCGCTGTCTCTGGGTATCGAAACCATGGGCGGCGTGATGACGCCACTGATCGCGAAAAACACCACCATCCCGACCAAGCACAGCCAGGTGTTCTCTACCGCTGAAGACAACCAGTCTGCGGTAACCATCCATGTGCTGCAGGGTGAACGTAAACGTGCTGCCGATAACAAAGATCTGGGTCAGTTTAACCTGGATGGTATCAGCCCGGCTCCGCGCGGTATGCCGCAGATCGAAGTTACCTTCGATATCGATGCCGACGGTATCCTGCACGTTTCCGCGAAAGACAAAAACAGCGGTAAAGAGCAGAAGATCACCATCAAGGCTTCTTCTGGTCTGAACGAAGAAGAAATCCAGAAAATGGTTCGCGAAGCAGAAGCGAACGCAGAATCTGACCGTAAGTTCGAAGAGCTGGTTCAGACTCGTAACCAGGGCGACCATCTGCTGCACAGCACTCGTAAGCAGGTTGAAGAAGCAGGCGACAAGCTGCCGGCTGACGACAAAACTGCCATTGAGTCTGCACTGACCGCGCTGGAAACGTCTCTGAAAGGCGAAGACAAAGCGGATATCGAAGCGAAAATGCAGGCGCTGGCTCAGGTTTCCCAGAAACTGATGGAAATCGCTCAGCAGCAGCACGCACAGCAGCAGGCTGGTGCAGCAGGCGCTGATGCTTCTGCAAACAATGCGAAAGATGACGACGTTGTCGACGCTGAGTTTGAAGAAGTGAAAGACAAAAAATAATCGCCCTGATGCAGGGTAGTTAATCGGCACGGGCGTAGAGGTTTCCTCTTCGCCCGTGCTTGTATGTTAAGGGGCTTAAAAAAACCAATGGCAAAGCAAGACTATTACGAGATTTTAGGCGTTTCCAAATCAGCGGAAGAGCGTGAAATCAAAAAGGCCTACAAGCGCCTGGCCATGAAATATCACCCGGATCGCAACCAGGGTGATAAAGAGGCTGAAGCCAAGTTTAAAGAGATCAAAGAAGCGTACGAGATCCTGACCGATGCGCAAAAACGCGCGGCTTACGATCAGTACGGTCATGCCGCGTTTGAGCAAGGCGGCATGGGCGGCGGCGGCGGTTTTGGTGGCGGGGCTGACTTCAGCGATATCTTTGGTGACGTGTTTGGCGATATCTTTGGCGGCGGTCGTGGTCGTCAGCGCGCCTCACGTGGTGCTGATTTACGTTACAACATGGATCTCACTCTGGAAGAAGCCGTGCGTGGCGTCACCAAAGAGATCCGTATTCCGACGCTGGAAGAGTGTGACGTCTGCCATGGCAGCGGCGCGAAGTCAGGTACTCAGCCGCAAACTTGTCCAACCTGTCACGGTTCCGGCCAGGTGCAGATGCGCCAGGGCTTTTTTGCCGTGCAGCAGACCTGTCCACATTGTCAGGGGCGCGGTACGCTGATCAAAGATCCGTGCAACAAATGTCACGGTCATGGCCGCGTTGAGAAAAGCAAAACGCTGTCCGTCAAAATCCCAGCTGGCGTTGATACCGGCGACCGTATTCGTTTAGCGGGTGAAGGTGAAGCCGGTGAGCATGGCGCGCCAGCAGGCGATTTATACGTTCAGGTGCAGGTAAAACAGCACCCAATTTTTGAGCGTGAAGGCAATAACCTGTACTGCGAAGTACCGATTAACTTTGCGATGGCAGCGCTGGGCGGCGAGATTGAAGTCCCGACGCTGGACGGTCGCGTGAAGTTGAAGATTCCGGGCGAGACGCAGACCGGCAAACTGTTCCGCATGCGTGGAAAGGGCGTCAAGTCTGTACGCGGTGGCGCTCAGGGCGATCTGCTGTGTCGTGTCGTTGTTGAAACCCCTGTGGGTCTGAACGAAAAGCAGAAGCAGTTGCTGAAAGACCTGCAGGACAGTTTTGGCGGCCCGACCGGCGAGCAAAACAGCCCGCGCTCCAAAAGCTTCTTCGACGGCGTGAAAAAGTTCTTTGACGATTTGACTCGCTGATTCTCTCGACTCAATATTTGATAAAAAGCCTGGGACTGAAAAGTTTCAGGCTTTTTTATTTCTGTTTTCCGTTCGGAAAATCTTTTTTAATTTCAGTCTATTTGTTCGTAAAAACCGATCTATCTATCATGAATAATCTAATTTTAACGAGCTTTTTGAGGGTGTAAGATAGTATTTACGAAGTATTCACCCAATAGAGAGAATAAAAGTGAAACATCTGCATCGTTTTTTTAGTAGTGACGCCTCGGGGGGCATCATCCTGATCATCGCAGCCGTCATCGCTATGTTGATGGCAAATATCGGGGTCACCAGTGGATGGTACCATGCCTTTCTGGAAACGCCCGTTCAACTGCGGGTTGGCGCGCTTGAGATCAACAAAAATATGCTGCTGTGGATCAACGACGCGTTGATGGCAGTGTTCTTCTTGTTGATTGGTCTGGAGGTAAAACGCGAGTTAATGCAAGGCTCGCTGGCCAGTCTGCGTCAGGCGGCATTTCCGATCATTGCCGCTATCGGGGGGATGATTGTCCCGGCGCTGCTGTATCTGGCATTCAACTATGCTGACCCTATTACCCGTGAAGGGTGGGCGATCCCGGCTGCAACGGATATCGCTTTTGCATTAGGTGTGCTGGCACTGTTGGGCAGTCGTGTTCCGTTGGCGCTGAAAATCTTCCTCATGGCTTTGGCGATTATCGATGATCTTGGCGCTATCGTGATCATCGCGCTGTTCTACACCAGCGATCTCTCGCTGCTGTCGCTGGGCGTTGCCGCGTGTGCCATTCTCGTCCTGGCGGCCTTGAATCTGTGTGGCGTGAGACGTACCGGGATTTATATTCTGGTGGGCGTGGTGCTGTGGACGGCAGTTCTGAAGTCCGGTGTGCATGCGACGCTGGCGGGCGTGATCGTCGGTTTCTTCATTCCGTTAAAGGAAAAACACGGACGTTCACCGGCAAAGCGTCTGGAGCATGTTTTGCATCCGTGGGTGGCATACCTGATCCTGCCGCTGTTTGCCTTCGCTAACGCGGGTGTTTCACTGCAGGGTGTCACCATTGATGGGCTGACCTCCGTATTACCGCTGGGGATTATTGCAGGTCTGTTGATTGGTAAACCGCTGGGTATCAGCCTGTTTTGCTGGCTGGCGTTACGCTTAAAGCTGGCGCAATTACCTGAAGGAACGAATTTCCAGCAGATCATGGCGGTCGGGATTCTGTGCGGTATTGGCTTTACGATGTCGATTTTCATCGCCAGCCTGGCGTTTGGTAATGTCGATCCTGGGCTGATTAACTGGGCGAAACTGGGGATCCTGATTGGCTCCTTGCTGTCGGCGGTAATTGGTTACTGCTGGTTACGCACCCGGTTAAACGCATCCGCCTGACAGGATAACCCTTTCGTGACAATTTTCAGGGAGAGAGTATGTCTCATATAAATTACAACCACCTGTATTACTTTTGGCATGTCTATAAAGAAGGTTCGGTGGTTGGTGCAGCAGAAGCGCTTTATCTGACACCGCAGACCATAACCGGGCAGATCAAAGCGCTTGAAGAACGTTTACAAGGAAAGTTGTTCAAGCGGAAGGGGCGTGGGCTGGAGCCAAGCGAGTTAGGCGAGTTAGTCTTTCGTTATGCGGATAAAATGTTCACGTTAAGCCAGGAAATGCTGGATATCGTGAACTACCGCAAAGAGTCTAACTTGCTGTTTGATGTCGGCGTGGCGGATGCGCTATCCAAACAGTTGGTCAGCCGTGTGTTGAATGCCGCGGTGGTGGAAGATGAACAAATCCATCTGCGCTGTTTTGAATCAACGCACGAGATGCTGCTGGATCAACTCAGTCAGCATAAGCTGGATATGATTATCTCTGACTGTCCGATTGATTCTACGCAACAGGAAGGGTTGTTCTCGGTGCGCATAGGCGAATGCGGCGTAAGTTTTTGGTGCACCCAGCCTTTGCCTGAGAAGCCGTTTCCGGCCTGTCTGGAAGAGCGCCGATTGCTGATCCCTGGACGTCGTTCGATGCTCGGTCGTAAGCTATTGAACTGGATTAACTCACAAGGCTTGAACGTTGAAATCCTCGGCGAATTTGATGACGCAGCGCTGATGAAAGCTTTTGGTGCAACGCATAACGCTATTTTCGTTGCCCCGACGCTCTATTCGAACAACTTCTATGCCGACGATTCAATTGTGGAGATAGGGCGCGTGGAGAATGTGATGGAGGAGTATCACGCTATATTTGCGGAAAGGATGATCCAGCATCCGGCGGTGCAGCGTATTTGTAATGCGGACTACTCGGCGCTCTTTACGCCAATGAACAAATGACAGCCATAAAAAAACCCGCTTGCGCGGGTTTTTTCACAAAGCGACAACAAGCAGGCGATTAAGCCAGTTTGTTGATCTGTGCAGTCAGGTTTGCTTTATGACGTGCAGCTTTGTTTTTGTGGATCAGACCTTTAGCAGCCTGACGGTCCACGAGTGGTTGCATTTCGTTAAATGCTTTCAGTGCAGTAGCTTTGTCGCCAGCTTCGATAGCTGCGTATACTTTCTTGATGAAAGTACGCATCATAGAGCGACGGCTAGCGTTGTGCTTGCGGGCCTTTTCAGACTGAACGGCGCGCTTCTTAGCTGATTTGATATTAGCCAAGGTCCAACTCCCAAATGTGTTCTATATGGACAATTCAAAGGCCGAGGAATATGCCCTTTTAGCCTTCTTTTGTCAATGGATTTGTGCAAATAAGCGCCGTTTAAATTGCAGCACTCGTTGCGTAGTGATGGCGCAGGATTCTACCAGCTTGCGTGGCGTGAATACAGCTTTTCCACGAGAAAAATTGCATTGGATTGCCCGTTAAGGTCTGCAATTTGTTTCATAACAATGAAAACCATCCTCTTTCTGTTTCGGAGAAACAATCGCCGGTTAACCTTGACCGCGGTACAGGGTATACTTTCACGATTTTCACTGTTTTGAGCCAGACATGAAGCTGATACGAGGCATACATAATCTCAGTCAGGCCCCGCATGGGTGTGTGCTGACTATTGGTAATTTCGACGGCGTGCACCGTGGCCACCGTGCGTTGCTGCAGGGCTTACGGGAAGAAGGGCGCAAACGCAATTTGCCGGTGATGGTGATGATTTTCGAGCCACAGCCATTAGAGCTGTTTGCAACGGACAAATCACCTGCGCGCCTTACTCGCCTGCGAGAAAAACTGCGTTATCTGGCGGAGTGTGGCGTAGATTACGTATTGTGCGTGCGTTTTGACAGGCGCTTCGCGGCATTAACGGCGCAGACTTTTATCAGCGATCTGCTGGTTAAGCGCCTTGGTGTACAATTTCTTGCCGTGGGCGATGATTTCCGCTTTGGCGCTAGCCGTGCGGGCGATTTCTTGTTATTACAGGAAGCGGGCGCTGAGTATGGTTTTGATATCACCAGTACCCAAACCTTCTGTGAAGGCGGTGTTCGTATCAGCAGCACCGCGGTACGTCAGGCGCTGGCTGAAGATAACCTGCAGTTGGCCGAAAGCCTGCTTGGGCACCCTTTTACCATCTCAGGACGGGTGGTGCATGGTGACGAGTTAGGACGCACCATTGGCTTTCCGACGGCAAACTTACCGCTTCGTCGCCAGGTTTCTCCGGTGAAAGGGGTTTATGCGGTTGAAGTTATGGGGCTGGGTGACAAACCTTTTCCCGGTGTTGCCAACATCGGCACCCGCCCGACGGTAGCCGGCGTACGTCAGCAGTTGGAAGTGCATCTACTGGACGTTGTAATGGACCTCTATGGTCGCCATATAGATGTAGTGCTGCGTAAAAAAATTCGCAGCGAGCAGCGATTTGCTTCGCTGGATGAACTAAAAGCGCAGATTGCGCGTGATGAGTTGACTGCCCGCGATTTTTTTGGGCTAACAAAACCGGCTTAATGCCTATACGAGTTTTAAATACGGAACCGAGAATCTGATGAGTGACTATAAATCAACCCTGAATTTGCCGGAAACAGGGTTCCCGATGCGCGGCGATCTCGCCAAGCGTGAACCGGGAATGCTGGCGCGTTGGACTGATGATGACCTGTACGGCATCATTCGTGCGGCCAAAAAAGGCAAAAAAACCTTCATTCTGCATGATGGCCCTCCTTATGCGAATGGCAGCATTCATATTGGTCACTCGGTTAACAAGATTCTGAAAGACATTATCGTGAAGTCCAAAGGACTCACGGGCTATGACTCGCCTTACGTTCCGGGCTGGGACTGCCACGGTCTGCCGATCGAGTTGAAAGTAGAGCAGGAATATGGCAAACCGGGCGAGAAGTTCACCGCCGCTGAGTTCCGCGCTAAATGCCGTGAATACGCTGCTACACAGGTTGACGGTCAGCGTAAAGACTTTATCCGTCTTGGTGTGCTGGGCGACTGGTCACATCCGTACCTGACCATGGACTTCAAAACCGAAGCCAACATCATTCGCGCGCTGGGTAAAATCATCGGCAACGGTCACCTGCATAAGGGGGCGAAACCGGTGCACTGGTGCGTTGACTGCCGTTCCGCGCTGGCGGAAGCGGAAGTTGAGTATTATGACAAAACCTCCCCGTCCATCGACGTGGCGTTCCACGCCGCCGATCAGGACGCGGTGAAAGCGAAATTTGCCGTTTCTGACGTTAACGGCCCGATCTCGCTGGTTATCTGGACCACCACCCCGTGGACGTTGCCGGCGAACCGCGCGATCTCCCTGGCGCCTGATTTTGACTATGCGCTGGTGCAGATCGACGGCCAGGCCGTGATTCTGGCGAAAGATCTGGTTGAAAGCGTCATGCAGCGCATTGGCGCGGCCGACTACACCATTCTGGGCACCGTTAAAGGCGCAGAGCTGGAACTGTTGCGCTTTACCCACCCGTTTATGGGTTTTGACGTACCGGCGATTCTGGGCGATCACGTCACGTTGGATGCGGGTACCGGGGCGGTACATACCGCGCCTGGCCACGGCCCGGACGACTATGTCATCGGTCAAAAATACGGTCTGGAAGTGGCGAACCCGGTGGGTCCGGACGGCGCTTATCTGGCGGGCACCTACCCGACCCTGGACGGTGTGAACGTCTTTAAAGCCAACGATATTGTTGTCGCTCTGCTGAGCGAAAAAGGCGCGTTGCTGCACGTCGAGAAGATGCAGCATAGCTATCCGTGCTGCTGGCGCCACAAAACGCCGATCATCTTCCGGGCGACCCCGCAGTGGTTCGTGAGCATGGATCAGAAAGGCCTGCGCGCGCAGTCCCTGAAAGAGATCAAAGGCGTGCAGTGGATCCCTGACTGGGGCCAGGCGCGTATCGAATCCATGGTTGCCAACCGTCCTGACTGGTGTATCTCCCGTCAGCGTACGTGGGGTGTGCCGATGTCTCTGTTCGTTCACAAAGACACCGAAGAGTTGCATCCGCGCGCTATCGAACTGATGGAAGAAGTGGCTAAACGCGTTGAAATTGACGGCATCCAGGCGTGGTGGGATCTCGATCCGAAAGATATCCTCGGCGACGAAGCTGACCAGTATGTCAAAGTCCCGGATACGCTGGACGTTTGGTTTGACTCTGGTTCCACCCACTCATCTGTCGTAGACGTGCGTCCTGAATTTGCCGGTCACGCAGCGGATATGTATCTGGAAGGCTCTGACCAGCACCGTGGCTGGTTCATGTCATCTCTGATGATCTCCACCGCGATGAAAGGCAAAGCGCCGTATCGCCAGGTACTGACTCACGGTTTCACCGTGGATGGTCAGGGCCGTAAGATGTCCAAGTCTATCGGTAACACCGTTTCTCCGCAGGACGTGATGAACAAACTCGGCGCGGATATTTTGCGTCTGTGGGTGGCGTCTACCGACTACACCGGTGAAATGGCGGTTTCTGACGAAATTCTGAAACGTGCTGCCGACAGCTATCGTCGTATCCGTAACACCGCGCGCTTCCTGCTGGCGAACCTGAACGGGTTCGATCCGGTAAAAGACATGGTGAAACCGGAAGAGATGGTGGTGCTGGACAGGTGGGCGGTAGGTTGTGCGCAAGCGGCCCAGGAAGAGATCCTGAAAGCTTACGAAGCCTATGACTTCCACGAAGTAGTGCAGCGCCTGATGCGTTTCTGCTCCGTAGAAATGGGTTCGTTCTACCTCGACATCATCAAAGACCGCCAGTACACCGCGAAAGCGGAAAGCCGGGCGCGTCGTAGCTGCCAGACTGCGCTGTTCCATATCGCAGAAGCGCTGGTTCGCTGGATGGCGCCGATCATGTCCTTCACCGCGGATGAAATCTGGGGTTACCTGCCGGGCGAACGTGAAAAATACGTCTTTACCGGTGAATGGTACGAAGGCCTGTTTGGCTTAGGTGAAACCGAAGCGATGAACGATACCTTCTGGGACGAGCTGCTGAAAGTACGCGGCGAAGTGAACAAGGTCATCGAGCAGGCGCGTGCGGATAAGAAAGTCGGTGGTTCTCTGGAAGCGGCAGTCACCCTGTACGCTGAACCCGAATTGGCGGCGAAATTGACCGCGCTCGGCGAAGAGTTGCGCTTTGTGCTGCTGACCTCTGGTGCGAGCGTTGCGGAGTTTGCCGAGGCGCCAGCTGATGCTCAGCAGAGCGAATTGCTTAAAGGTCTGAAAATCGTACTGAGCAAAGCCGAAGGTGAGAAGTGCCCGCGCTGCTGGCATTACACTACCGACGTCGGCCAGGTGGCGGAACATGCAGATATCTGCGGACGCTGTGTCAGCAACATCGCCGGTGATGGCGAACAACGTAAGTTTGCCTGATGAGTAAGCCTCTTTGTTCAACAGGGCTACGCTGGCTGTGGCTGGTGGTAGTCGTGCTGATTATCGATTTAGGCAGCAAGTACCTGATCCTCCAGAATTTTGCTCTGGGGGATACGGTATCGCTGTTCCCGTCGCTTAATCTGCACTACGCGCGAAACTATGGCGCGGCGTTTAGCTTCTTAGCCGACAGCGGCGGCTGGCAACGTTGGTTTTTTGCCGGTATCGCTATTGGTATCTGCGTCATCCTGATGGTGATGATGTATCGCTCGAAGGCGACGCAGAAGCTGACCAACATCGCGTATGCGTTAATCATTGGCGGTGCGCTGGGCAATCTGTTCGATCGCCTGTGGCATGGCTTCGTGGTTGATATGATTGACTTTTACGTTGGCGACTGGCATTTCGCGACATTCAACCTGGCTGATACGGCAATCTGTATCGGCGCGGCATTGATTGTTCTCGAAGGCTTCTTACCGTCGAAAGAGAAAAAAGCCGCATAAAAAAATGCCGGATGGCGCTATGCTAATCCGGCTTACAATCTATCGCGAACCTTGTAGGCCCGGTAAGCGTAGCGCCACCGGGCAAACAGGCGGCAGCAATTTTAAAGAGCAACCTGCATGTCTAAATCAGTACAGAGTAACAGTGCGGTGCTGGTGCACTTCACCCTTAAGCTCGACGATGGCTCCACCGCAGAGTCAACCCGCAATAACGGCAAGCCTGCGCTGTTTCGCCTGGGCGATGGTTCTCTGTCTGAAGGACTGGAACAACACCTGCTGGGGCTAAAAGAGGGTGATAAAACCACTTTTTCCCTGGAGCCGGATGCCGCCTTTGGCGTGCCAAGCCCGGACTTGATTCAGTATTTCTCGCGTCGGGAATTTATGGACGCGGGCGAGCCAGAAATTGGCGCTATCATGCTCTTTACCGCAATGGACGGCAGTGAGATGCCTGGCGTGATTCGTGAAATCAACGGTGACTCTATCACGGTTGATTTCAACCATCCGCTGGCCGGGCATACCGTTCATTTTGATATTGAAGTGCTGGAAGTCGAACCAGTACTGGAGGCGTAAAATGCAGATCCTGTTGGCTAACCCGCGCGGTTTTTGCGCTGGCGTAGACCGCGCTATCAGCATTGTAGAAAACGCGCTGGCTATTTATGGCGCGCCGATTTATGTCCGTCATGAGGTGGTGCATAACCGCTATGTGGTGGATAGCCTGCGCGAGCGCGGCGCTATTTTTATTGAGCAAATCAGTGAAGTGCCTGACGGCGCGATCCTGATCTTCTCCGCCCACGGTGTCTCTCAGGCGGTACGTAACGAAGCCAAAGGTCGTGATCTCACGGTTTTCGACGCCACCTGTCCGTTAGTCACCAAAGTGCATATGGAAGTGGCGCGCGCCAGCCGTCGCGGTGAAGAGTCAATTCTGATTGGTCACGCCGGACACCCGGAAGTCGAAGGCACGATGGGCCAGTACAGTAACCCACAGGGGGGGATGTATCTGGTTGAATCACCGGAAGATGTACTGAAACTGACCGTGAAGAATGAAGGTAAATTGTCCTTCATGACACAGACCACGCTTTCCGTTGACGACACTTCTGACGTCATTGATGCGCTGCGCCAACGGTTCCCGAAAATTGTCGGGCCACGCAAAGACGATATCTGTTATGCCACCACCAACCGTCAGGAAGCAGTTCGCGCGCTGGCGGAACAGGCTGATGTGGTGCTGGTGGTCGGCTCGAAAAACTCCTCTAACTCTAACCGTCTGGCTGAACTGGCCCAGCGAATGGGGAAAGCGGCGTATTTGATTGACGATGCGACCGACATCCAGGAAGCGTGGGTAAAAGACGCTAAGTGCGTAGGCGTGACGGCCGGAGCCTCGGCGCCGGATATCCTGGTGCAAAACGTGATCGCTCGTCTGCAGGAACTTGGCGGTGGAGAGGCTATCCCACTGGAAGGCCGTGAAGAAAATATTGTTTTCGAAGTGCCCAAAGAGCTGCGAGTGGATGTTCGTGAAGTAGAGTAAGTCTTTCACGATACGATTATGAGAAGATGCCAGACTTAACGTCTGGCATTTTTTATGGAGAAACCATGCGCTTACCGATCATTCTTGATACCGATCCCGGCATTGATGATGCCGCCGCTATTGCCGCCGCGCTGTTTGCCCCTGAGCTGGATCTGCAACTCATGACCACGGTAGCAGGCAATGTTTCGGTGGAAAAAACCACCCGTAATGCGTTGCAGTTGCTGCATTTCTGGAATGCGGATATTCCGCTGGCGCAAGGGGCATCAATGCCGCTGGTGCGGCCGCTGCGTGATGCTGCTTCCGTGCACGGCGAGTCCGGTATGGAAGGGTATGAATTTGTCGAACACGACCGACAGGCGATGGCAAAACCCGCCTTCCAGGCTATTCGTGACGCGCTGATGCATGCCCCGCAGCCCGTGACGCTGGTGGCGATTGGTCCGCTGACCAACATTGCGCTGCTGCTGACCCATTATCCTGAATGCATATTCAATATTCACCGTCTGGTGATGATGGGCGGTTCAGCCGGGCGCGGGAACTTTACGCCAAATGCCGAGTTTAATATTGCTATCGATCCTGAGGCCGCCGCGAAAGTTTTTCAGAGTGGGCTGGAGATCGTGATGTGTGGGCTGGATGTCACTAATCAGGCCATGCTGACGCCGGAGTATCTGGCGACGCTTCCCGCGCTCAATAAGACCGGCAGTATGCTGCACGCACTATTTAGCCATTACCGCAGCGGCAGTATGAATACAGGACTGCGGATGCATGATCTGTGCGCGATTGCCTGGCTGGTGCGCCCGGAACTCTTTACCCTGCAGCCGTGCTTCGTGGCGGTGGAAACTCAGGGGGAATATACCTCGGGTACCACGGTGGTGGATATTGAAGGGCGTTTGGGGCATCCGGCAAATGCCCAGGTTGCACTGGATCTTGACGTTGAGGGGTTCCAGCAGTGGGTGGCAGAGGTGCTGGCGCTGGCACCATAATCAGGTGTTGTGTAGCGGTACCTTTTCGCCGAGATAATCAATCATCGCCCGCATTCTGGCGGGCATATGTTGATTGCGCGTCCATAGCAGCCACAGTTCCCCGCTGTAGTCGCTGATAAATTCCCATTCCGGCAGTACCTGGACAATCTCGCCATTGGAGAGTGCCGCGCGGGCGGTGAACAGCGGCAGGCTGCCGATTCCGAGGTTATTTTTCACCGCATCCAGACGTACGCCGGTATGGTTGGCGGCGTAGCGACCGTGAGTCTGAATGGTCTCCACACGTTCACCGCGGCGAAACTTCCAGCGTGAATCCGCAGGGGTCTCGCCAAGACTGATACAGCTATGCTCGCGCAGTGCCTGCGGGTGCTCGGGCGTACCATGCTTGCGTAAATACTCGGGGGTAGCGCATATGACATGGCTGACCGGCATCAGTGGTTTCCCATACAGGCCCGGGGAGGGCGACTGACTGATGCGCAGCGCAAGGTCGACGCCGTCGTCGATTAAATCCATATAACGGTCTTCCAGCCGAAGGCGGACGTCCACCTGTGGGTAGCGCGTAAAGAATTCGGCCATCAGTGGATGAATGACAAATCGCCCCACCGCTTTGGGCACGCTGAGGGTCAGTTGCCCTTGCGCAATAGTTTGTCGGCTGCTGCCTGAGTCGACAGCCATTTGCGCCGCATGCAGCATTTCCTGCGCGTGCGCATACACTATTTTGCCCGTTTCGCTAAGCGCCAGCTTGCGTGTCGTACGGTGCAGCAGTTTGCTGCCCAGCGCCTTCTCGAGGCGTGATGCGCTGCGGCTAATAGCGGAAGGCGTAGCACCTGAGACTTTGGCGGCGGCAGAGAAGCTCCCCTGGTCGATAATCAACACAAAGGTGGCAAGGTCAGGAAGAAGGTTAGGGTTCATTTGTGCATACCAGGCAAAGATGCATTGAACCGGCGCAGGATTATCGCCGTCAGTAAAGTGAATATACTCTTCCTATCAAGAGGAGAGCAATCATGACCGAACGTCTTTATTACACCTGTGATAACACCGAAGGCCAGGCCACGGTGATGAGCTGTACAGCGCGAGCGGAAGGAGGCTATGCGGTGGTGCTGGACGGCACGCTATTTCACCCACAGGGCGGTGGGCAACCCGCGGATGCTGGCTGGATTGATGAAATCCCCGTCGAGACGGTGATCGTGAGTGATGACGATGTGCTACATATCGTGGCGACACCGATTGCGCCTGGCGTAATCAGCCTGAGAGTTGATGCGACACAGCGTCAGCTGCATGCGCGGCTGCACTCTGCGGGGCACCTTATCGGGCTGGCGGGTACAGAGTACGGATGGCAACCGGTAAAAGCGCACCACTGGCCTGGCGAAGGGCGGATTACGTTTTCCGCAAAAGGCAGCAGTACGCTGCCGGACGGCGCCTCACTGCTGGCGAAAATCAACGCCTGGCAGGCGGAGGATCTTCCTCGCCGGGTGACATTCGACGGCGGTTTGCGCGAAGTCGGGTTCGGTGAGCTGCCCGCTTACCCTTGCGGCGGTACGCATGTTGCGCGTTTATCCGACATTGGGCAGGTGACGATTACTCAGGTGAAGATGAAAAAAGGGCAGATGATCGTCACCTACACGCTCGTGCCATAAAACCGCACTCGCGAAAATATCTACGCAGATTGGCTGGTTTCTGCTCGGTTTTCCATCGTTTTCCCATCACTTTGCGCCATACTGAGTAAGTTTGACTTCTTTCCAGTGCTCCAGCAATGATTCATCCTGCGGGATGAATCATGTCTTTTACTGATATTCCCCTCTGTTTATCATTAAATTCTAATTATGGGTGTTTTCAGCTAGCGGCCTCCGGGCGTGCTGGTTACTCTGAAAACGATTTACGCAAAATTAACAAAAGAGAATAGCTATGCATGATGCACAAATCCGCGTTGCCATCGCGGGAGCCGGAGGACGCATGGGGCGTCAGTTGATTCAGGCCACACTTGGCATGGATGGCGTACAGCTTGGCGCGGCGCTGGAGCGCGAAGGCTCTTCCTTACTGGGAAGCGATGCCGGAGAGTTAGCGGGAGCCGGGAAAACGGGCGTTACCGTACAAAGCAGCCTTGAGGCGGTGAAAGATGATTTCGATGTTTTCATCGATTTCACGCGACCGGAAGGTACGCTGACGCATCTGGCGTTTTGCCGCCAGCACGGTAAGGGAATGGTGATTGGTACCACCGGATTCGATGATGCCGGTAAACAGGCTATTCGCGATGCCGCGCAGGAGATTGCTATCGTCTTCGCTGCGAATTTTAGCGTCGGCGTTAACGTCATGCTGAAACTGCTTGAGAAAGCAGCAAAAGTGATGGGGGACTATACCGATATTGAGATTATCGAAGCGCATCACCGCCACAAAGTGGATGCCCCATCGGGGACCGCGCTGGCGATGGGTGAGGCGATCGCCGGGGCGTTGGATAAAGATCTGAAAGACTGCGCAGTCTACTCGCGCGAAGGTTATACCGGCGAGCGTGTGCCGGGCACTATTGGTTTTGCGACCGTACGCGCCGGTGACATTGTCGGCGAACATACCGCGATGTTTGCCGATATTGGCGAGCGTATTGAAATCACCCATAAAGCGTCCAGCCGCATGACTTTTGCCAATGGCGCAGTGCGATCGGCGGTTTGGCTGAAATCTAAGTCAAATGGTCTTTTTGATATGAAAGATGTACTTGATTTACGCAGTTTATAGATTTTATTACCCTTCGTGATGTGGTTATGGTAATCGTAATTATTTGATTACATGGGGCAATATTTTATTGCCCTTTAATTTTTTGGCTTTTGGTTTTATTTTTTATCTAAGATGATGTTTATATATGTTTTTATGCTTCATTCTGTTATCTGAATGTAAATTTTGACCAAGTGGTCCACTTTTTTCTCTCGCTGCTCCCGTTTTTACACTCTTTATCTACCGCAAGCGTTTTCCACCCTGAGTTAGCTGATCTTTTTGCCTGTTAAATCGAGGGATTTATCCCAGTGGCGTAAAATAATAATAAAAATTGCCCTTTTGGGTAGACTTTTACGTGGGCTATCTCTAGAATGCCGCCGTTTGCCAGAAATCCATAGGTAAGCAAATTTGCATTGATTCATGAGGTGTTAATGAATTAATATGCAAATAAAGTGAGTGAATATTCTCTGGAGGGTGTTTTGATTAAGTCAGCGCTATTGGTTCTGGAAGACGGAACCCAGTTTCACGGTCGGGCCATAGGGGCAACAGGTTCGGCGGTTGGGGAAGTCGTTTTCAATACTTCAATGACCGGTTATCAAGAAATCCTCACTGATCCTTCCTATTCCCGCCAAATCGTCACTCTTACTTATCCTCATATCGGTAATGTCGGCACCAATGAAGCCGATGCAGAATCTTCTCAGGTACATGCGCAAGGCCTGGTCATCCGCGACCTGCCGCTGATTGCCAGCAACTACCGCAACACCGAAGACCTCTCTTCTTACCTCAAGCGCCATAATATTGTGGCGATTGCCGATATCGATACCCGTAAGCTGACGCGACTGCTGCGCGAGAAGGGCGCTCAGAACGGCTGCATCATTGCAGGCGATAATCTGGATGCTGCGCTGGCCTTAGAAAAAGCCAAAGCGTTCCCGGGCTTAAATGGGATGGATCTGGCAAAAGAAGTGACCACCGCTGAATCCTACAGCTGGACTCAGGGTAGCTGGACGCTTTCGGGTGACCTGCCGGAAGCGAAGTCTGCAGAAGAGCTGCCGTTCCACGTGGTGGCCTACGATTTTGGCGCCAAGCGCAACATTCTGCGTATGCTGGTGGATCGCGGCTGCCGCCTGACGGTGGTACCGGCGAAAACCTCCGCGGAAGATGTTCTGAAGATGAATCCGGACGGTATCTTCCTGTCTAACGGCCCAGGTGACCCGGCCCCGTGCGACTACGCCATCGAAGCCATTGAGAAATTCCTCCAGACCGATATTCCGGTATTTGGCATCTGCCTCGGCCATCAGTTGCTGGCGCTGGCGAGCGGTGCGAAGACCATCAAGATGAAATTTGGTCACCACGGTGGTAACCACCCGGTGAAAGACATGGATAAGAATGTGGTGATGATCACCGCGCAGAACCACGGCTTTGCGGTGGATGAAGACTCGCTGCCTGCCAACCTGCGCGTGACCCACAAATCCCTGTTCGACGGTACCCTGCAAGGGATTCACCGTACCGATAAACCGGCGTTCAGTTTCCAGGGGCACCCGGAGGCGAGCCCAGGCCCGCATGATGCGGCGCCGCTGTTCGACCACTTTATCGAGCTTATTGAGCAATACCGTCAGTCCGCGAAATAATCAGGAGTAATAAGAGCCATGCCAAAACGTACAGACATAAAAAGTATCCTGATTCTGGGCGCGGGCCCGATTGTTATCGGTCAGGCGTGTGAGTTTGACTACTCCGGCGCCCAGGCGTGTAAAGCGCTGCGCGAAGAGGGTTACCGCGTTATTCTGGTGAACTCTAACCCGGCAACCATTATGACCGACCCGGAAATGGCCGATGCGACCTACATCGAGCCGATCAACTGGGAAGTGGTACGCAAAATCATCGAAAAAGAGCGTCCGGATGCGGTTCTGCCAACCATGGGCGGCCAGACCGCGCTGAACTGCGCGCTGGAGCTGGAGCGTCAGGGCGTGCTGGAAGAGTTCGGCGTGACCATGATTGGTGCGACCGCTGATGCGATTGATAAAGCAGAAGACCGCCGTCGTTTCGACGTGGCGATGAAGAAAATCGGCCTCGACACCGCGCGTTCCGGTATCGCGCACACCATGGAAGAAGCGCTGGCGGTTGCCGCTGACGTGGGCTTCCCGTGCATCATCCGTCCATCTTTCACCATGGGCGGCACCGGCGGCGGTATCGCCTACAACCGTGAAGAGTTTGAAGAAATCTGCGAACGCGGCCTGGACCTCTCGCCAACCAACGAGCTGCTGATTGATGAATCGCTGATCGGCTGGAAAGAGTACGAGATGGAAGTGGTGCGTGATAAAAACGACAACTGCATCATCGTCTGCTCTATCGAAAACTTCGATGCGATGGGCATTCACACCGGTGACTCGATCACTGTTGCTCCGGCGCAGACCCTGACCGACAAAGAATACCAAATCATGCGTAACGCCTCGATGGCGGTACTGCGTGAAATCGGCGTAGAAACCGGCGGTTCCAACGTTCAGTTCTCGGTGAACCCGAAAGATGGTCGTCTGATCGTTATCGAAATGAACCCGCGCGTCTCCCGCTCTTCGGCGCTGGCTTCCAAAGCCACCGGCTTCCCGATTGCCAAAGTGGCGGCCAAACTGGCGGTGGGTTACACCCTCGACGAACTGATGAACGACATCACCGGTGGCCGTACTCCGGCCTCCTTCGAGCCCTCTATCGACTACGTTGTCACCAAGATTCCTCGCTTCAACTTCGAGAAATTCGCCGGTGCGAACGACCGTCTGACCACCCAGATGAAATCCGTCGGCGAAGTGATGGCGATTGGCCGTACGCAGCAGGAATCCCTGCAGAAAGCGCTGCGCGGCCTGGAAGTAGGCGCCACCGGTTTCGACCCGAAAGTGAGCCTCGACGACCCGGAAGCGCTGACCAAAATCCGCCGCGAGCTGAAAGACGCGGGCGCCGAGCGCATCTGGTATATCGCCGATGCCTTCCGCGCGGGCCTCTCCGTCGACGGCGTATTCAACCTGACCAACATCGACCGCTGGTTCCTGGTACAGATTGAAGAGCTGGTACGTCTGGAAGAGAAAGTGGCGGAAGTGGGCATCAACGGCCTCGACGCTGACTTCCTGCGTCACCTGAAGCGCAAAGGCTTCGCCGATGCGCGTCTGGCAAAACTGGCGGGCGTTCGCGAAGCGGAAATCCGCAAGCTGCGCGACCAGTACAACCTGCACCCGGTCTACAAGCGCGTGGATACCTGCGCGGCGGAATTCGCCACCGATACCGCCTACATGTACTCCACCTATGAAGAAGAGTGCGAATCTAACCCATCCGTCGACCGCGACAAAATCATGGTCCTCGGCGGCGGCCCGAACCGTATCGGCCAGGGTATCGAATTTGACTACTGCTGCGTCCATGCCTCGCTGGCGCTGCGCGAAGACGGTTACGAGACCATCATGGTCAACTGTAACCCGGAAACTGTCTCTACCGACTACGACACCTCCGACCGTCTGTACTTCGAGCCGGTAACGCTGGAGGACGTACTGGAAATCGTGCGCATCGAGAAGCCGAAAGGCGTCATCGTGCAGTACGGCGGCCAGACCCCGCTGAAACTGGCGCGTGAACTGGAAGCCGCAGGCGTACCGGTTATCGGTACCAGCCCGGACGCGATTGACCGCGCGGAAGACCGTGAACGCTTCCAGCACGCGGTTGACCGTCTGAAGCTGAAACAGCCAGCCAACGCCACCGTGACCGCCATTGAACAAGCGGTTGAGAAGGCGAAAGAAATTGGCTACCCGCTGGTGGTGCGCCCGTCTTACGTACTGGGCGGCCGCGCGATGGAAATCGTCTACGACGAAGCCGACCTGCGTCGCTACTTCCAGACCGCGGTTAGCGTCTCCAACGACGCGCCGGTGCTGCTGGACCGCTTCCTCGACGATGCCATCGAAGTGGACGTTGACGCCATCTGCGACGGCGAAATGGTGCTGATTGGCGGCATCATGGAGCACATCGAGCAGGCGGGCGTACACTCCGGCGACTCCGCCTGTTCTCTGCCTGCCTACACGCTGAGCAAGGAAATTCAGGATGTGATGCGCCAGCAGGTACAGAAGCTGGCCTTCGAACTGCAGGTGCGCGGCCTGATGAACGTGCAGTTTGCGGTGAAAGACAACGAAGTCTACCTGATTGAAGTCAACCCGCGTGCGGCGCGTACCGTACCGTTCGTCTCCAAAGCCACCGGCGTACCGCTGGCGAAAGTGGCGGCGCGCGTGATGGCCGGCAAATCGCTGACCGAGCAGGGCGTGACCAAAGAAATTATCCCGCCGTACTACTCGGTGAAAGAAGTGGTGCTGCCGTTCAACAAATTCCCGGGCGTTGACCCGCTGTTAGGGCCAGAAATGCGCTCTACCGGGGAAGTGATGGGCGTGGGCCGTACCTTCGCGGAAGCGTTCGCCAAGGCACAGCTGGGCAGTAACTCCACGATGAAGAAACAGGGCCGTGCGCTGCTCTCGGTTCGCGAAGGCGACAAAGAGCGCGTCGTGGACCTGGCCGCTAAGCTGCTAAAACAGGGCTTCGAGCTGGATGCGACTCACGGTACCGCGATTGTGCTGGGTGAAGCCGGTATCAACCCGCGTCTGGTGAACAAGGTGCATGAAGGTCGTCCGCACATTCAGGACCGTATCAAGAATGGCGAATACACCTACATTATCAACACCACCGCAGGTCGTCAGGCGATTGAAGACTCCAAGCTGATTCGCCGCAGCGCCTTGCAGTACAAAGTGCATTACGACACCACCCTGAACGGTGGTTTCGCAACGGCCATGGCGCTGAATGCGGATGCCACCGAGAAGGTGACCTCGGTGCAGGAAATGCACGCGCAGATCAATAAATAATAAACAGAAGGTTCGGTGATATTTGCGTTAATCGGATCTGCAATATAAATTTGAAACGGTTCCTGAGAAGGAGCCGTTTTTTTTACCCTATCAGGTCATTCCTGGAGATGTCCGTTTCCTTAACCACATTTTCAATGTAATAAGCACGATATTGCTCACACTAATCAACATTCAAGTCGCATACTATCTTTATATCCACAATTTTAATATGGCTTAGTTTTTATTAATTTGGACAGGCCGTAGCCAGATTTTTAATTTGTGAAATGGTGTGCTTATGTGTGAAAAATATGTTGAAAGACCGCTTTATTTGTTAATTGCTGACTGGATGATGGCAGAGGACCGATGGATCACTGCCAAGGAGATTTCCCGTCAATTTGATATTGAACACTGCAAAGCAATTAATACGCTCTCCTATATTCTGTCAGAAGTTGGGGAAATTGTTTGTGAAGTGAAGATGATCCCTAACCAGATTGCAGGACGAGGCTGTCAGTGCCAGCGTCTGGTGAAAGTCGTGAGTATTGATTCTCATCTCTATCGCCGATTGAATCATAATTTGCAGGAAAGAAAAGTGAGTGTGGCGAAAGCGCCGCGACTGTCTGCCGTTCCCCCAACAGAGCTCAACCGTGAGCAGAAATGGCAGATGATGCTGTCAAAAAGTATGCGTCGCTAATGGTTAGTTTGCCTGATGGCAGCGTTAATGGGGATTGACGCGTAGGCCGGATAAGCGTCAGCGCATCCGGCATCAATTATTGGGCTGATTTTGGCTTCACGTCCGTCGTGCCTTTCAGGCGCGGCCGGTTTTTTTCGACCTGCGTTAACGGCTTCGTTTCAGATAGCCCCGTTCGACAGCGGACCGCAAGATCCTGATATTCTTTGGTGTTGAGGCGTTTCCAGTGCAGCTCCTGGTCTGTGACCTGGCGTAGTACTCGCGCAGGTGAACCCACCAGCAGTTGCCTTGCCTCACCCTGAAATCCGGCTTTGACGAAACTCATGGCGGCGACAATGCTCTCTTCGCCAATCACTGCGCCGTCCATAATCACGCTGTTCATGCCGACCAGGGCGTCCCGGCCCACCACGCAGCCATGCAAAATAGCGCCGTGGCCGATATGACCGTTCTCATGCACGACGGTATCGGTATCGCAGTAGCCATGCATAATGCAGCCATCCTGCAGATTAGATCCTGCCTTAAGGATCAGGCGCCCATAATCCCCACGCAATGACGCGAGTGGGCCAATATAAACACCAGCACCCACGATGACATCGCCAATCAGCACGGCGCTGGGATGGACAAACGCGTCCGGGTGTACCACCGGGATCAGTCCTTCAAAGGCGTAATAGCTCATGGTTGTACCTCGGTTTTTTTGCCGGACGACGGCGTAAACACCTTATCCGGCATAGTCACATTAACGACCTTTCCACACCGGATCGCGTTTTTCGGCAAATGCCTGCGGTCCTTCGAGCGCATCTTCCGAATGCAGTACCGACGGATACTGC
Source organism: Citrobacter sp. Cc139 (assembly GCF_030334645.1). Lineage (NCBI taxonomy): Bacteria > Pseudomonadati > Pseudomonadota > Gammaproteobacteria > Enterobacterales > Enterobacteriaceae > Citrobacter > Citrobacter sp. Cc139. The sequence continues at coordinate 160,698 of NZ_JAOWDM010000076.1, forward strand.
TTCAGTACGCCGCTGCGGATGTAGCGGTAGCCTTCTTCTACCGGCATTTCGCTAGTCGCACGATAAATCTCTTTCAGCGCCGCGATCGCCAGCGGGGCGCTATTAACCAGTTGTTGCGCCAGTTCGCGCGCGCTATCCATCAGTTCGCTCTGGCTAACAACGCGGTTCACGATCCCCCAACGCAGCGCTTCTTCGGCGCTCATTCGTCTACCGGTCATCACCATTTCGTTGACGATAGCCGGTGGCAACAGCTTAGGCAGGCGCAAAACGCCGCCGCTGTCAGGCACGATGCCGAGCTTGGCTTCCGGTAGCGCGAAGCTGGCGTTTTCCGCGCAGACAATAAAGTCCGCTGCCAGCGCCAGCTCAAAACCGCCGCCAAACGCATAGCCGTTTACCGCGGCGATGACCGGCTTATCCAGATCAAATATTTCGGTTAAACCGGCAAAGCCGCCGGGACCAAAATCGGCATCCGGCGCTTCACCTTCCGCTGCCGCTTTTAAGTCCCAGCCAGCAGAAAAGAATTTCTCCCCGCCGCCAGTAATGATTGCTACGCGTAATTCCGGATCGTCACGGAAATTAAGAAAAGCCTGGCCCATTGCAAAGCTGGTTTTGGCGTCAATGGCATTGGCTTTAGGTCGGTCGAGGGTAATTTCCAGGATCGGGCCATTACGGGTCAGATGTAATGATTCACTCATGGTTCATCTCCAGATAAATAGTTTCCCGGCGGGAGGGATTCCTGCCGGAAGGTTTATTTCAGATTTTTTTTGATTATTTTTCCTGAGCAGTTGCGCGGCAGGTCGGTTCTGATCTCCATAAAAGAGGGAACCTTGAATTTCGCCATATTGTTTTCGCAGAAGCTGAAAAACTCGGCTTCGCTTAATGTTTCACCTTCATTAAGGACAATAAACGCTTTAATGGCTTCATCACGGATCGCGTCTTTAATACCAACAACCACAATGTCCTGAATTTTCGGATGTGCAGAAATAATATTTTCCAGCTCGACGCAGGAGACATTTTCCCCGCCGCGTTTAATCATGTTGCAGCGTCTGTCGACAAAATAGAAATAGCCATCCTCATCCTGGTAACCCGAATCACCGGTATGTAACCAGCCCTCTGGTTCCAGCGCCCTGGCGGTTGCTTCCGGCTGCATGTAATACTCTTTGAAGATGGTCTTGCCGGGGACGCCTTTAATACAGATTTCGCCAATTTCTCCGGCGGGCAGCGGACGATTTTGATCGTCGCGAATTTCAGCTTCATAGCTAAATCCCACGCGACCAATGGAAGGCCAGCGTCGTTTGTCTCCGGGACGGTCGCCAATAATTCCGACAATGGTTTCAGTCATACCATAAGAGGTCAGCAGCCTGACGCCAAAGCGTTCGATAAAGGCGTCTTTTTCCTGCGCGGATAGATTGAGATAGAACATCACTTCGCGCAGATGATGCTGCCTGTCCGTTGGCGCGGCGGGCTGGACCATCAGCGTGCGGATCATCATCGGGATGCACTCGGTCACCGTCGCCTGATATTTACGTACCTGATCCCAGAACGCCCGGGCGCTGTACTTTTCCATGAGCACAAAGGTGCTGCCGGCGGAAAAGGCCGGCATTGCGGCGGTACACTGACAGTCGATATGAAAAGCGGGCATCACCGTCATGTATACGTCATCATCGCGCAGGGCGATTTGCCAGGCAGAGTAATAGCCCGCAAAGCGCAGGTTATAATGGGTAATCACCACCCCTTTTGGACGCGAGGTGGTACCGGAGGTAAACAGAATTTCCGCCGTATCGTCAGTGGATAACGCAGGCGTATAGCACAGGGTGGTCGACTGACGAGCCTGCAGTTGGGTAAAGTGGCTCACGCCATCGTCAGCCGGAAGCTGCTCGCCAATCAGACAGATATGATTAAGCGGAGTGCTATTTTCCTGGCGTATTTCACGGTACATAGGATAAAACTGGGCGCTGGTAACCAGCAGGCTCACCTGGCTGTTTTGCAGGATCCAGGCACTTTCTTCGCCCAGTAAGCGAGCATTAATCGGCACCATAATGGCGCCGATTTTTGCCAGTCCAAACCAGCAAAAGATGAATTCCGGACAGTTATCCAGATGCAGGGCGACCCTATCGCCCTTGCGGATCCCTAAGGAATGAAAAAGGTTCGCCGTGCGATTAATCTCTTCATTGAGCGAGGCATAGCTAAATTGCCGAACGATTCCTTCACAGGATTCGAAAATTAACGCCGTTTTATTTCCGTACACCCCGGCCAGGTCGTCCCACATCTGACGTAAGTTTTGTCCGCCAACGATATCCATATTGCTTTATCCACTGAAATCAGGCGTGAGCGCTAACCCACGAGCGGGTTAGCGCGTCGCGTTTATTCCTCAACCCTGGCCAGGCCTTTGCCGACCAGCTCATTTATGTCTGCTTCGCTATAACCAATGTTTTTCAGAATGGCGGCGGTATCCATGCCGTGTGATGGCATGCCACGCCAGATTTTCCCCGGGTTGTTTTTAAATTTCGGCATGATGTTCGGCCCTTTGCAGGTGCGGCCGTCCATTGTTTGCCACTGAGTAATGGATTCGCGAGCAACGTACTGCGGATTGCCTTCCAGTTCCGGAATGGTTAGCACCTTCGCACAGGCGATATTCAGCTCAGCAAAGCGCGCCTGGACTTCGGCGATGGTATGCGCTGCCAGCCAGGCGTCCAGTTTCTCTTCGACGAGCGGGCCGTAAGGGCATTCCACGCGATGGATGAGCTGCGTGCCTTCCGGAACTTCCGGCGTACCGAGAATGTGCGCCAGGCCGATATCTTTAAAACACTCATTGATTTGCGTGATGCCGACCAACTCCATGACGATGTAACCATCGGCGCATTTATACAGGCCGCAACCGGCGTAGTAAGGATCTTTCCCTTTCGTCATACGTGGACAGATTTCGCCGCCGTTGAAGTAGTCCATCATGAAGTACTGACCCATGCGCAGCATCACTTCGTACATGGCGATATCGATGCTTTCACCTTTACCCGTTTCGCGCACTTTGTGCAGGGCCGCCAGCGCCGCTGTCGTCGCGGTCATCCCGGAGAAGTAATCCGCGGTATACGGGAAGGCTGGCATCGGTTGGTCAACGTCGCCGTTTTGGATCAGATAACCACTGAACGCCTGCGCGATGGTGTTATACGCCGGAAGATTGGTGTACTCCTCCGTACCAAACTGGCCAAAACCGGAAAGGTGGGCAATGACCAGTTTCGGGTTATGTTCCCACAGCACTTCATCAGTAATACCGCGGCGTGCAAAGGCCGGGCCTTTACTGGCTTCAATGAAAATATCGGTGGTTTCCATCAGTTTCAGAAACGCTTCCCGACCTTCATCTTTGAAAATATTGAGCGACAAGGCGTGCAGGTTGCGGCGTGAAAGCTGCGGGTAGTTAGGCTGTACGCGGATGGTATCGGCCCATGCGACGTTTTCAATCCAGATAACCTCGGCGCCCCATTCGGCGAACATCTGTCCGGCGAATGGACCGGCGATTTCGATCCCTGAAAAAACAACGCGTACTCCAGCAAGAGGGCCAAAGGTTGGCATTGGTAAATGATTCATAATTTTTCTCCTGGCATTTATGGGGGCCATGTAGGCCGGATGGCGACGCGAGCGTCTCATCAGGCCTACAGGTTGCGCCGTTCTATCGGTATTGCTTGAGTACCGCACGGCCTAACGTCAGGATCTGCATTTCATCAGAACCACCAGAAACGCGGTCAACACGCAGGTCACGCCAGAAACGCGTGATGCGGTGGTTGCCCGCGATACCAACACCTCCCAGTACCTGCATGGCGGTGTCTACCACTTCAAACGCGGCGTTGGCGCAGAAGTATTTGCACATTGCCGCGTCGCCGGAGGTAATAGTGCCGTTATCTGCTTTCCACGCGGCTTCCAGCAGCATGTTTTTCATGGAGTTCAGTTTGATCGCCATATGCGCAAACTTCTCCTGAATCAGCTGGAAGCGGCCAATAGTTTCACCAAACTGCACGCGCTGATTAGCGTAACGCGCGGCATCTTCAAAAGCGCACATTGCGGTGCCGTAGTTGGTCAGCGCGACGAGGAAGCGCTCATGGTCAAACTCTTCTTTCACGCGGTTGAAACCGTTACCTTCCCGACCGAACATGTCTTTTTCGTCCAGTTCAACGTCGTCAAAAGTGATTTCACAGCAACTGTCCATGCGCAGACCGAGTTTCTCCAGTTTGTTGACCTTGATACCCGCTTTGCTCATGTCGACAAACCATTCGGTGTAAACAGGCTTATCCGGCGATGCACCGTCTCTCGCCATGACCACGATGTACGGGGTATAGGCGCTACTGGTGATAAAGCACTTACTGCCATTAAGATAAACCTTACCATTTTTGCGTGTATAAGTGGTTTTCAGACTGCCGACATCCGATCCCGCTCCCGGTTCGGTGATAGCAGAGTTCCACATCTGCTTACCGGTACCCTGGAACGCCATGATTTTATCAATTTGCTCCTGAGTCCCTTCACGCAGGAAAGTGTTAAAACCTCCCGGCAATTGGTACAACACGTAAGTTGGTGCGCCAAGACGTCCCAGCTCCATCCAGACGGCGGCGACGGTAACAAAACCCGCTTCCAAACCGCCATGTTCTTCCGGGATCAGCAGGCTATCAATGCCCATATCCGCCAGCGCTTTTACAAAACGCTCAGGGTAGACGCTGTCACGATCGCACTCGGCAAAATAAGCTTCCCAGTTCTCACTGGCCATCAGTTCACGAATACCGGCGACAAACAGTTCCTGCTCGTCATTTAAGTTGAAATCCATCTTTCAGCCTCTTGATCAATTGGGTTAATAAGAATTACTTGTCTTTCCAGTGCACTTTGGCGTCTTTAATAAAGGACAGCGTCACCATAATGTTGACGAAGAACAGCGGGCATCCTCCGGCGATAATTGCGGTCTGAATCGGTTTCAACCCACCCAGTGCCAGCAGAACGATACCGATGATGCCGACCAGCACCGACCAGCCGATACGCACTAACAGAGGCGGTTCTTCACCATCGCGAACTTCGCGACAGGTGGACATCGCCAGGGTGTAAGAGCAGGCGTTAATCAGCGTTACGGTGGCGATAAAGCAGAGGATAAAGAAACCCCACATGGTGGCGGTGCTGAGCGGTAAGGCGGCCCAGGTTTCGATAATGGCGCGCGCCACGCCGTGTTGTTCAATCAACTGCGGAATGTTGAGGATGTTTTTATCCATCAGCAGCAGCGTGTTGCTGCCAAGGACAGTCCACAGGATCCAGGTAGACGCGGTCAGGCCCAGTACCATCCCGAAGCACAGTTCGCGTACGGTGCGACCACGAGAAATACGGGCCAGGAAGATACTCATCTGGATGGCGTAAATTACCCACCACGCCCAGTAGAAAACGGTCCAGCCCTGCGGGAAGCCGCCTTTACCGATGGCATCGGTATAGAACAGCATCCGTGGCAGATGCATCAGCAACATCCCGACGGAGTCGGTGAAGTAGTTCATGATGAAGCTGGCGCCGCTGACGATAAACACCCAGCCGAGCATCAGGAAGCTCAGATAGCTACGTACGTCACTGGCGATCTTGACCCCTTTTTGCAGGCCACAGGCCACGCAAATGGCGTTCAGAATGATCCAGCAAGTAATGATGATGGCGTCGAGTGGCAGCGTATGCGGAATACCGAACAGGTACTGCATACACTCGGTGACCAGCGGGGTAGCCAGACCGAGGCTGGTGCCCATTGCGAAGATCAGCGCCACCAGGTAGAAGTTATCAACGATGGTACCGAACAACCCTTTCGCATGTTTCTCACCGACGAGCGGTACCAGCGTGGAGCTGGGACGGATGACATCCATCTTACGTACAAAGAAGAAGTAGGCGAAGGCTACAGAAAGGAAGCTATAGGTTGCCCACGGCAGCGGCCCCCAGTGGAACAGGCTGTACGCCAGACCTATCTCTTTCGCGCCCGTGGAATTTGGTTCCAGGCCGAACGGCGGGGTGGAGATATAGTAGTAGATCTCAATAGAGCCCCAGAACAGCACCGCAGCGGATGTACAGGACGCGAACATCATAAAAATCCAGCTGGCGGTGCTAAACTCCGGTTTTTCGTCACCTAATCTCTTTTTGGCATAGGGGCCAAAAACCAGCCAGAACCAGCCGAATAGCATGATGACCATATACCATTCAAATGCCCATCCCCAGACGTTGGTGACATAACTGAATACCGCATTAATAACGACGTTAGCGGCATCAAGATCCCTTACTGTTAGCCAGCAAAGTATTCCGACAATTATTAATGGCGGAAAAAAAACCTTCGGTTCAATTCCCGATTTTCTCTTTTCATTTTTCATAAGTGAATTCCAGTGTGAAAACGAAATTTATTTAGCGTGCCCGTTTTTGAATGTTTGTTTATTTATTATTAATGGTTTGTTGATAACTTATTAACCTCTGGGACACCTCAACGAGTAACTCATAATGGGTATTCATTTCGCGTGATTCTGTTACCTTGATCACACTTTTTTGTGCTGGTTATTTTGTCTTGAAATATCTGTTTTTTATTTATAAATCATATTGTTGTCATTGGTTTTTTAACTTTTTTAAGTGTCTGGCGTTCAATATTGTTGAACCAGCAAGCAATATTGAAAATTTTCATATTTGACGTGTTTCTTTCAATATTGGTGAGGCATGTAACACTATTGAAAGTTACGAATTTCAATGTGTGACATTTTCAATATTGGTGATTAAGGTTTTATTTCCGAATTAAAGAGCGTGATATCTGTATTTAACACCGCCGATATAAATACGTTTCCTTCATGATTTCTGGAGATGCAATGAAGATAATTACTTGCTACAAATGCGTACCTGATGAACAGGATATTGCGATTAATAATGCTGATGGTTCACTCGATTTCAGCAAAGCGGATGGCAAAATCAGCCAATATGATCTGAATGCAATTGAAGCAGCTTGCCAGTTAAAACAGCAGGTGGGAGAAGCTCAGGTTGTCGCCATGAGCGTTGGCGGCAAAGCGCTGACTAATGCAAAAGGGCGCAAAGATGTCCTTTCTCGTGGCCCTGATGAACTGATTGTGGTGATTGACGATCAATTTGAGCAGGCGCTGCCGCAACACACCGCTACCGCGCTGGCCGCCGCGGCGCAAAAATCAGGTTTCGATCTGCTTATTTGCGGCGACGGTTCTTCCGATCTTTATGCTCAGCAGGTTGGTTTGCTGGTAGGCGAAGCGCTGAACGTTCCGGCGATTAACGGCGTGAGTAAGATCCTCTCTCTTACCGACAGTACGCTGACGGTAGAACGCGAACTGGAAGATGAAGTTGAAACGCTGAGCATCCCGCTCCCGGCGGTGATCGCGGTTTCCACCGACATCAACACTCCACAAATCCCTTCGATGAAAGCCATTCTTGGCGCGGCGAAAAAACCGGTTCAGGTCTGGTCGCCTGCGGATATCGGGCTGAACAGCGTACCCGCGTATTCCACACAACAGGTTGCCGCACCGAAGCAGCGCGAGCGTCAGCGTGTGGTGATTGAAGGTGACGGTGAAGAACAAATCGCCGCGTTTGTCGAGAATCTGCGCAAAATCATTTAATTATCAGGGGATGTTATGAACAAATTTTCCAGTGTCTGGGTATTCAGCGATACCCCTTCTCGTCTGCCCGAACTGATGAGTGGCGCGCGGGCTGTAGGTGAAAAAGTTAACGCGTTCGTACTGAACGAAGCGGATAGCGCGACAGCATGTCATTTGGGCGCGGATCATGTCTGGCTGCTCAGCGGCAAACCAGAAGACCGCATGATCGAAGACTACGCTGATGTGATGGCTGAGACTGTTCGTCAGCATAGCGAGGGCGGCGCGGTGCTGCTGCCGAATACGCGCCGGGGCAAACTGTTGGCGGCAAAGCTGGGCTTTCGCTTGTCGGCTGCGGTTTCCAACGACGCCAGCGAAGTCGCCCTGCAGGATGGAAAAGCGGCGGTTAAGCATATGGTCTACGGCGGTCTGGCGATAGGGGCAGAAACCATTGCTTCGCCGTTCGCTGTGATCACGCTCAGCAGCGGAACGTTTGACGCACAAGACCCGGACACTTCTCGCAGCGGTGAGATGCACACCGTGCAGTGGCAGGCTCCGGCCATTGCCGTGACCCGCACCGCAACCCAGGCGCGTCAGAGCAACAGCGTCGATCTCGATAAAGCGCGTCTGGTGGTCAGTGTGGGACGCGGTATCGGTAGCAAAGAGAATATCTCGCTGGCCGAAGCGCTGTGCCAGACGATTGGCGCTGAGCTGGCCTGTTCTCGCCCGGTAGCGGAAAACGAGAAGTGGATGGAGCACGAGCGCTACGTCGGTATCTCCAACCTGATGCTCAAGCCTGAACTGTATCTGGCGGTGGGGATCTCCGGGCAGATCCAACACATGGTCGGCGCCAACGGCGCGCAGACGATTTTCGCCATCAATAAAGATAAAAATGCGCCGATCTTCCAGTATGCGGATTTTGGCATCGTTGGCGATGCGCTGAAGATCCTGCCTGCGCTGACGGCTGCCTTAGCGCGATAAATCATTTCGGGCAGGATGCGAAGGTATCCTGCCGCTGACAGGAGTACGTATGTCCGAAGATATCTTTGATGCCATCATCGTGGGTGCAGGTCTGGCCGGTTCGGTTGCGGCGCTGGTGCTTGCTCGCGAAGGTGCACAGGTGCTGGTTATCGAGCGCGGCAATTCTGCTGGCGCGAAGAATGTCACCGGTGGGCGTCTGTATGCGCATAGCCTGGAACGCATCATTCCCGGCTTTGCGGATCAGGCCCCCATTGAACGCATGATTACCCACGAAAAACTCGCCTTTATGACCGACAACGGGGCGATGACTATCGACTACTGCAATGGTGAAGAGGCCGCCGCGTCGCAGGTTTCTTATTCCGTCTTGCGCAGTAAATTTGACGCCTGGCTGATGGAGCAGGCCGAAGAGGCGGGGGCGCAACTGATCACCGGTATTCGCGTCGATAACGTCGTTCAGCGCGAGGGTAAAGTCGTGGGCGTGGAAGCCGATGGCGATATTCTGGAAGCCAAAGTCGTGATCCTCGCCGACGGGGTGAATTCTCTGCTGGCTGAAAAGCTGGGCATGGCCAAGCGTGTTGAGGCATCGCATGTTGCCGTCGGCGTGAAGGAACTGATCGAATTGCCGAAGTCGGTAATTGAAGATCGTTTCCAGCTACAGGGCAACGAAGGCGCCGCCTGTCTGTTTGCCGGGGCGCCAACCGATGGTCTGATGGGCGGTGGCTTCCTGTATACGAATGAAACAACACTTTCTCTGGGGCTGGTCTGCGGCCTTCATCATCTGAAAGATGCGAAAAAATCGGTCCCGCAAATGCTGGAAGATTTCAAACAGCATCCGGCAGTCGCTCCGCTGATCGCTGGTGGCAAGCTGGTGGAATATGCCGCGCACGTTGTACCCGAGGCGGGAATGAATATGCAGCCTGAACTGGTGGGCGATGGCGTACTGATTGCCGGAGACGCTGCCGGTATGTGTATGAACCTCGGCTTTACCATCCGTGGTATGGATCTCGCCATATCCGCAGGCGAAGCGGCGGCGAAGACGGTGCTTTCGGCGATGAAGCGCGACGATTTTAGCAAGCAGTCGCTGAGTGAATACCGTCAGCATCTGGACGAAGGTCCGATGCGCGATATGCGCATGTATCAGAAACTGCCGGCTTTTCTTGATAATCCCCGCATGTTTACCGCTTATCCCGAAATGGCGGTCAGTATCGCGCGCGACCTGTTCACCGTGGATGGCTCCGCTCCGGTGCCAATGCGTAAAAAAATCCTGCGCCATGCGAAGAAAGTGGGCTTCATCAACCTGATGAAAGATGGCCTGAAAGGAGTGACCGTATTATGACATCTCCCGTCAATGTGGACGTCAAACTGGGCGTCAATAAGTTCAATGTGGATGAAGATAGCCCACACATCATTCTCAAAGCCGATCCTGATAAACAGGCGCTGGAGGTGCTGATTAAGGCCTGTCCGGCGGGACTGTATAAAAAGCAGGACGACGGTAGCGTTCGTTTTGATTACGCCGGGTGCCTGGAGTGCGGAACGTGCCGGATCCTCGGCCTTGATACGGCGCTGGAAAAATGGGAATACCCACGCGGGACGTTTGGCGTGGAGTTCCGCTACGGCTAATAAGTACGAGGTTGTGCACCCGTAGGCCGGATAAGATGCGGTAGCATCGCCATCCGGCAATCATGTGGTGCCAATGCCGGATGGCGGCGTAAACGCCTTATCCGGCCTACAGATGACGCTTTGCCCGTGTTGAAACAGGACATCACCATGCAGCAGCCCAGGAACTTTGATGACATCAAATTTACCTCTATTCACCGCAGGATAATGCTATGGGGAAGCGGTGGGCCGTTTCTGGATGGTTATGTGCTGGTAATGATTGGCGTGGCGCTTGAACAACTCACGCCAGCATTGAAACTGGATGCTCAGTGGATTGGCTTGCTGGGTGCGGGCACGCTGGCCGGACTGTTTGTTGGTACGTCGTTGTTTGGCTACATTTCTGATAAGGTCGGGCGGCGAAAAATGTTTATTATCGATATCATCGCCATTGGCGTGATATCGGCAGCGACCATGTTCGTTACCTCGCCCATTGAACTCCTGGTGATGCGTGTGCTGATCGGCATTGTGATTGGCGCCGATTACCCGATCGCCACCTCGATGATTACCGAATTTTCCAATACCCGCCAGCGTGCCTTCTCTATCGGTTTTATCGCGGCTATGTGGTATGTCGGCGCAACCTGTGCCGATCTGGTCGGTTACTGTTTGTATGATGTTGAGGGCGGATGGCGCTGGATGCTAGGTAGCGCGGTGATCCCCTGTATTTTGATCCTGATTGGACGCTTCGACCTGCCTGAATCGCCGCGCTGGCTGCTGCGTAAGGGGCGGGTGAAAGAGTGCGAGGCGATGATGATCAAGCTGTTCGGCGAACCGGTGGTGTTCGACGAAGAAGCGCCGCAGGAGACGCGTTTTCTCCAGCTGTTTAATCGTCGTCATTTCCCGTTTGTGCTGTTTGTTGCCGCCATCTGGACTTGTCAGGTGATCCCGATGTTCGCCATCTATACCTTTGGCCCGCAGATTGTTGGGCTACTGGGACTGGGTGCCGGGAAAAGCGCCGCGTTGGGCAACGTGGTGATTAGCTTGTGCTTTATGCTGGGGTGTATTCCGCCGATGTTTTGGCTCAATAGCGCGGGGCGGCGACCGCTGTTGATTGGCAGCTTTATTATGATGACGCTGGCGCTGGCCGTACTGGGGTTAATTCCTGATATGGGGGCGTGGCTGGTGGTGCTGGCCTTTGCCGTATACGCATTTTTCTCTGGTGGTCCGGGGAATCTGCAGTGGCTATATCCCAACGAACTGTTTCCTACCGATATTCGCGCGTCTGCCGTCGGGGTGATTATGTCGTTAAGCCGCATCGGGACCATTGTTTCCACCTGGGCGCTACCGGTGTTCATTAGCAAATACGGCATCAGTAATGTCATGCTGATGGGGGCCGGGATTTCGCTGATTGGCCTGCTCGTGTCCATTGCTTTTGCACCAGAAACACGCGGCCTGACGTTGTCTCAAACCAGTCAGATGACGATTCGCAGTAAGCCCGTGACCAGGGCAGGTTATTAGGAGTGTTCTGTATTTTCCCTGTAACTCAGTCAGTTAGCCTACAGTTAATCTATATTTCACTGAAAACGACTGAAAAGCAGGGAGAACACCATGCAAAAACATATCCTGATCACCTCTATTTTTACTGCAGCAGCTCTGTTTACCGTCGCCGGTTGTTCCTCAAACCAGGCGGTGAAAACCACCGATGGCAAAACCATCGTTACCGACGGCAAACCGCAAGTGGATGATGATACTGGCCTGGTGTCGTATAAAAATGCGCAAACAGGTAAGACGGAGCAGATTAACCGCGACCAGGTTAAAGATATGAGTGAGCTGGACAACTAACTCAGATTTTTCCATTTATCTACTCAATAATATTGACTGTTAGCCTGTGGATTAACTGACTAAACTCACTGTTATTACAATAATGCAGTGACACAGGCTAATCATGATTCTCATCATTTATGCGCATCCCTATCCGCAGCATTCGCATGCGAATAAGCGGATGCTTGATCAGGCAAGGACGCTGGAGGGCGTGGAGATCCGCTCGCTCTACCAGCTCTACCCCGATTTCAATATCGATATTGCCGCTGAACAGGATGCGTTGGCACGCGCTGATTTAATTATTTGGCAGCATCCTATGCAGTGGTATAGCACGCCTCCGTTACTCAAATTGTGGATGGATAAAGTCCTTTCTCACGGCTGGGCCTATGGCCATGGCGGAACAGCGCTGCACGGTAAACATCTGCTGTGGGCTGTGACGACCGGCGGCGGTGAAAACCACTTTGATATCGGCTCTCATCCTGGCTTTGATGTACTTTCTCAGCCCCTACAGGCAACGGCTTTATATTGCGGCCTCAAATGGCTGCCGCCGTTTGCGATGCACTGTACGTTTATTTGTGATGATGAAACGCTGCAGGCGCAGGCGCGCCACTATAAACAGCGTCTGCTGGAGTGGCAGGAGGTGCATCATGGATAGTCATACGCTGATACAGGCGCTGATTTACCTCGGTTCGGCGGCGCTGATTGTCCCCATCGCCGTACGGCTGGGCTTAGGGTCAGTTCTGGGCTATCTCATCGCCGGGTGCATCATCGGTCCTTGGGGCTTGAGGCTGGTGACAGATGCCGAATCAATCCTCCATTTTGCCGAGATCGGCGTGGTGCTGATGTTGTTTGTCATCGGCCTGGAACTGGATCCGCAACGTTTGTGGAAGCTGCGAGCCTCGGTGTTTGGCGGTGGTGCATTACAAATGGTGGTTTGCGGGGGGCTGATCGGTCTGTTCTGTATGTTCCTCGGCCTGCGCTGGCAGGTAGCGGAACTGATCGGCATGACGCTGGCGCTTTCCTCAACGGCCATCGCTATGCAGGCGATGAATGAACGTAACCTGATGGTGTCGCAACTCGGACGCAGCACATTTGCCGTGCTGCTGTTCCAGGATATCGCCGCTATTCCACTGGTCGCGATGATCCCATTACTCGCGGCGAGCGGCGCATCGACAACGCTTGGGGCATTTGCGCTCTCTGCGCTTAAGGTGGCGGGGGCACTGGTGCTGGTGGTGCTGTTAGGTCGCTATGTGACGCGTCCCGCCTTACGTTTTGTTGCCCGTTCAGGCCTGCGGGAAGTGTTTAGCGCCGTCGCGCTATTCCTCGTTTTTGGCTTCGGTCTGCTGTTGGAAGAGGTCGGACTGTCGATGGCGATGGGGGCGTTCCTGGCCGGTGTGCTGCTGGCCAGTTCTGAGTATCGCCACGCGCTGGAAAGCGATATTGAACCGTTCAAAGGACTGTTGCTGGGACTGTTCTTCATCGGCGTGGGGATGTCTATCGATTTTGGCACGCTGGTAGATAACCCATTACGCATCGTTATTCTGCTGGTCGGTTTCCTGGTTATCAAAACCGTCATGCTGTGGCTGATAGCGAAACCGTTGCAGGTGCCGAATAAGCAACGTCGCTGGTTTGCCGTATTATTAGGGCAAGGCAGTGAATTTGCCTTCGTGGTGTTTGGCGCGGCGCAAATGGCAGACGTGCTTGATCCTGATTGGGCGAAATCGCTGACCCTGGCTGTCGCGTTGTCGATGGCGGCGACGCCGATTTTACTGGTGATTTTGACTCGACAGGAAAAATCAGCGACCGGTGAAGAGCGGGAAGCGGATGAAATCGACGAAGAACAACCGCGAGTGATCATCGCCGGGTTTGGGCGATTTGGTCAGATTACCGGTCGTTTGCTGTTGTCGAGCGGCGTCAAAATGGTGGTTCTTGATCATGACCCGGACCATATCGAAACGCTACGTAAATTCGGCATGAAGGTTTTCTATGGCGATGCGACCCGGATGGATCTGCTGGAGTCTGCAGGGGCGGCTAAAGCTGAAGTCATTATTAACGCCATTGACGATCCGCAAACCAGCCTGCAATTAACCGAAATGGTGAAGGAGCATTTCCCTCATTTGCAAATTATTGCCCGCGCGCGCGATGTGGATCATTACATTCGCCTGCGCCAGGCAGGGGTGGAAATGCCGGAACGTGAAACCTTTGAAGGCGCGCTGAAGACCGGGCGTCTGGCGCTGGAAGGTCTTGGGCTTGGTCGCTATGAAGCGCGTGAGCGGGCCGACGTATTCCGCCGCTTCAATATGCTCATGGTTGAGGAGATGGTGAAAGGGGAAAATGACGCGATTTCCCGCGCAGCGGTTTATAAACGCACCAGCGCAATGCTGAGTGAAATTATTGCGGAAGATCGCCAACACTTATCGTTAATTCAACGCCATGGTTGGCAAGGCACGGATGAAGGTAAACATACGGGCGACGTCGCCGATGAGCCGGAAGTGAAACCGTCAGCATAGAGTAAAAAATGTGATGTTCTGCAAACTTTACTGCTAATTGGCTGTTTTTGAACTACTGTAATGCTGGCGTACCACCTTAAATAGGTCGGTTCGCCAGCAGAACGGAAAATTTTCATGCTCATCCTCTTTCCGCCAGTCGACGAAAGATTGCGCTTTCCGTATAGTGGCGACAATTTTTTTGTATCCGGGAAACATTCAATGATCAGTCTGATTGCGGCGTTAGCGGTAGATCGCGTCATCGGTATGGAAAACGCCATGCCATGGAACCTACCTGCCGATCTCGCCTGGTTTAAACGTAATACCTTAAACAAGCCGGTTGTCATGGGACGCCATACCTGGGAATCCATCGGGCGACCGTTGCCAGGGCGTAAAAATATTGTCATCAGCAGCAAGCCAGGCACCGACGATCGCGTGCAGTGGGTGAAGTCTGTTGATGAAGCAATAGCGGCCTGCGGCGATGAACCTGAAATTATGGTGATTGGCGGTGGACGCGTGTATGAGCAGTTCCTGCCGAAAGCGCAAAAACTGTATCTGACACACATTGATGCGGAAGTTGAAGGGGATACGCATTTCCCGGACTACGAACCGGACGACTGGGAATCGGTGTTTAGCGAATTTCACGATGCCGACGCACAAAACTCCCACAGCTACTGCTTCGAGATTCTGGAACGTCGTTAATACTGTAAGTGCCGGATGGCGGCGAAACGCCTTATCATCCAGCTAATGTAGGCCGGATAAGGTGCGAGCACCGCATCCGGCAAACGACTATCAGGCGTTGACCGCCTCGCCGGGATCCAGATTCAGATGGCGATTTGATGGCTGTACAAAGTACCGTTTGTCTTCCCAGCGCAGACAGGTGAGGTCTCCCCCCCAGCAACATCCCGTATCCAGCGCGTAGATACCTTCAGGCGTGCCTTTCCCCTCCAGCGATGCCCAGTGCCCGAAAGCAATGCTATAGGCTTCACTGACAGGTCCAGGAATGGCAAACCAGGGCTTCAGTGGGGCTGGCGCATCTTCTGGCGACTCTTTGCTGTACATATCCAACTGACCGTTGGGGAAGCAGTAGCGCATGCGGGTAAATGCGTTGGTAATAAAACGCAGGCGCGCCAGCCCCGTGAGTTCCGGTGTCCAGTTGTTTGGCATGTCGCCATACATGGCGTCGAGGAAGAAGGGATAAGAGTCGCTCGACAATACGGCTTCAACATCGCGGGCGCAATTCCTCGCTGTCTGCAGATCCCATTGTGGGGTAATACCGGCATGCGCCATCACCAGCTTCTTCTCTTCATCAATCTGCAAGAGCGGCTGGCGGCGTAACCAATTAAGCAACTCATCCGCGTCCGGTGCTTCGAGCAGCGGTGTGAGCCGGTCTTTCGGTTTGTTACGACTGATACCGGCAAATACGGCCAGCAGGTGCAAATCGTGATTGCCAAGGACTAACCGCACGCTATCGCCCAGCGATTTCACGTAGCGTAAAACGTCCAGAGAGCCCGGCCCACGCGCGACCAGATCGCCAGTGAGCCATAGGGTGTCTTGTTCGGGGTTGAAGTCTACCTGGTGCAGCAAGGCGATCAGTTCATCGTAACAACCGTGAACGTCGCCAATAAGGTATGTCGCCATAGTTATTGTTTTAGTGAATGAGTGTTGGAACGGCGAGCCGAAACACGGGAATGTCGATGGTAAAGGCGATGCCTTGTTCATCGATCATTTCGTAATGACCCTGCATGGTGCCCAGCGGTGTTTCAATTACCGCTCCGCTGGTGTACTGATACTCTTCTCCAGGTGCGATGTGGGGCTGAACGCCAACCACACCTTCGCCCTGAACTTCGGTTTCGCGGCCATGACCATTAGTGATCAACCAATAACGCCCCAACAGCTGCACAGGCGCTCGCCCCAAATTGCGGATAGTCACGGTATAAGCAAAAACGTAACGTTCATCATCAGGTGAGGATTGCGCCTCAATGTAGACGCTTTGTACCTGAATGCACACTCGGGGCGAATTGATCATCTTTAACTCTCCTTCGATGGCGCGTTTTCTGACAGATAGTTAGCCATCCGGCAGTATTGCGCGACAGAGATATTTTCCGCTCGCATCGCCGGATCAATACCCAGCTCGGTCAGGACCTCAACGCTAAACAGGTTGCCGAGGCTGTTACGTACCGTTTTACGGCGCTGATTAAACGCTTCGGTGGTAATACGGCTCAGCACGCGGACATCTTTAACCGGATACGGCATCGTCGCATGAGGAACCAGACGCACAACGGCGGAATCGACTTTAGGCGCAGGCGTGAATGCGGATGGCGGTACTTCGAGTACCGGGATCACATTGCAATAATATTGCGCCATGACGCTTAATCGACCATACGCTTTACTGTTTGGCCCTGCAACCAGACGATTGACCACCTCTTTTTGCAACATGAAATGCATGTCGGCAATGGCATCAGTATAGGTAAAAAGATGGAACATCAGCGGCGTGGAGATGTTGTACGGCAGGTTGCCGAAAACGCGCAGCGGCTGGCCCATCGTTTGTGCGAGTTCGCCGAAGTTCATCGTCATGGCATCTTGCTGATAAATCGTCAGCTTTGGCCCTAAAAACGGGTGAGTTTGCAGGCGCGCGGCAAGGTCCCGGTCCAGTTCAATGACCGTGAGCTTGTCCAGACGTTCGCCTACTGGCTCGGTCAATGCTGCCAGGCCCGGGCCGATTTCGACCATTGCCTGACCCTTCTGCGGATTGATAGCAGAGACAATACTTTCGATCACAAACTGATCGTTAAGGAAGTTTTGCCCGAAACGTTTACGGGCTAAGTGGCCCTGATGGACTCGATTATTCATTAGTATTAACAATCATTTTGATGGCGAGATTAAGCGCCGTAATAAAACTGCCGACATCTGCTTGCCCACGACCCGCAAGTTCAAGCGCGGTGCCGTGATCGACAGATGTGCGAATAAAGGGCAGGCCCAGCGTGATATTCACCCCGCGACCAAATCCCTGGTATTTTAGCACGGGGAGGCCCTGATCGTGGTACATTGCCAATACGGCATCCGCATGGTCGAGATATTTGGGCTGAAACAGCGTATCTGCTGGCAGTGGGCCGTTTAGTTTCATCCCCTGCGTACGCAGTGCATCGAGGACCGGAATGATGGTGTCTATCTCTTCCGTCCCCATATGACCGCCTTCACCAGCATGCGGGTTAAGACCGCACACCAGAATATGCGGATCGGCAATGCCAAATTTGGTGCGCAAATCATGATGCAGAATGCCGATCACTTCCTGCAACAGGGCAGGCGTAATGGCGTCGGCAACGGCTCTGAGCGGCAAATGCGTGGTGGCCAGCGCCACGCGCAGCTCCTCCGTCGCCAGCATCATCACCACTTTCTTCGCCTGTGAGCGCTCTTCAAAAAACTCGGTATGCCCGGTAAACGGCACGCCAGCGTCATTGATTACACCCTTGTGGACCGGACCGGTAATCAGCGCCGCAAATTCACCTTGCAGACAACCATCACAGGCGCGAGCCAGCGTATCCACGACATATTGCCCATTTTCTACCGCCAACTGACCTGCGACTACAGGTGCTCGTAGCGCAATCGGTAACAGCGTCAACGTACCTGCTGATTGCGGTCTGGCTGGAGTATCTGAAGAGTAGGGGAGGAGTGAAAGCGGTAAACCGAGCATCGCTGCCCGGTCACTGAGAAGAGCGGCATCCGCACAGACGACGAGTTCTACGGGCCACTCACGCTGTGCGAGCTGAACCACGAGGTCTGGGCCAATCCCGGCGGGTTCGCCGGGAGTGATGACAACGCGTTGAATACGAGTCATTAGTTGCTCAGAATTTTAACGTATGCGCTGGCGCGCTGTTCCTGCATCCAGGTCGCTGCTTCTTCCGAGAATTTACGGTTCATCAGCATACGGTAGGCACGGTCTTTCTGCGCTGCGTCAGTTTTATCCACATTACGCGTGTCCAGCAGTTCGATCAGATGCCAACCGAAAGAGGAATGCACCGGGGCGCTCATCTGGCCTTTGTTGAGTTTGGTCAGCGCATCGCGGAAAGCAGGATCGAAAATATCCGCTGCAGCCCAGCCCAGATCGCCGCCCTGGTTGGCAGAACCGGGATCCTGAGAAAACTCTTTTGCTGCTGCCGCGAAGGTGGTTTTACCACTCTTAATATCTGCCGCGATTTGTTCCAGCTTCAGACGCGCTTGTTGATCGGTCATGATCGGCGATGGTTTCAGCAGAATATGGCGGGCGTGCACTTCAGTCACGGAGATGCTCTGGCTTTGACCACGCATGTCGTTGACTTTCAGGATGTGGAAACCCACGCCTGAACGAATAGGGCCGATGATATCGCCTTTCTTCGCGGTGCTTAACGCCTGAGCAAAGATGCCCGGCAGTTCCTGAATACGTCCCCAACCCATCTGGCCGCCTTTTAGCGCCTGCTGATCGGCGGAGTAAGTGATGGCCAGTTTGCCGAAATCGCTACCGTTACGCGCTTCATCAACAACAGAGCGTGCCTGGCTTTCAGCCGCGTTTACCTGCTCTGACGTTGGGTTTTCCGGTAATGGGATCAGAATGTGGCTCAGGTTCAGCTCGGTGCTGGCATCGTTTTGGTTGCCAACCTGCTGCGCCAGGGCATCCACTTCCTGCGGCAGAATGGTGACGCGACGGCGAACTTCGTTGTTACGCACTTCGGAGATGGTCATCTCTTTGCGGATCTGGCTCCGATAGGTCGAATAGCTTAAACCATCCTGTGCCAGACGGCTGCGCATCTGATCCAGCGTCATGTTGTTCTGCTTGGCGATGTTGGCGATAGCCTGATCCAACTGCTCGTCAGAAATTTTCACACCCATCTTCTGACCCATCTGCAGGATGATTTGATCCATGATCAAACGTTCCAGGATCTGATGACGCAGCGTGGCGTCGTCTGGTAACTGCTGACCAGCCTGACCCGCATTAAGTTTTACTGACTGCATTAAGCCATCGACGTCGCTTTCCAGAACGACGCCGTTATTGACGACGGCTGCGACTTTATCGACTACCTGTGGGGCAGCGAAACTGGTATTCGCGATCATGGCGATACCGAGAAGCAGCGTTTTCCAGTTCTTCATACTTTTTCCATTTCAATTAACCGCAATGCGGATTACGTGTAAATTAATCAGATCACAAAGAGCTTTGATACGGCAAAATGTTCGAACGCAACATTTGGTTGGTGCCGAGACCGTAGTTGGAGCTCAGGCCGCGGAGTTCGATATTAAAGCCGATCGTGTTGTCATAAATTGCATGTTGCTGGGTGTTATCCCAACCGTTCAGCTTACGTTCGTAGCCGAAGCGAATGGCGTAACAGCAGGAGTTGTACTGTAAGCCCAGCATGGAGTCTGCTTCTTTGTTCACGTTGGTATCGAAGTAGTAAGCACCAACAATCGACCAGCGATCGGCGATCGGGAAGCTTGCCACTGCGCCCACCTGCGAAATCCCGTTCTTATACTGATCGGCCGTCGAGTAGTAAGAAGGCAGGGTTGCCTGGATATACTCTGAACTGGCATAACGGTAGTTCAACTGCAGCATACGGTTTTCGTCGCGGCGGTATTCGATACTGCTGCTGCTGGTGGCGATGCTATCCAGACGCGTGTCGTACTGAATCCCACTACGCAAACCCCAGCGATCGGAGATGCGCCAGTAGGTGTCTCCCGCCCAGACCAGCGAACCCGTTTTGTCGTCATTCTCCCATTTAATGTTGTCATCGCCAGTGCGAGACTCAGTGAAATAGTAGATTTGACCCACAGAAATATTAAAACGTTCAACGGCCGCGTCATCATAAACGCGAGATGTGACCCCGGTCGTTACCTGGTTAGCGGAAGCAATACGGTCCAGACCGCCATAAGTACGGTCGCGGAACAGGCCGCTGTAGTCAGATTGCAGCAGGGACGAGTCATAGTTATAGATATGGCTTTGGTCGCGATACGGGACGTACAGGTACTGGGCGCGCGGCTCCAGCGTCTGGGTATATCCCGGCGCCAGCATTTGCATATCACGCTCGAATACCATCTTGCCGTCAACTTTAAACTGCGGCATGACGCGGTTGGCGGAATCATCCAGCTTGGTGTTTTGCGGGTTACTGTTGTACCAATCCAGATTGGTCTGCTGATAGTGCGTAGCCAGCAGTTTCGCTTCGGTATTGATACTGCCCCAGTTATTCGACAACGGCAGGTTGATGGTCGGTTCAAGGTGAACACGCGTTGCTTCTGGCATGTTGTCATTGGTGTTAACGAAATGGACCGCCTGGCCATAAATACGGGTATCAAACGGACCGACGTCATTCTGGTAATAGTTGACGTCTAACTGCGGCTGCGCAGAGTAACTGTTACTGTTTGCGGAATCGAAGACCTGGAACTGCTTGGTCGAAACCGTGGCGTCAAAGTTCTGTACCGCATAGCCGACGCTGAATTTCTGCGTGGCGTAGCCGTCGGTACTGGAGCCGTATTTGTTATCAAAATCATTAAAGTAACTGGTGTCGCTGACCTTGGTGTAGTCGACGTTGAAACGCCATACCTGGTCCATGACGCCTGAGTGCTGCCAGTAGAACAGCCAGCGGCGCGAATTGTCATCCTTCGGATGTTCATCTTCGTACACTTTATCGGAGTTCAGATAGTCGAACTCCATCAGGCCTGCGCCCGCCTGGGTGAGGTAGCGGAATTCGTTCTCCCACATGATGCCGCCACGACGGTGCATATAATGCGGCGTGATGGTGGCGTCCATATTGGGCGCAATGTTCCAGTAGTACGGGAGGTAGAACTCAAAATAGTTATTAGTAGAGTATTTTGCGTTCGGGATCAGGAAACCGGAACGGCGCTTATCGCCGACGGGCAACTGTAAATAGGGGCTGTAAAAGACCGGAACCGGACCCAGTTTAAACCGGGCGTTCCAGATTTCCGCGACCTGTTCTTCACGATCGTGGATGACTTCGCTACCGACGACGCTCCAGGTATCGGAACCGGGCAGACAGGAGGTAAAACTACCGTTTTCCAGAATAGTATAACGGTTTTCCCCACGCTGTTTCATCAGGTCGGCTTTCCCGCGTCCCTGACGACCTACCATCTGGTAATCCCCCTCCCAGATGTTGGTATCTTTGGTATTCAGATTAGACCAGCCCTTCGGTCCCTTCAGAATCACCTGATTGTCATCGTAATGGACATTACCCAACGCATCGACGGTTCGTACTGGCTCCGGCTGACCTTCTGCCTGCTTCTGGTGAAGCTGAACTTCGTCGGCCTGCAGGCGGCTATTACCCTGCGCTATATCCACGTTGCCGGTAAACACCGCGTCATCCGGGTAATTCCCTTTCGCATTGTCGGCATTAATGGTGACGGGTAATTCATTGGTTTCGCCCTTCACCAGAGGACGGTTATAGCTCGGCACGCCCAGCATACACTGTGAGGCGAGATCGGCTGCCAGGCCCTGTTGGCTATAAAGGGCACTGGCAATCATGGTGGCCAGAAGAGTGGGAATACGTTTTTTCATACGTTGTATTTATTGTTCCATCATCGGTAGCGTCGCGCGTGACAAACGGTCACAGCCTAACTTATCTCATCTTCACTGCGCTAGTGTTAATCCTGCCCATTTAGGCATCCGTGGTGTTAGGCACGGCATTGAATGACAGGTATGATAATGCAAATTATAGGCGATGTCCCACAATTGACCGCAGCCGTAAAACGGTAAAAGCAGCTTATATTGTGGGACATAGCCTGGCTGAGAGCACAAAGATTTGGGGAGTCTATGCAGTATTGGGGAAAGATAATTGGTGTAGCCGTGGCTTTAATGATGGGCGGCGGCTTCTGGGGTGTGGTTCTGGGCCTGTTAGTCGGCCACATGTTCGACAAAGCCCGCATGCGCAAAATGGCGTGGTTTGCCAACCAACGTGAACGCCAGGCGCTTTTTTTTGCCACCACTTTTGAGGTGATGGGACATCTGACCAAATCCAAAGGTCGCGTCACGGAAGCCGATATTCATATCGCCAGCCAGTTGATGGATCGGATGAATTTGCACGGTGATTCCCGTACTGCCGCGCAACACGCCTTCCGGGTGGGAAAATCAGACAATTACCCGTTACGTGAAAAGATGCGTCAGTTTCGCAGCGTCTGTTTTGGTCGATTCGATCTGATCCGCATGTTTCTGGAGATTCAGATCCAGGCGGCATTTGCCGACGGGTCATTGCACCCTAACGAGCGTGAAGTGCTGTATGTGATTGCTGAAGAGTTGGGGATTTCGCGCACCCAGTTTGATCAGTTTCTGCGCATGATGCAGGGCGGGGCACAGTTCGGCGGCGGATATCAGCAGCAGTCCGGTGGTGGCGGCTGGCAGCAGGCGCAACGAGGCCCGACGCTGGAAGACGCCTGCAATGTTCTCGGTGTAAAAACAACCGACGATGCGACCACCATTAAGCGCGCTTATCGTAAACTAATGAGCGAACACCATCCGGACAAACTGGTGGCGAAAGGTTTACCGCCAGAAATGATGGAGATGGCCAAGCAGAAGGCGCAGGAAATTCAGAAGGCGTACGAGCTGATTAAAGAGCAGAAAGGCTTCAAGTAAATATACACGGCATCCTTCAAGCTGCCTCTTTGTTGGCTGCACTGTGAAACCCCAGTCACATAGTTATCTATGCTCCTGGGGATTTCTTCGTTTGCCGCCTCGATGCATCTCGAATGATTTGTGTCTATAAATAGAGAAACACAGCAAAAACGAAATGCGTCCCCAGCAACGTTTTAAAAATCCGCTGGGACTTTAAACGTCATGCTGTTGCCGTATGCGGGATGGGTGATGGTTAACATCTCTGCGTGCAGCAGCAGGCGTGGCGCTAACGCCAGGGCTTCTGGCGGAGCGTAGAAGCGGTCGCCGAGGATCGGATGTCCTAATGCCAGCATATGCACACGCAACTGGTGGGAGCGTCCGGTTATGGGTTTGAGCACCACCCGGGCGGTGTTATCCGCCGCGAACTCGACCACTTCATACTCGGTCTGCGCGGATTTCCCGGTCTCATAACACACTTTCTGCTTTGGTCGGTTCGGCCAGTCGCAAATCAGCGGTAAATCAACCAGTCCCTCGGCAGGCGCCGGATGTCCCCATACGCGTGCGACATACTGCTTTTTCGGTTCGCGCTCGCGAAACTGGCGTTTGAGTTCACGCTCTGCCGCTTTAGTTAGCGCGACTACAATCACGCCGCTGGTTGCCATATCCAGACGATGTACGGATTCAGCCTGTGGGTAGTCGCGTTGAATACGCGTCATCACGCTGTCTTTGTGCTCATCCAGACGACCCGGCACGGACAACAAGCCGCTCGGCTTGTTGACCACCATAATGTGCTCATCCTGATACAGGATAACCAGCCAGGGTTCCTGCGGCGGATTGTAGTTTTCCATCCCCATGTATGGCTCCGTTACTGGTGCGTCACGACGATCAGACGCAGGGCATCCAGACGCCAGCCCGCCTGCTCCAGGCTTTCCAACACCTGCTGGCGGTTGCTTTCAATGGCGCTCAGTTCGTCATCACGGATGTTCGGGTTAACGGCACGTAGGGCTTCCAGACGCGACAGTTCTGCTGTCAGCTTCTCATCCGCTTCTTTGCGCGCCGCGTCGATCAGCGCACGGGCGGATTTTTCCACCTGCGCTTCACCCAACTGCAGGATGGCATGAACATCCTGCTGCACGGCGTTGACCAGTTTGCTGCCGGTGTGGCGGTTAACGGCGCTGAGCTGACGGTTAAAGGTTTCGAATTCAACCTGCGCGGCAAGGTTATTGCCGTTTTTATCCAGCAGCATGCGTACCGGCGTTGGCGGCAGGAAGCGGTTCAACTGCAGCTGTTTCGGCGCTTGCGCCTCTACAACGTAAACCAGTTCAACCAGCAGAGTGCCGACCGGTAACGCTTTGTTTTTCAATAAAGAAATAGTGC
This sequence comes from Citrobacter sp. Cc139, assembly GCF_030334645.1. Taxonomy (NCBI): domain Bacteria; kingdom Pseudomonadati; phylum Pseudomonadota; class Gammaproteobacteria; order Enterobacterales; family Enterobacteriaceae; genus Citrobacter; species Citrobacter sp. Cc139. The sequence continues at coordinate 185,126 of NZ_JAOWDM010000076.1, forward strand.
TGCTTCCGGTGTCGCCGGACAGGATCAGATCCAGACCATTGCGGATCAGCGGATGCTCCCAGGTAATAAACTGCGCGTCTTCACGCGACAGGGCGACATCACGTTCAAACGTAATGGTGCAGCCATCTTCCGGCAGGCCAGGGAAATCCGGTACCAGCATATGATCGGACGGCGTCAGTACGATTAAATTGTCGCCACGGTCATCCTGATTAATACCGACGATATCAAACAGGTTCATGGCAAAGGCGATCAGGCTGGTGTCGTCATCCTGCTCTTCAATACTTTCGGTAAGTTGCTGAGCTTTTTCACCGCCATTGGAGTGAATTTCCAGCAGGCGATCGCGGCCTTGCTCCAGTTGGGCTTTCAGCGCCTCGTGCTGCTCACGGCAGGTTTTGATCAGGTCATCAAAGCCATCGGTATTTTCCGGTTCGGCCAGGAAGCCGATCAGATTGTTGTATACCGTGTCATAGATAGTACGTCCGGTTGGGCAAGTGTGTTCGAACGCATCCAGACCTTCGTGGTACCAGCGCACCAGCACGGATTGCGCGGTTTTTTCCAGGAACGGTACGTGGATCTGAATATCATGTGCCTGGCCGATACGATCCAGACGACCAATACGCTGTTCCAGCAGGTCCGGGTTGAACGGCAGGTCGAACATCACCAGATTGCTGGCGAACTGGAAGTTACGCCCCTCGGAGCCGATTTCAGAACACAGCATCACCTGGGCGCCGCTATCTTCTTCGCTAAACCAGGCCGCCGCGCGGTCACGTTCAATAATCGACATTCCTTCATGGAACACGGCGGCGCGGATCCCTTCGCGTTCGCGCAGGACCTGCTCCAGTTGCAGCGCGGTAGTCGCTTTCGCGCAGATAACCAGCACTTTTTGCGAACGGTGGCTGGTCAGGTAGCCCATCAGCCATTCCACGCGCGGATCAAAGTTCCACCAGGTGCCGGTATCGCCTTCGAATTCCTGATAAATCTGTTCCGGGTAGAGCATGTCGCGAGCCCGGTCTTCCGCACTCTTACGCGCGCCCATAATGCCGGAGACTTTTATCGCGGTCTGGTATTGGGTCGGCAACGGTAATTTGATGGTATGCAGTTCGCGTTTCGGGAAGCCTTTCACACCGTTACGGGTGTTACGGAACAGTACACGGCTGGTGCCATGGCGGTCCATCAGCATCGAAACCAGTTCCTGACGCGCGCTCTGGGCGTCTTCGCTGTCGCTGTTTGCTGCCTGCAATAATGGCTCAATATCCTGCTCGCCAATCATGTCGCCTAACATGTTCAGCTCATCGTTACTCAGTTTATTGCCAGCCAGTAGCATGGCGACGGCATCAGCGACCGGACGGTAATTTTTTTGCTCTTCAACAAACTGGGCGAAATCGTGGAAACGGCTTGGATCCAGCAGGCGCAGACGTGCAAAGTGGCTTTCCATACCCAGTTGTTCTGGCGTAGCGGTCAACAGCAGGATACCCGGTACGCGTTCAGCCAGCTGTTCAATGGCCATATATTCCCGGCTGGGCGCATCTTCGCTCCACACCAGGTGATGGGCTTCGTCGACAATCAGCAGATCCCATTCGGCGTCACACAGGTGCTCCAGACGCTGTTTACTGCGACGGGCAAAGTCCAGCGAACAGATAACTAACTGTTCGGTTTCAAATGGGTTGTAGGCGTCGTGTTGCGCTTCTGCATAACGCTCATCATCGAACAGCGCAAAACGCAGGTTGAAACGGCGCAGCATTTCGACCAGCCACTGGTGCTGTAGCGTCTCCGGGACGATGATCAGTACGCGTTCAGCGGCGCCAGAAAGCAGTTGCTGATGCAGGATCATCCCGGCCTCAATGGTTTTACCTAAACCCACTTCGTCAGCCAGCAAAACGCGCGGGGCGTGACGACGACCAACATCATGAGCAATGTTGAGCTGGTGGGGGATCAGGCTGGTACGTTGGCCGCGCAAACCACTCCATGGCATACGGTACTGTTCGCTCTGAAATTTACGCGCGCGATAGCGCAGCGCAAAGCGGTCCATACGGTCAATCTGACCGGCAAACAGGCGATCCTGTGGTTTGCTGAATACCAGTTTACTGTCGAGCAGCACTTCACGCAGCGTTACACCGGTTTCTTCGGTATCAAGGCGGGTTCCGATATAGGCAAGCAGGCCGTTTTCTTCTTTTACTTCATCGACATGCAGTTGCCAGCCTTCATGGCTCGTTATCGTATCGCCAGGATTGAACATCACGCGGGTCACGGGAGAATCACTGCGCGCATACAGACGGTTTTCGCCCGTCGATGAGAAAAGTAAAGTGACGGTTCGCGCATCCATGGCGACAACAGTACCAAGTCCCAGTTCGCTTTCTGTATCGCTGATCCAGCGTTGACCAAGTGTAAAAGGCATATATGTTCGGCTCTATATCTTTAATTGCAGGCAATACTCGTCATTTTCCGGGCTAACCCGGTTTTTGAGAGCATACGACCCCGCTACCAGGCTAATAAATCAGTGGTAGTGGTGTTAAATGGGTCCAGGAATGGAAAGGGCGCTATGGTACTGGATGGCGGCGGTTTCGTCACGCGTCAAAATAACCCCAGTTGCCCTGTGAGTAGTGTAGCAAAGTTATCATCGATAAAGGGAAGTATTCCCTCGGCAACCGGTTGTATCTGACGGGTCAGATAGTGCTCATAATCGAGAGCAGATTGCTGATAATCCACAGGTTCAGGGCCGTTTACTGTCCAGACATATTTAATGGTGCCACGGTTTTGGTACTGTGGCGCGCGACCTCGTTTTATATTCTGCTCATCAGCCAGTCGTGCCGCACGGACGTGTGGCGGAACATTACGCTGGTATTCACTTAACGGGCGGCGCAGGCGTTTGCGGTACACCAGTTGTGCATCCAGTTCACCTGCCATCAGACGGTCGATGGTCTCGCGGACAAACTCCTGATACGGCTCGTTACGAAAAATTCGCAGGTACAGCGCCTGCTGGAATTGTTGCGCCAGCGGTGTCCAGTCGGTGCGAACCGTTTCCAGCCCCTTAAACACCATGCGTTGTTCAGCCCCTTCCTGAATCATCCCGGCGTAACGCTTTTTACTACCGGTATCCGCACCGCGAATAGTCGGCATCAGAAAGCGACAAAAGTGGGTTTCAAACTCCAGCTCCAGCGCGCTGGTCAGATTTTGTTGCTTTAGCGATTGCACCCACCACGAGTTGACATGGCTCACCAGCTCCCGGCCAATCCGGGCGGCATCATCTTCTGAGTGCGCCTTTTTAAGCCAGACAAAGGTCGAGTCGGTATCACCATAGATGACGTCGTAACCCTGAGCCTCAATTAACGCTTTGGTCTGGCGCATGATCACATGGCCGCGCATCGTGATTGATGAGGCCAGTCTCGGATCGAAAAAGCGACAGGCGGTAGTACCCAGTACGCCGTAAAACGCATTCATGATAATTTTCAGCGCCTGCGAGAGCGGTTTATTCCCGTGGCGTTTTGCTTCTTCACGCCCGTGCCAGATCTGAGTAACGATCTCCGGCAGGCAGTGTTTTTCGCGTGAGAACCAGGCGTCAAGAAAACCTTCGGTGCTGTGCTCCCGATCCGGGTGCGCCATCCCTTCGATAAGCCCCACCGGATCGATCAAAAATGTACGAATAATTGAGGGGTACAGGCTTTTGTAATCCAGCACCAGAACGGAGTCGTACAATCCCGGGCGCGAGTCCATCACATAGCCGCCGGGGCTGGCGTGCGCGGGAACTTCTCCCAGATTTGGCGCCACGTAACCCGCCCGGTGCATGCGCGGAAGGTAGAGGTGGCCGAAGGCGGCAACCGAACCACCGTGACGGTCGACCGGCAGACCGTTGACCGTTGAGCGCTCCAGCAGAAAAGGCATGATCTCGGTTTTATGAAAAATGCGCGTGACCAGCTCACAGTCTTTGAGATTGTAGGTGGCGAGCGCGGGTTTATCCTGGGCAAACCGACGGTCAATTTCGTCCATTCGGTCCCACGGGTTATCAATCGATTTTCCTTCGCCCAGCAATTCTTGCGACACCGTTTCCAGCGAGAATGACGAGAAATTCCAGAATGCGGATTTGAGCGCTTCAATGCCGTCAATGATCAGTCGACCTTTGGCCTGCGCGAAGAACACGCCGTTTTTGAAGCCATGCTCGCGCCACTCTAGTTCGCTATTATCACGACCAAAACGCAGGGGGATGCGATAACGTTCGGCATGCTTTTGCAGGACGCGTAAATCGAATTGCACCACGTTCCAGCCAATGATGACATCGGGATCATGACGGGCAATCCAGTCGTTGAGCTTTTCCAGCAACTGCGGTCGGCTAGCCACGTACTCAAGTTCAAAATCCAGCGCCGAGGCATCGCCGTTTGCCGGGCCGAGCATGTAGACAATACGCTGCCCGCAGCCTTCAAGACCGATGCAGTAGAGTTCACCATGCCGCGTGGTTTCGATATCCAGCGATACCCATTTTAGCGGCGGTCGATAGTCCGGGTTTGGCTTCAGGCGGGCATTAATCAGCGTGCCGTTATGTTTGTCGCCTTCGACCCAGATCGGGGACGTGATAAAGCGCTCCATCAGATATCGCTCTGGCGGGCGTACGTCAGCCTCATAAACGGTGATGTCGTTTTCGCGCAGGAGTTTTTCCAGCCGCATAAGCTGGCGGTGGGAGCGGCAATACAGACCCGAAACGGGCTGGCGGTGGAAATCTTGTAGCTGAAGCGGCGTCAGGCGATAGCCGTTCTCTGTACGTAATAATGATGTAACGCGCGGAACCTGACTGCCAGGTATAAACGCGACGGATTCCTGAGGCGCGAGCGTGACCAGCAGCGGCCCGTCGTCTGTCGCCAGCCAGAATGAGACCTCAGTTCCCTGCGGGGTGTCCCGCCAGTGCCGGGTTAAAATAAAGCCTGCCTGCGCCACGCTGTGTATCCATTAAAAAACCAGGCATGATTATAGCCTGGATTGCACGATTGTACTGTTATTTTGTACAGTTGTAAGATAAAAGTCGCGGTAAGACGCAGTCGCAGTGACAGTAAAATTCTTTTCGGGTACAAAATTTCAGTGTCGAACTATTTAATTTATGAATACAGTTTCTGGTTATACTTCCGTAAATTATTTGATTAGTCTGTTTTGATTATTTATTTAAATTACTGCTTTTCGATTATGTGTTTTCCATAAATTGATAGTCTGCTTCAGGAGTTTTTTCACATTTTCAGAATAGTGCTCAACCCATTCTGCTACTTACCCCTCGGTTCAGAAAAAATTACACTTTTTTTAATTTGTTTTTATTCATGGTTAGTGTAACTATTTTAATCGAAGCATTCGGGTTGTCAGGTTGAATATAATATATATTATTGGATTACTATTGTCTGGATAAAAACAGATTTTCGGTACGATTTCGTCGGGAATATCTCTCTGCATAATTTGATTTTTATCTCCTGATGTAATTTTTATTCATCTGGCGGCTCGGGTGTTTTATATCAATAGCTTGGGTGTGTTGTGAAATGGAGAGGTGTTATGAATGTTTATACTCAGGCGTTACAGGTAGGATATGACCACTATTTATTTGTTAATACTCAGCTATGTAACCCGACTATTAAGTCGGTAAGTCAATACATTGAGTATAGAACATGGTCAGGTCAAATCTGGCGCTCTGAGATTATTGATCGTGGGAATGCCTTCTTTCACTGGCAAGGACAGGACAGAATAAATGGGCATCGTGATACGGTTATTAATTATCTGTTGAACGGCCAACGCTGGCAGTCAACAATTGCAGATTATATTTTCTTTCATTCTCTGGATGGCGAAGAGGCGCTGGGACATTATGATAATGTGATTAAATACGTTTGTGCTAATAATTGTGTGTATCGAAGTACGTTTGCGGAATATATAACTCAATAATAAGAAGGCGCGTCATTGTTTCCGGACGCGCCTGGCGTCATTTCACTGACCGTAATAGGCTTTTGCGCCATGTTTACGCAGGTAGTGTTTATCCAGCAGGGTTTGTTGCATATCCGGCAACTGCGGCGCGAGTTGGCGGCAGAATATCCCCATATAGGCGACTTCTTCCAGCACGATGGCGTTATGCACCGCATCTTCGGCATTTTTTCCCCAGGCGAACGGACCGTGAGAGTGCACCAGTACGCCTGGCATCTGCGCTGCGTCAATCCCTTTTTTCTCAAAGGTTTCGACGATCACATTCCCGGTTTCCCACTCGTATTCCCCGTTAATCTCGCTGTCGGTCATTTTACGTGTGCAGGGAATGGCGCCGTAGAAATAGTCCGCATGGGTGGTACCCGTGGCCGGGATCGACTGACCCGCCTGCGCCCAGATTGTCGCGTGGCGCGAGTGGGTATGAACAATGCCGCCAATGGTCGGGAATGCCTGATATAACAAACGGTGCGTTGGGGTATCGGAGGAGGGCTTTTTCGTGCCTTCAACGACTTCCCCGGTGGCGATACTGACAACAACCATATCGTCTGCGGTCATGACGCTGTAATCGACACCGGAAGGTTTAATCACAAACACGCCGCGTTCGCGATCGACGGCGCTAACGTTACCCCAGGTCAGCGTCACCAGGTTGTGCTTGGGCAGTGCCAGATTCGCTTCCAGTACCTGACGTTTAAGATCTTCTAGCATGTAAACTCCTGAATGCCGGATGGCGTTTCGCTTATCCGGCCTACGGTGATTTATAGGCCCGGTAAATGAAATGCCACCGGGCAATCCGTTTCACCAATTAACGTTTGAACCCGTAATACACTTCGTTCCAGCGCAGCGCGTCCTTAAAGGCCGGCAGACGGGTCTCGTTATCGATCACTGCGATCTCGATATCGTGCATTTCAGCGAACTGGCGCATATCGTTCAGATCCAGCGCATGGCTGAAGACGGTGTGGTGCGCGCCGCCGGCAAGGATCCAGGCCTCAGATGCGGTTGGTAGATCCGGCTGGGCCTTCCACAATGCGTTAGCCACCGGCAGTTTCGGCAGGTCGTGCGGCGTTTGCACCGTGTCGATGCAGTTAACCAGCAGGCGGTAGCGATCGCCGAGATCGATCAGGCTGGCAACCACTGCCGGGCCGGTTTTGGTGTTGAAGATCAGACGGGCAGGATCGTCTTTACCGCCAATACCGAGGTGCTGAACGTCGAGGATCGGTTTCTCTTCCACAGCGATTGACGGGCACACTTCCAGCATGTGCGAGCCGAGCACCAGATCGTTGCCTTTCTCGAAGTGGTAGGTGTAATCCTCCATAAATGAGGTGCCGCCCTGCAGACCGGTTGACATCACCTTCATGATGCGAAGCAGAGCGGCGGTTTTCCAGTCGCCTTCGCCCGCAAAGCCGTAGCCTTGCTGCATCAGACGCTGTACGGCCAGACCCGGAAGTTGTTTCAGGCCGTGCAAATCTTCAAATGTCGTCGTGAAGGCGTGGAATCCGCCCTGCTCAAGGAAGCGCTTCATTCCCAGTTCAATTCGGGCGGCTTCCAGTACGTTCTGACGTTTCTCACCATGGACTTGTGTGGCCGCCGTCATGGTGTAGGTGCTTTCATACTCGTCGATCAGCGCGTTGATTTCGCCGTCACTAATTGCGTTCACTACCTGCACCAGGTCGCCCACGGCCCAGGTATTTACCGAGAAGCCGAATTTGATCTGTGCGGCAACCTTATCGCCGTCAGTGACCGCTACTTCACGCATGTTGTCGCCAAAACGGCAGACTTTCAGATGGCGGGTATCCTGTTTGGACACCGCCTGACGCATCCAGGAGCCAATACGCTCGTGCGCCTGCTTATCCTGCCAATGGCCGGTGACCACGGCGTGCTGCTGACGCATACGCGCACCGATGAAGCCGAATTCGCGACCACCGTGTGCGGTCTGGTTCAGGTTCATAAAGTCCATATCAATGCTGTCCCACGGCAGGGCGGCGTTGAATTGGGTGTGGAACTGCATCAGCGGCTTATTGAGGATAGTCAGACCGTTAATCCACATTTTGGCTGGAGAGAAGGTGTGCAGCCAGACCACCAGACCTGCGCAGCGATCGTCATAGTTGGCATCACGACAGATAGCGGTAATTTCGTCAGGTGAAGTACCCAGCGGTTTTAATACCAGTTTGCAGGGCAGGTTAGCTTCCGTATTCAGTGCGTTAACAACGTGCTCGGCATGTTGGGTTACCTGACGCAGGGTTTCCGGGCCATACAAGTGCTGGCTACCAATCACAAACCACACTTCATAGTTATTAAAAATTGTCATTGTCGTGTCCTTAATGAGTCAGGGTTGCCAGGTCTACCGGGGCTTGTTGCGCCGGAGCGGCAGTCGGAAGGTATTGTTGTTCAGCGCTTACCGCCCACTGCTGGTAGCGGCGGTAAAGTTGTTCAAAACGTTGAGCCTGTTCTGGGCGAGGTTGCATCGTCTTTTCTACTGCGCTCGCCATGTGTTGCTGGGCGGCTGGAATGTCTGCATGGACCTGCGCGGCAACGGCGGCGAAGATAGCCGCACCGAGCGCGCAGCACTGGTCTGAAGCGACAATCTGCAGCGGACGGTTTAGCACGTCGCAGCAGGCCTGCATGATAACCGGGTTTTTACGCGCGATACCGCCGAGCGCCATGACGTTGTTAACCGCAATGCCTTGTTCGGTGAAGCATTCCATGATGGCGCGCGCGCCAAAGGCCGTGGCGGCAATCAGACCACCGAACAGCGCTGGCGCATCGGTTGCCAGATTCAGGTCGGTAATGACGCCTTTCAGACGCTGATTGGCATTCGGCGTACGACGACCATTAAACCAGTCAAGCACCACCGGTAGGTGATCCAGCGACGGATTTTTCGCCCAGGCTTCGGTGAGCGCTGGCAGCAGCTGTTTTTGGCTGGCTTTAATCTGGGTTTTCAGTTCCGGGTGCTGCGCGGCAAGCTGTTCCAGCGGCCAGCTCAACACGCGGCTAAACCAGGCATAGATGTCGCCGAAAGCAGATTGCCCCGCTTCCAGACCGATAAAATGCGGCACCACGCTGCCATCAACCTGCCCGCAAATGCCTTTCACCGCGCGTTCGCCAACGCTGTGTTTATCGGCAATCAGAATGTCGCAGGTAGACGTGCCGATGACTTTCACCAGCGTATTGGGCTGTGCGCCTGCGCCGACCGCGCCCATATGGCAGTCAAAAGCGCCGCCTGAAATCACCACGCTTTCCGATAGACCCAGGCGCTGCGCCCACTCGGCACACAGAGTGCCAACCGGCAGGTCCGCCGTGAAGGTGTCGCTAAACATTGGGTATTGCAGATGGCGGTTGAGGATGGGGTCGAGTTCGTCAAAGAAACTGGCTGGCGGCAGCCCCCCCCAGCTTTCATGCCACAGGGATTTATGCCCGGCGCTGCAGCGACCGCGACGAATATCCTGGGGGCGCACAGTATTGGAGAGCAGGGCCGGAACCCAGTCACACAGCTCAATCCATGAGACCGCCGCCTCGGCGACCGCGTGGTCCTGGCGAGTCACGTGCAGGATTTTTGCCCAGAACCATTCGCTGGAATAAATACCGCCAATATAGCGGGAGTAATCGATCTTGCCTGGCGTGTGGCACAGGCGAGTAATTTCTTCGGCTTCTTCTACCGCAGTGTGATCTTTCCACAGAACAAACATCGCATTCGGGTTTTCCGCGAACTCCGGGCGCAGCGCCAGTACGTTGCCGTCGGCATCGATAGGCGCCGGGGTTGAGCCGGTACTGTCAACGCCAATCCCGACCACTTCTGCGCGTTGTTCCGCGCTCAGTTCGGCGAGTACGGTTTTCAGCGCCGCTTCCATGGATTCAATGTAGTCGCGCGGATGATGGCGAAACTGGTTGTTTGGGCCGTCGCAAAACTGCCCTTCCTGCCAACGTGGGTACCACTCAACGCTGGTGGCGATTTCTTCACCAGTGGCACATTCCACCGCCAAAGCGCGTACCGAATCACTACCAAAATCGAGGCCAATTGCAATCGCCATCGTCTTACTCCATCCAAAAATACGGGTATGGATAAACAGTAGTGACCAGGGATAAAAACCGTCAGGCAGGATTCGCTAATCTTATGGACTAAAATGCTGTGGCATCACAAAGTGTGACGCCGTGCAAATAATCAATGTGGACATTTCTGCCGTAGTTATAGACACTTTTGTTAGCCGATTTTGACGTTGGCGTGGTACATGTTTTTTACAAATTGCTTTTCACAAGCGGGGTTGATGGTCCATTACCGCAAACAACTGTGGCCCGCCGGGACGACGGCGATGATGTCTGGCGTAATATGGACAAATTGTTTCTTAGCAGAACCCAGGGAGTATTGAAATTATGGCTGAAACGCAAAACGATCCCCTCCTGCCGGGCTATTCGTTTAACGCACATTTGGTGGCTGGATTGACCCCCATTGAGGCGAACGGATACCTGGATTTTTTTATCGACAGGCCGCTGGGGATGAAAGGCTATATCCTCAATCTCACTATTCGTGGGGAAGGGGTCATTAACAATCAGGGCAAGCAGTTTGTCTGTCGACCTGGCGATATTTTGCTGTTTCCGCCTGGCGAAATTCACCACTACGGACGCCATCCTGACGCCAGCGAGTGGTATCACCAGTGGGTCTACTTCCGGCCACGCGCTTACTGGCAGGAGTGGCTGGCCTGGCCGGCCATTTTTGCCCAGACCGGTTTCTTTCGCCCTGATGAAGCGCATCAACCGCATTTCAACGAACTGTTTGGGCAGATCATCAATGCTGGGCAGGGAGAGGGACGCTATTCCGAACTGCTGGCGATTAATTTGCTGGAGCAATTGTTACTCCGACGTATGGAAGCCATTAATGAGTCGCTGCACCCGCCAATGGACAACCGCGTTCGTGATGCCTGTCAGTACATTAGCGATCATCTGGCGGACAGCAATTTTGATATTGCCAGCGTCGCACAGCATGTCTGCCTGTCGCCTTCCCGTTTGTCACACCTGTTCCGCCAGCAATTGGGCATCAGCGTATTAAGCTGGCGTGAGGATCAGCGAATCAGTCAGGCGAAGCTACTGCTGAGTACCACACGAATGCCTATCGCCACGGTGGGTCGCAACGTCGGCTTTGATGACCAGCTCTATTTCTCTCGCGTTTTCAAAAAATGTACCGGCGCCAGTCCGAGCGAGTTCCGTGCTGGATGTGAATAAAAAGTGAATGATGTGTCCTGAAAGTTGTCATAACTGGCAATCTATTCAGACAATTGATGGCTTGACGAAGTTGAGAAGGGTTATCAAAATCCCTGCTTCGTAAATCTGACGGACACATTATGCAAGCATTGCTGGAACACTTTATTCTCCAGTCCGCCCTGTACTCTCTGATCGCCGTACTTTTGGTGGCCTTTTTGGAGTCTCTGGCGCTGGTTGGTCTGATTCTGCCTGGCACCGTGATGATGGCGGGGCTGGGGGCGCTGATTGGCAGTGGCGAACTGAATTTCTGGCATGCCTGGCTTGCGGGCATCGTCGGTTGCCTGTTGGGGGATTGGATCTCCTTTTGGTTGGGCTGGCGCTTTAAAAAGCCGCTGCACCGTTGGTCGTTCATGAAAAAGAACAAGGCGCTGCTGGATAAAACCGAGCATGCGCTGCATCAGCACAGCATGTTTACCATTCTGGTGGGCCGTTTTGTCGGCCCAACGCGTCCGCTGGTGCCGATGGTGGCGGGTATGCTGGATCTGCCTGTCGCAAAATTTATAGTCCCCAATATTATTGGCTGCGTGCTGTGGCCGCCGTTCTATTTCCTGCCGGGTATTTTGGCGGGCGCGGCAATCGATATTCCTTCCGATATGCAGAGTGGAGATTTCAAATGGCTGCTGCTGGCGACGGCGTTGCTGCTGTGGGTTGGCGGCTGGTTATGCTGGCGGCTGTGGCGCAGCGGCAAAGCGGCAGTCGATCGTTTAACTGCGTATTTCCCCCGCAGCCGTTTACTGTATCTGGCGCCGTTGACGCTCGGGATCGGCGTGGTCGCGCTGGTGGCGCTGTTGCGTCACCCACTGATGCCGGTATATATCGATATTCTGCGCAAAGTTGTGGGTTACTAGCGATTCCTTTGCCGGATGGCGGCTTCACGTTATCCGGCCTACGAAATATGAGGCTTGATGCCTAACAGCGCTGAGGCGCTGGCTTGACCGCTTAGTAGCTCGTCTGTTTTGCCTTGCCACGCAATGCGTCCGTCGGCGACCACGATTGACCGGGGCGCAATTCGCGCCGCATCTTCGACGCTGTGGGATACCATCAGCAGCGTAAGCTGCTTATCACGGCAGACCTCGGCGACCAGGGTTAACATCTCCTGACGCAGCGCGGGATCGAGCGCAGAGAACGGTTCATCGAGCAGCAAAATGGGTTGCTCCCGCACCAGACAACGCGCCAGCGCCACACGTTGTCGCTGCCCGCCGGAAAGCTCACCGGGGAGTCGCTCCAGCAGTGAATCGAGCCCCATTTGCCGGGCGATGTGGTGCATTTTCTCCCGCTGCGATGCGTTCAGTTTTAATCCCGGATCAAGACCCAGACCGATGTTTTGCCACACGCTCAGATGGCTGAACAGATTGTTTTCCTGAAACAGCATGGAGACGGGACGACGCGAAGGAGGCGTTGCGGTGTGATCTTCACCTTCAATCATCATTGTGCCGCTGGCAGGCGCAAGAAAGCCGGCAATCAGATTCAATAGCGTACTTTTCCCGGCGCCGCTGGGCCCGAGTATTGCGACCTGCTCACCGCGCGAGACTGACAGCGTAAAGCGCATGGGCAAATGGTGGTAAAGCCATGTGATATCAATCAGTTTTAACATTTCTACCCGGCAATTTCTCAATAACGGTAAACAGCGTAAAACACAGGATCAGCAGCAAGAGCGCCGTAACCGCGCCATCCTGACTGCGATAAGATCCAATCTGCTGATATAGATAAAACGGCAAGGTGCGGAAATCCTCATTGCCAAATAACGCCACCACGCCAAAATCGCCAATCGACAGTACGCAGGCAAAAGCCATCGCCTGCGCCAGCGGACGTTTCAGTGCCCGCAGTTCAACCACTTTCAGCCGCGACCATCCCTCAATTCCCAACGACTGGCACAACATACTGTAGCGTGCGGTCACGTCACGCATTGGGTTTTCCAGTACCTTCAGCGCGTAAGGGATCGCCATCAGCGCGTTGGTGAAAATCACAATGCCGTCGGCGGATTCGGGGAGACCAACGGTGTTATTGAGCAGCAGAAAGAAGCCGGTTGCCAACACGATGCCCGGCATGGCGAGGATCATCATGCCGCTAAGCTCCAGTACCTGGCCTGCCAGCACCTGCTGTCGGGCGCGCAGTTCGCGACTGCTCCATAACAGCATCATGGTGAGTATCACGCATAATGCCCCTGCCGCCAGCGCGATGCGCAGTGAAGTTCCCAACGCCTGCCACAGAACCGGCTGCATAAGCACATCCAGAACCTGGCGGTTAAGACCATCGACAATCACTGCCAACAGCGGCGGCAGCAACAGCAACAGGGCCAGGAAAATCAGCAAGGAGTCTGCCAGACGGCTGTGCAGACGATCGTCGGGATCGCGCCAGCCCTGAACCAGCGTGGTGCCGGGCGCAATAGCGCGGCTCAGGCGTTGACTGAGGAGCACCAGCGCTAAACAACACAGCATCTGGATCAACGCCAGCATAGCGGCACGGGCGGGATCGTAATCGAAATTCAGCGCCTGATAGATAGCCAGCTCAATGGTGGTGGCCTGCGGCCCGCCACCCAGCGACAAAACGGTGGCGAAGCTGGCGAAGCACAGCATAAAGATGAGCGCGGCGACGGGAAGGATCTGACGGCGTAACCATGGCCATTCGACAAAGCGGAAGAAATGCCAGCCGCGAATACCCAACTGAGCGGCTAACTGTCGCTGTTCACCGGGAATATTTTCCAGCGACTGCAACAGCAGACGGCTGGCCATCGGCAGATTGAAAAAAACGTGCGCCAGCAGAATACCCTGCAAACCGTACGGCGAAAACGTCCACTCCAGCCCGAATATCTGCCAGAGTGAGGCTAACCAGCCCTGACGGCCATACACGCTGAGAATGCCAAAGACCGCGACCAACACCGGCAGGATTAACGTCATCGCGCACAGGCGTAGCAGCGCCAGACGTCCGGGGAAACGGCGGCGATAAAGTGCTCTGGCAAGGAAAATTGCCGGGACAACCGACAACACTGCGGATAAAAAAGCCTGCCAGAAAGAAAAACGCACCACGTGCCACAGGTAGTCGTCTCGCCACAGCGAGAGCCATTCTCCTTGTGGGGCGTTAAACCATAGCGCCAGAAACGCGGCCAGGGCTACTGCGACCATCAGCGTGGCGGCAGAAAGCCCTGGAACCAGCCAGCCGGGAATTAACGGCTGACGGCGCGTTGCCATTCGCTAATCCATGTCTGACGCTGAGCCGCAACCTGCTGCGGGGTAAATTCCAGCGCGGTGGCCGGTTTCTTCAGTTGCTCAAATCCTGATGGGAGAGCAACCTGCGTCACCGGATACATCCAGTTGCCGGTCGGAATGGCATTCTGGAATGCCGGAGAAACCATAAACTTGAGGAACTTCTCAGCCAGTTCCGGCTGCTTGCTGGCCGCGGTGCGGGCGGCGACTTCCACCTGCAAATAGTGACCTTCACTAAAGTTGGCGGCGGCGTAGTTATCTTTTTTCTCGTCAATGATGTGATACGCCGGAGAGGTGGTGTAGCTCAGTACCAGATCGCTTTCACCTTTCAGGAACAGGCCGTAGGCTTCGCTCCAGCCCTTAGTGACGGTGACGGTTTTGGCTGCCAGTTTCTGCCACGCCTCCGGTGCTTTGTCGCCATAGACTTTTTGCATCCATAACAGCAGGCCCAGCCCTGGCGTGCTGGTGCGTGGATCCTGATAAATGACGCGCCATTTCTGATCGCTTTCGACCAGTTCTTTCAGGCTCTTTGGCGGATTTTTCAGCTTGTTTTTATCATAGACAAAAGCGAAGTAGCCGTAATCAAACGGAACAAAGGTGTCATTTTTCCAGCCGCCGGGTACGTCAACGGCGTCGTTTGCGACATTGCTCTTGGCGAACAGTTTGGTTTGCGTAGCGGCTTCCAGCAGGTTGTTATCCAGTCCCAGCACGACGTCGGCTTTGCTGTTTTTTCCTTCCATGCGCAGGCGGTTAAGCAGCGAGACGCCATCTTCCAACGCGACCAGCTTCAGTTCGCAGTTGCAGTCAGCTTCAAAGGCTTTTTTGATTGTCGGGCCAGGCCCCCAGTCCGCAGCGAACGAATCGTAGGTATAGACGGTCAGCACCGGTTTGGCGAAGGCAGGCGCTGCGCACAGCAGCAAAAGCGGAAGACATTTTTTAAACACTTTGCACCTCAAGAGTTGGGTGGCAAAGGACTTGAGATAAGCCTCAAATCCCTTCGCCGGCATTATCCGGATCAGGTTCGACGGGTATCTCTCAGCCAGCATATTGCATAGCACCCCGTTGAGAACGGCGTTAGTGTAGTGATTTTGTTGCCGGGCAGCAATTAAGAGCTGGCTCTTAGGGATCCGGCGGCGCAAACCATGCCGATTTAAAATCAAACCAGCCGAGGGTATTCATGCGTAGCCCGCGCATACTGCGCTGGCCCTGAATGATCAGCCAGTGGTGGATCAACGGCACAATAGCCTTTGTGGCGAGCAGCTGTTGGCACCATGCCGCCAGGCTCATTTCACCGGTTCGCCAGCGGGCCGCATCGTTTTCCCAGTCGCGCGAGATACAGTTTTGCAGTAGCGGGACTTCGCACAAATGAGCGAACAGCGAGAAATCCAGCGGGAGGGTAAAGTTGGCGCTGTTGAGCCAGATATCACTGACTATTTCACCTGCATGCCACTGATCGTAGTCGATCTCCTGAATGTTTAGCTGTACCTGATGCTGCGCCAGCAACGTTTTCATGATCTGCGCGATAATCCGATGTTCGATGTGATCGCGATAGTAAGTGAGCGTTAGCGTTTCCAGCCCGGCCGGTTTTTCACCATGCCCGGGTTTGGCGTGGTGCCAGCGGGGGAGTAACCCATAGGCGGGAAACCACAGTCTCTGGTACTGTTCGTCGGCGTGACAGATTAAATTGGTTGGCGAGAGAACCCGGCTTGCCCACTCGCGAACCTCCTGATTAGCACCACGATGGGTGCGTGTATCAAACAGCAGGTAGTAGCAGCCTTCTTCCAGTCGACTTTCAATCGCCTTTTCATCCTCCGTGGGACCTTTTAGCGTCAACCCGCCGCCCGGCTCTTCGCCGATGTCAGGTAATACCCAAACGTTAACTTCATCGATCAGCGCCCGGTAGCCGAAGTAATCATCAAATGCGCGAATTTTCAGTTGGTTATTAGTATTGCGCATCACGGCATATGGGCCGGTGCCAATCGGATGGCTGGAAAAGTTATTTAGCGTTTCCCATTCTCGCGGCAGGATCATGGCGGGGACTTGCCCCAGTAGCCAGGGAAGCCAGCGGTCCGGTTGGGCAAGATGGATATCCAGCGTCCAGGCGGTGGGCGAGACGATTTGCGTAATGTGCGAGTACAGCGGCAGTGCGTTGATGCGCTGTAGCGAGGTAATGACATCCTCCATTTCCAGCTCACGGCCATGATGAAAATGGATCCCCGGGCGCAGGAAGAATCGCCAGTGTAAAGGCGAAATCTGCTGCCAATGATGCGCAATGTCGGCTTCCAGTTCCCCATTTTCCTCATTTACCAGAATTAAGGAACTGAAGATTTGTCGGGCAATATGGGTTTCGGAGCGGCGTAACGCCGTGCCGGGGAGCAGATTGCGCATAGGGCGATAATAGAGGACGCGCATGATGTGCCGCCCCTGGCGAAAACTGCGTCCCAGGTGGGAAACCAGCATTTGTCTGACGGCCGTTTTATCACCGACCAGTTGCACCAGTTGATCGATACGATCCTGTTCCAGCAGGTCTTCTGCCCGCTGCTGCTGGAGCGCCAGCCCGGTATAGAGAAATGTCAGGCGCGAGCGTTTACCCCGCCCAACTTCGGCTTCCCACGTTAACCAGCCGCGATCCTGCATGGTATTAAGCAGGGTGCGCATATGACGGCGCGAGCAGCTCAGCAGCTCCGCCAGTTCGTTTAGCGTCGTGTCTTGCGTTTTGCCGTCACAGCATTGCCACAGACGGATGAACTGTTGTTGCAAACGACCAGAAGACATAAAAGGGGAACTCCTGCGGAAAACTCAGCAATTTTATTATCCCTATATTAAGCCAATAATAGATTCCGATGAAGCGATGAGACAACGAAGGGGTCATCTATGCGTCAGTTCTGGTTGAAGTACTTTACTGCGACGGAAAAATCGTCCTGGTTGGCTTGCCTGAGCGCACCGCAGCGCTTAAAGATGCTTGAAGAACTGATGCAGTGGGAGGTGACAGCCTGACCTCCGAATTGCGAGTTGCAGACATCATGTGTGACTGAGTATTGGTGTTAATCGCCGCGCCAGCAGGTATTATCTGCTGGCTTTTTTCGTTTCAGCTGCGCTTAAAAGGAAAGATATGCTCTGGATTATGACCATGGGACGGCGCCTTAACGGCGTTTACGCGGCATTTATGCTGGTCGCTTTTATGATGGGTGTGGCCGGGGCGTTGCAGGCCCCCACGCTGAGCCTGTTTCTGAGCCGTGAAGTCGGGGCGCAGCCATTTTGGGTCGGGCTGTTTTATACCGTCAACGCTATTGCCGGGATCGGGGTCAGCCTTGGTCTGGCGAAACGATCCGATAGTCAGGGCGATCGGCGAAAACTGATCATGTTCTGTTGTCTGATGGCAATCGGCAACGCGCTGCTGTTTGCCTTTAATCGCCACTATCTCACGCTGATCACCTGCGGTGTGCTGCTGGCTTCGCTGGCAAATACCGCCATGCCGCAGCTGT
Organism: Citrobacter sp. Cc139; assembly: GCF_030334645.1. Taxonomy (NCBI): domain Bacteria; kingdom Pseudomonadati; phylum Pseudomonadota; class Gammaproteobacteria; order Enterobacterales; family Enterobacteriaceae; genus Citrobacter; species Citrobacter sp. Cc139. Next base: position 203,001 of record NZ_JAOWDM010000076.1, read on the forward strand.
TTGCGCTGGCGCGGGAATATGCCGATAGCTCGGCGCGTGAAGTGGTGATGTTTAGCTCGGTGATGCGTGCGCAGCTTTCGTTGGCGTGGGTGATAGGGCCGCCGCTGGCTTTTATGCTGGCGCTGAATTACGGCTTCACGGCGATGTTTTCCATTGCCGCAGGCATTTTTGCCATTAGCCTGGTGCTGATCGCGATGATACTGCCATCTGTGGCTCGGGTGGAGCAACCTGTCGATGTGCCGCTGGAACAGGCCAGCGGTTGGCAGGACAAAAATGTACGCATGCTGTTTATTGCCTCCACGCTGATGTGGACCTGCAATACCATGTACATCATTGATATGCCGCTGTGGATTAGCCTTGAGCTGGGCTTGCCGGACAAGCTGGCCGGGATCCTGATGGGCACCGCGGCCGGGCTGGAAATTCCGGCGATGATTCTGGCGGGCTACTACGTGAAACGCTTTGGTAAGCGGCGCATGATGATCGCGGCCGTAGCGGCGGGCGTACTGTTTTATCTTGGTCTGATCTTCTTTCACAGCCGCACGGCGCTGCTGGTCCTGCAACTGTTTAACGCGGTATTTATCGGCATTATCGCCGGAATAGGAATGCTGTGGTTTCAGGATCTGATGCCGGGGCGTGCGGGATCGGCGACCACATTGTTTACCAACAGTATTTCAACGGGCGTGATTCTGGCGGGAGTGATTCAGGGAGCGGTGGCGCAAAGCTACGGGCATTTTGCCGTTTACTGGGTGATTGCGGCGATTTCGGTGGCCACGCTGGTGATGACCGGGCGGGTGAAGGACGTCTAATCATGTTGCCGGATGCGCAGCGCATCCGGCGTCACAATGACTAGCGCATAAACGCGGGCTGCCTGTCTTCGTATTCGGTGATGGCGGCTTCGTGCTGCAGCGTCAGCCCGATGCTGTCCAGACCGTTCAGCATGCAGTGGCGACGGAAGTCATCGATCTTAAAGCTGTAGGACTTATCGCCCGCTTTGACGACCTGCGCCACCAGATCCACTTCAAATGTAACCCCCGGATTGGCTTTCACCAGGGTAAACATTTCATCGACCTGCGCGTCGCTCAGGGTTACCGGTAGCAGTTGGTTGTTGAAACTGTTGCCGTAGAAGATATCGGCGAAGCTTGGCGCGATCACTACTTTAAAGCCGTAGTCGGTCAGCGCCCACGGCGCATGTTCGCGTGAAGAGCCGCAGCCAAAGTTTTCCCGCGTCAGCAGAATCGACGCGCCTTTATATTCCGGAAAGTTCAGCACAAATTCTGGATTTGGCTGTTGACCCTTTTCGTCCAGGAAACGCCAGTCGTTAAACAGATGGGCGCCAAAACCGGTGCGTGTGACCTTCTGCAAAAACTGTTTCGGGATAATTGCATCGGTATCGACGTTGGCGGCATCCAGTGGGACAACCAGGCCGGTATGCTGGGTAAATTTCTCTGCCATGGTAGTTTCCTTATTTGATGCTGCGAATGTCGGCGAAGTGGCCGGTAACGGCGGCGGCGGCGGCCATCGCCGGGCTGACTAAATGCGTGCGGCCACCGCGGCCCTGACGACCTTCAAAGTTACGGTTGCTGGTGGATGCGCAGCGCTCGCCTGGATTCAGGCGGTCATTATTCATGGCCAGGCACATGGAACAGCCCGGTAAGCGCCATTCAAATCCTGCTTCGATAAAGATCTTGTCCAGACCTTCCGCTTCCGCCTGCGCTTTCACCGGACCAGAACCCGGCACCACCAGTGCCTGTACGCCCGGCGCGACTTTGCGCCCTTTGGCGATTTCCGCCGCGGCGCGTAAATCTTCAATGCGCGAGTTGGTGCAGGAACCGATAAACACTTTATCGATAGCCACTTCTGTTAACGAAATGCCAGGTTTCAGCCCCATATACGCCAGCGCTTTTTCCGCCGATGCGCGCTCAACGGGATCGGTAAATGATGCCGGATCGGGAATATAATCGTTCACCGAGATCACCTGACCCGGATTCGTTCCCCAGGTGACCTGCGGCGCGATCTCTTCTGCTTGCAGAGTGACGACGGTATCAAACGTTGCGCCGTCGTCGGTTTGCAGCGTTTTCCAGTACTCAACCGCGTGGGCAAAATCCTCGCCTTTCGGCGCATGTAAACGACCTTGCACATAGTTAAAGGTGGTTTCATCCGGTGCGACCAGACCCGCTTTGGCCCCCATTTCAATGGCCATGTTACACAGGGTCATACGGCCTTCCATGCTCAGCGCACGGATGGCTTCGCCGCAAAATTCAACCACATGCCCGGTACCGCCCGCGCTACCGGTTTTACCGATAATCGCCAGCACGATATCTTTCGCCGTGATGCCCGGCGCGGCTTTGCCGTTGACTTCAATCTTCATGGTTTTGGCGCGACCCTGTTTCAGGGTTTGCGTTGCCAGCACATGTTCAACTTCTGAAGTGCCAATACCGAACGCCAGCGCGCCGAATGCGCCGTGGGTGGCGGTGTGGGAGTCGCCACAGACGATGGTCATTCCCGGCAAGGTCACGCCTTGCTCAGGCCCCATCACGTGGACAATACCCTGATACGGGTGATTCAGGTCGTACAGTTCAACGCCAAATTCATTGCAGTTTTTGATCAGTTCCTGCATCTGAATACGCGCCATTTCACCGGAGGCGTTAATGTCTTTGGTCTGCGTTGAGACGTTGTGGTCCATGGTGGCGAAGGTTTTACCCGGCTGGCGCACCTGACGGCCATGCGCGCGCAGACCATCAAACGCCTGCGGGGAGGTGACTTCATGCACCAGATGGCGGTCGATATACAGCAGCGGGGTTTCGTTTTGCGCCTCAAAGACTACGTGCGCATCAAATAATTTTTCGTATAACGTTTTGGCCATGATTACACCCCTTCTGCGACGTAACGGGCAATGATGTCGCCCATTTCATCGGTACCGACTGCGGCAGCGCCACGGGCCAAATCACCAGTGCGAATGCCTTCTTCTAATGCGCGGTTAATGGCGCTCTCAATTGCGGTTGCCGCATCGTTGGCATCCAGGCTGTAGCGCAGCAGCAGCGCCAGCGACAGGATCTGGGCGATAGGGTTAGCAATGTTTTTCCCGGCGATATCCGGGGCGGAGCCGCCAGCAGGCTCGTACAGACCAAAACCCTGCTCGTTCAGGCTGGCGGATGGCAACATCCCCATTGAACCGGTGATCATGGCGCACTCGTCAGACAGAATGTCGCCAAACAGGTTGGAGCACAGCAGGACGTCGAACTGGGAAGGATCTTTGATCAACTGCATTGTCGCGTTGTCGATGTACATATGCGCCAGTTCAACGTCCGGATATTCATTGGCAATTTCATTGACGATTTCACGCCACAGAATAGAGGTTTGCAGCACGTTAGCTTTATCAATTGACGTCACTTTACGGCGACGCTGGCGAGCTGACTCAAACGCGATACGGGCAATACGTTCGATCTCGAAACGGTGATATACCTCGGTATCAAATGCTTTTTCATGTTGCCCGCTGCCTTCGCGGCCTTTTGGCTGACCGAAGTAGATCCCGCCGGTCAGTTCACGCACGCACAGGATGTCGAAACCGTGAGCGGCGATATCGGCGCGCAGAGGACAAAACGCTTCCAGCCCCTGGTACAGCTTTGCCGGACGCAGGTTGCTGAATAATTTGAAGTGCTTACGCAATGGCAGCAGCGCACCGCGTTCAGGCTGCTGGTTTGGCGGCAGGTTTTCCCATTTCGGACCGCCAACGGAGCCAAACAGAATGGCGTCAGCTTGCTCACAGCCTTCAACCGTAGCCGGCGGCAGCGGCTGACCGTGGTTATCAATGGCGGCGCCACCCACGTCGTAGTGGCTGGTGGTAATGCGCATGTTAAAACGGTGGCGAATTGCGTCCAGTACTTTCAAGGCTTGCGCCATCACTTCCGGGCCAATACCGTCACCCGGCAAAACAGCAATATGGTAATTCTTCGACATCACACGGTTTCCTTGTTGTTCTCGTTGTTCTGAGCTTTGCGTTGCAATTCTTTTTCGACTTCTTCGGCGCGCCAGATATTGTTCAGCACATGGACCATCGCTTTGGCGGAAGACTCGACAATATCCGTTGCCAGACCGACGCCGTGGAAGCGGCGACCGTTATAGTTGGCGACGATATCCACCTGACCCAGCGCATCTTTACCGTGCCCTTTGGCGGTCAGGCTGTATTTCACCAGTTCGACGTTGTATTCCGTCACGCGGTTGATGGCCTGATAAATGGCATCAACCGGGCCGTTACCGTTCGCCGCTTCGGCTTTGACGTCTTCACCGCAGGCCAGCTTGACGGAGGCAGTAGCAATGTCATTTGAGCCGGATTGCACGCTGAAGTAATCCAGACGGAAATGTTCTGGCTCTTCCTGCTGTTTGTTAATAAAGGCCAGCGCTTCCAGGTCGTAATCAAATACCTGACCTTTTTTATCCGCCAGCTTCAGGAAAGCGTCGTACAGGTTGTCCAGATTATATTCACTCTCTTTATAGCCCATCTCATCCATGCGGTGTTTCACCGCGGCGCGTCCGGAACGGGAGGTCAGGTTCAACTGTACCTGATTCAGGCCGATGGATTCAGGCGTCATGATTTCGTAGTTTTCACGATTTTTCAGTACGCCGTCCTGATGAATGCCGGAGGAGTGAGCAAAGGCGCCGCTACCGACAATCGCTTTGTTAGCCGGAATGGGCATGTTACAGATTTGGCTCACTAACTGGCTGGTACGCCAGATCTCCTGATGATTAATGCGGGTCTGTACGTTCAGGATATCTTTGCGTACTTTGATCGCCATGATCACTTCTTCCAGGGAGCAGTTACCAGCGCGTTCGCCGATACCGTTCATTGCGCCTTCCACCTGGCGCGCTCCGGCGTGAACGGCAGCCAGCGCGTTGCCGACGCCCAGGCCTAAATCATCATGGGTGTGTACGGAGATGATGGCTTTATCGATATTCGGTACGCGTTCGTACAGACCGGAAATGATTGCGCCAAATTCGAAAGGCATGGTGTAGCCGACGGTATCGGGAATATTGATGGTTTTGGCACCGGCGTTAATGGCGGCTTCTACTACGCGAGCCAGGTCTGCGATAGGGGTACGGCCAGCATCTTCGCAGGAGAATTCCACGTCATCCGTGTAATTACGCGCACGCTTAACCATATAGATAGCCCGCTCGATCACCTCATCCAGCGTACTGCGCAATTTGGTCGCGATGTGCATCGGCGAGGTGGCGATAAACGTATGAATGCGGAAAGCTTCAGCGACCTTCAGGGATTCAGCTGCAACATCAATATCTTTTTCAACGCAACGGGCTAAGGCGCAAACGCGGCTGTTTTTAACCTGACGAGCGATGGTTTGAACCGACTCAAAGTCACCTGGTGAAGAGACTGGGAAACCCACTTCCATCACGTCAACGCCCATACGCTCAAGGGCCAGCGCAATCTGCAGTTTTTCTTTCACACTCAGGCTTGCCTGTAACGCCTGTTCTCCATCGCGTAAGGTGGTATCGAAAATAATGACTTGCTGGCTCATGGTTTAGGTCCTTGGTCTTTAGGGCGCCTTGCTTCGAGCATAAAAAAACCCGCGCAACGGCGCGGGTTTCTGTCTTAACTGGAGCTGACTTAATGCTGAATGTCGTTCACCAGTCTACCGCGCAACGAAGATGCGTTTAGTAGTAGTAGACCGTTGAAACGAGCAATGTAAGTCATCAATTAAGCTCCAGGCGAATGCGATATGCTTTTAGTGGTACTGGATATGAACTCCGATGTCAACCCCATCCCTTGTAAATGCCCCTGTAGCAGATAAAAGTTTAGGCAAAACTTAAGCGAATTGTGCTGAATTTGTTGGCGTATATAAAATTAATCTGCTGATGCTTGTACATAATTTTCATGGTTTGACATATTTAAGCATATTTATTCGCATTTATTGTAACGGTTCGTTGAAGTCGATGGCGCGATTAAGATTTTATATCTTTATGATTTGTCTGTTTTTATAGCAATACTGAATAGATCGGGGCACAGCGGAAGGACATGATTGATAAATTAATGTTAACTTTTAATGTATTAATAATATAAACATTTAATTAAAACTTAAATATACATTCATGATGTGTATGATTGTATATTCGCCATGCTTATGGTTATATTGTTTTTGAAATTTAAACATATGAATCATCGTGCAGTGACCTCTGCCACACTGCGCTCGCATTGCTGTTTTGTTCATTTAGGTTTGTACCTTTATGTTTTCCTAATTTTAATGTTTTTCCTTTTTCTTATTTTATATGCATGGTAAATCATATTAGCGGAGGTTATTTCTTTACTCCGTCTGGGAAAAGGGAGTTTAGAGTGACAGTGGAGTTAACTATGCCAGAAGTAAAAATAATAGATAAACCCAATCTTTTAGAGCCAGGAAAACCGCAACTTCGCATGGTTGACCTTAATCTTTTAACCGTTTTTGATGCGGTGATGCAGGAACAGAATATTACCCGCGCTGCGCATACCCTGGGAATGTCGCAACCAGCGGTCAGTAATGCGGTAGCGCGCCTCAAAGTCATGTTTAATGATGAGCTTTTTGTTCGTTATGGTCGGGGGATCCAGCCGACAGCAAGAGCTTTCCAGCTATTTGGTTCCATTCGTCAGGCATTGCAATTAGTGCAAAACGAACTGCCTGGATCGGGTTTTGAACCAGCCAGCAGTGAACGTGTTTTCAATCTCTGCGTATGCAGCCCATTAGATAATATCCTGACATCGTTGATTTATAATCGGGTTGAACAGGTCGCGCCAAACATTAATGTCATATTTAAATCTTCACTTAATCAAAATACCGAGCATCAGCTGCGTTATCAGGAAACAGAGTTTGTTATTAGCTATGAAGAATTCCGTCGTCCAGAATTCTCAAGTATTCCGTTATTCAATGATGAAATGGTATTAGTGGTAAGCAAAAAGCATCCGCGCATTAGTGGTCCATTATTGGAAAACGATGTTTATAATGAGCAACACGCGGTGGTTTCGCTGGATCGCTTCGCATCTTTCAGTCAGCCGTGGTATGACACGCCGGATAAACAATCCTGCGTCGCTTACCAGGGCATGGCATTAATTAGCGTTCTTAATATTGTGTCGCAAACGCATCTGGTCGCTATTGCGCCACGTTGGTTGGCAGAAGAGTTCGCTGATTCTTTAGAACTTCAGATATTACCTTTACCTTTAAAATTGAACAGCCGTACATGTTATCTTTCCTGGCATGAAGCTGCAGGCCGGGATAAAGGACATCAATGGATGGAAGAGCTGTTAGTCTCCATCTGTAAGCAATAGCATTCAGCAGAACAAGCCGGATAATACATCTGGTTTGTTCTGCTTTTTTATTTGTATGCAAAATTTTATGCTGAAATCCACTTTCCAGGATTAGCTAACCGTGTAAAAAAATAGAGTAATAGCTGTAAGTCTCCCTTTTTAAGCGATTATTTATCATATCATTTACTTATCCTGGTTTAATTCTCCATTAAATCGACGCTTTCCTCCGTTTTATTCTTATTTGCTCTGAGGCTACTCCAGCGGAGTCAATTGCCATGCGTCATCGTCAGCGGTTAATGTGTTGTTAAACCGTTATTCATTATAAGAGTGAGGCAAGCCATGGAGATGTTGTCTGGAGCCGAGATGGTCGTCCGATCGCTCATCGATCAGGGTGTAAAGCAGGTATTCGGTTATCCCGGGGGGGCCGTCCTCGATATTTATGATGCGTTGCATACGGTCGGTGGTATTGATCATGTGCTGGTTCGTCATGAGCAGGCCGCGGTACACATGGCTGATGGCCTTGCGCGCGCCACGGGGGAGGTGGGCGTCGTATTAGTCACTTCAGGACCCGGCGCTACCAACGCGATTACCGGGATTGCAACGGCTTACATGGATTCCATTCCGCTGGTGATCCTCTCCGGGCAGGTCGCAACGTCGCTGATTGGCTACGATGCCTTCCAGGAGTGCGACATGGTGGGCATATCCCGCCCGGTGGTGAAGCACAGCTTCCTGGTCAAACAAACAGAAGACATCCCACAGGTGCTAAAAAAGGCCTTCTGGTTGGCGGCAAGCGGTCGTCCGGGGCCTGTTGTGGTCGATTTGCCGAAGGATATTCTGAATCCCGCCAGGAAACTGCCTTACAGCTGGCCGGAGTCGGTGAGTATGCGTTCGTATAATCCGACGACTACCGGACATAAAGGGCAGATAAAACGTGCTCTGCAGACGTTAGTCGCGGCTAAAAAACCGGTTGTGTACGTGGGTGGTGGCGCCGTTAATGCCGCCTGCCATGAGCAGTTGTGCCAGATCGCTGAAGCTCTTAACCTGCCTGTTGTTTCCTCGCTGATGGGGTTAGGCGCGTTTCCGGCAACACATCGCCAGGCGTTGGGAATGCTGGGCATGCATGGAACTTACGAAGCAAACATGACCATGCATCATTCCGATGTGATCTTTGCCGTCGGCGTGCGCTTTGACGATCGAACAACCAATAATCTGGCAAAATATTGTCCAAATGCGACCGTGCTGCATATCGACATCGATCCGACCTCTATTTCGAAAACCGTCACTGCGGATATTCCGATTGTCGGCGATGCTCGTCTGGTACTTGATCAGATGCTCGAACTGCTGGAGCAGGAAAAATCTCAGCAGCCGCTGGATGATAACCGTGACTGGTGGCAACAGATTGAACACTGGCGCGCCCGTCAGTGCCTGAAATATGACACGCAAAGTGAAAGCATTAAGCCACAGGCGGTGATTGAAACCATCTGGCGTCTGACGAAAGGGGATGCGTATGTGACTTCTGACGTGGGTCAGCATCAGATGTTTGCCGCACTCTACTACCCGTTCGATAAACCACGCCGTTGGATTAACTCTGGCGGCCTCGGCACCATGGGATTTGGTTTACCTGCGGCGCTAGGCGTAAAAATGGCATTGCCTGAGGAAACGGTGGTGTGCGTGACCGGGGATGGCAGCATTCAGATGAACATCCAGGAACTGTCGACGGCGCTGCAGTACGAGCTGCCGGTACTGGTGCTCAACCTGAACAACCGCTATCTCGGCATGGTCAAACAATGGCAAGACATGATCTACTCTGGACGTCATTCACAATCTTATATGCAGTCGCTGCCCGATTTTGTGCGCCTTGCCGAGGCTTATGGGCATATTGGTATCCAGATTAACCATCCTGAAGAACTGGAAAGCAAACTGAGTGAAGCGCTGGAGCATGTGCGCAACCGTCGTCTGGTGTTTGTCGATGTCACCGTTGATGGCAGCGAGCATGTCTACCCGATGCAGATTCGTGGGGGCGGTATGGATGAAATGTGGTTAAGCAAAACGGAGAGGACCTGATTATGCGCCGGATATTATCGGTATTGCTGGAAAACGAGTCGGGTGCCTTGTCGCGTGTGATAGGCCTTTTCGCCCAGCGTGGATACAATATTGAAAGCCTGACCGTCGCGCCCACTGACGATCCAACCTTATCGCGAATGACGATTCAAACGGTAGGGGATGAGAAAGTCCTGGAGCAGATCGAAAAGCAGCTACATAAACTGGTGGATGTTCTGCGCGTGAGCGAACTGGGGCAGGGCGCCCATGTTGAACGCGAGATCATATTGGTGAAAATCCAGGCCAGCGGCTATGGTCGGGAGGAGGTGAAACGCAACACGGAGATTTTCCGCGGGCAAATCATCGACGTCACGCCGTCCATCTACACCGTACAGTTGGCGGGCACCAGTGATAAGCTGGATGCGTTCCTGGCAACATTACGTGAAGTCGCCAAAATTGTAGAGGTAGCCCGTTCTGGCGTGGTGGGGCTTTCTCGCGGCGATAAAATCATGCGCTAATAGTCGACTGTAGGCCTGATAAGCACAGCGCCATCAGGCATCATCGCGGAGGCCATGCCGGATGACGGTGTAAACGCCTTATCCGGCATGGAGGGTTTTCGCTGATGCTATCTGTTGCGCTTTTTTTTGCGAAATCAGCAGTAACCAGAGACAAAAGCGGTTGCCGCAGTCATTATTCTGCGCTTAGATGTTAAGAAACTTAACCCATGCCATCACAAAGGTTATGGTTTGTACATTTTACGCAAGGGGCAATTGTGAAACTGGATGAAATCGCTCGGTTGGCCGGCGTTTCGCGAACGACTGCAAGCTACGTTATTAATGGCAAAGCAAAGCAATATCGCGTAAGCGACAAAACGGTTGAAAAAGTCATGGCGGTGGTGCGTGAGCATAATTACCACCCGAATGCCGTGGCGGCCGGGCTGCGTGCTGGACGCACACGCTCTATCGGGCTGGTGATCCCGGATCTTGAGAACACAAGCTATACCCGGATTGCAAACTATCTGGAGCGCCAGGCGCGTCAGCGCGGGTATCAACTGTTGATTGCCTGCTCTGAAGATCAGCCTGATAACGAAATGCGCTGTATTGAGCATCTTTTACAACGCCAGGTTGATGCCATCATTGTGTCGACTTCCTTGCCGCCAGAACATCCGTTCTATCAGCGCTGGGCAAACAGTTCATTCCCGATTGTGGCGCTGGACCGTGCGCTGGATCGCGAACATTTCACCAGCGTCGTGGGCGCGGACCAGGATGATGCGGAAATGCTGGCGCAGGAGTTACGTAAATTCCCTGCAGAAACCGTACTTTATCTGGGCGCGCTGCCTGAATTATCCGTCAGCTTCCTGCGTGAGCAGGGCTTCCGTACCGCGTGGAAAGACGATCCGCGTGACGTTCATTTCCTTTACGCCAACAGCTATGAGCGGGAAGCGGCCGCGCAGCTCTTTGATAAATGGCTGGAAACGCATCCCATGCCTCAGGCGCTTTTTACCACGTCGTTTGCTCTGTTGCAGGGGGTGATGGATGTGACCCTGCGTCGCGATGGGCAGTTGCCGTCTGATTTGGCGATAGCGACTTTTGGCGATCACGAACTGCTCGACTTCCTGCAGTGTCCGGTGCTCGCGGTGGCGCAACGCCATCGCGATGTAGCTGAACGTGTGCTGGAGATTGTGCTGGCAAGTCTGGATGAGCCGCGTAAACCCAAACCTGGGTTAACGCGTATACGGCGTAATCTGTACCGTCGCGGTATTCTGAGCCGTAACTAAGTTGCCTCATTTGGTGACGTCAACGGGATAAGCCTCTGACGTCATCAAATATTCTATTCTCAGAAATAACCTCATTATAATTAAGAATATTCTTTAGAATTATCTGAAATTGATTCTTGAATTATGCCGAATTAAAAATGCAACTCTCCATTTTTGGGTTATTGAAGCGTAAAGATGCGTTACGGTTGTATTATTTTGTTACATGCTTGTAGGGATTTGCCGAATTAACAAACACTTTGCTGCCCTATGCCGACAACCTCACGCTTACCTCGCTCCTGCACGGCATACAGACTGATTAACTGGTACTGTTATCTCGCTGCATATTGTCCTAAAATGCCGCTCGCGTCGCAAACTGACACTTTATATTTTCTTTTGATGATATTCGGTTGTTTTAAACAATCATGAGTTGTTGGATTTTTTTCTTACAAATATTCATGACGTTAATTTGCTTCGTTTGCTGTACGGAATTTGTTCAACGCTGATATTAGCTGTAAACAATGTGTTTTTTGCTCCGCTTAGCGCCGTGACTTGCTTGACAAGGTTTTCCTCCGCTCCGTAAACTCCTTTAAGTGGGATTTTGTGGGATAAAGTGGTAATCGGGGGTGAGACTGGCATGTTCCGGGGAGCAACGTTAGTTAATCTCGACAGTAAAGGGCGCTTATCGGTGCCCACCCGTTATCGGGATCAACTGCTCGAGTGCGCTACCGGTCAAATGGTTTGCACCATTGACATCCATCACCCGTGCCTGCTGCTGTACCCCCTGCCTGAATGGGAAATTATCGAGCAGAAGTTATCGCGTCTGTCGAGCATGAATCCAGTTGAGCGTCGCGTACAGCGCCTGTTGTTGGGGCATGCCAGCGAATGTCAGATGGATAGCGCTGGCCGATTATTGATAGCGCCGATTCTGCGGCAACACGCGGGGCTAACGAAAGAAGTGATGCTGGTTGGGCAGTTCAATAAGTTTGAGCTGTGGGATGAAACGACCTGGTATCAACAGGTCAAGGAAGATATCGACGCTGAGCAGTCTGTTACCGGCGCGCTGTCGGAACGATTGCAGGATTTGTCTCTATAAAATGATGGAAAATTATAAACATACAACGGTGTTGCTGGATGAGGCCGTCAACGGCCTGAATATTCGTCCAGACGGCATCTACATTGACGGGACATTTGGTCGCGGTGGTCATTCACGTCTGATCCTCTCCCAGCTTGGCGAAGAGGGACGTTTACTGGCTATCGATCGCGATCCGCAGGCTATTGCCGTTGCACAGACGATTACCGATCCCCGTTTCTCCATCGTTCATGGACCATTCTCTGCGCTGGCTGACTATGTCGCCGAGCGCGGACTTACCGGTAAGATCGACGGGATTCTTCTCGATCTTGGCGTTTCTTCACCGCAGCTTGATGATGCGGAGCGCGGTTTCTCGTTTATGCGTGACGGTCCGTTGGATATGCGTATGGATCCAACACGCGGTCAGTCCGCAGCCGAATGGCTGCAAACCGCCGATGAAGCGGACATTGCCTGGGTGATTAAAACCTTTGGCGAGGAGCGCTTTGGTAAACGCATTGCTCGCGCCATCGTCGAGCGCAATCGCATCGAACCGATGACCCGCACCAAAGAGCTGGCGGAAGTGATTGCGGCGGCAATGCCGGTGAAAGACAAATTCAAACATCCCGCGACCCGTACCTTCCAGGCGGTGCGCATCTGGGTGAACAGTGAACTGGAGGAGATAGAGCAGGCGCTAAAAAGCTCGCTCAGCGTGCTGGCACCAGGTGGTCGCCTTTCGATTATCAGTTTCCATTCGCTTGAAGACCGTATTGTGAAACGCTTTATGCGCGAACAAAGCCGTGGTCCTCAGGTTCCGGCTGGAATACCGATGACGGAAGCGCAGATCAAAAAGCTGGGCGGCCGTGAGTTAAGAGCACTAGGCAAGATGATGCCGGGTGAAGAAGAGGTAGCTGAAAATCCTCGTGCCCGTAGTTCAGTTCTGCGTATTGCAGAGAGGACGAACGCATGATCAGCAGCGTGACAGAAGCCCTTAGCAAAGTTAAAGGATCGATAGGAAGCAACGAGCGCCATGCCTTGCCTGGCGTGATCGGTGACGATCTTTTGCGGTATGGGAAGCTGCCACTCTGCCTGTTCATTTGCATTATTTTGACGGCGGTTACCGTCGTGACAACAGCCCACCATACGCGGTTACTGACCGCGCAGCGTGAGCAGTTGGTTCTGGAGCGAGATGCGTTGGATATCGAATGGCGCAACTTGATCCTTGAGGAGAACGCGCTCGGCGACCATAGCCGTGTTGAACGGATCGCAACGGAAAAGCTGCAAATGCAGCATGTTGATCCCTCACAAGAAAATATTGTAGTACAAAAATAAGGATAAACGCGACGCATGAAAGCAGCGGCAAAAACGCACAAACCAAAACGCCAGGAAGAACAAGCCAACTTTGTCAGTTGGCGTTTTGCGTTACTGTGCGGCTGTATTTTGCTGGCACTGGGTTTCCTGCTGGGACGCGTCGCCTGGCTGCAAATCATCGCGCCGGATATGCTGGTGCGTCAGGGCGACATGCGCTCCCTGCGCGTACAGGAAGTCTCTACATCGCGCGGGATGATTACCGACCGTTCGGGCCGTCCGCTGGCGGTGAGTGTTCCGGTGAAGGCGATTTGGGCCGACCCGAAAGAGGTGCATGACGCAGGCGGCGTGAGCGTTGGTGAACGCTGGAGAGCACTGTCGACCGCGCTTAATCTCCCGCTCGACCAGCTGGCTTCCCGTATTAACGCCAACCCGAAAGGGCGCTTTATCTATCTGGCGCGTCAGGTTAACCCTGACATGGCCGACTACATCAAAAAACTCAAGCTGCCAGGCATTCACCTGCGTGAAGAATCCCGTCGTTACTATCCTTCCGGAGAAGTGACCGCTCACCTCATTGGCTTTACTAACGTTGATAGCCAGGGGATTGAAGGCGTTGAGAAGAGCTTCGATAAGTGGCTCACCGGACAGCCGGGCGAACGTATCGTACGTAAAGATCGCTATGGCCGCGTAATTGAAGATATCTCCTCTACCGACAGCCAGGCGGCGCACAACCTTGCGCTGAGCATTGATGAGCGTTTACAGGCGCTGGTCTACCGTGAACTGAATAATGCCGTCGCGTTCAACAAAGCGGAATCCGGCAGCGCCGTGCTGGTAGATGTCAACACCGGTGAAGTGCTGGCGATGGCGAACAGCCCGTCCTACAACCCCAATAATCTCTCCGGTACGCAAAAAGATGTCATGCGTAACCGTACCATTACCGACGTGTTTGAACCGGGTTCTACCGTCAAACCAATGGTGATAATGACGGCGCTGCAGCGTGGAGTGGTACGCGAAAATACCGTACTCAATACGATTCCTTACCGAATTAATGGTCACGAAATCAAAGACGTGGCGCGTTATAGCGAATTGACCCTTACCGGGGTTTTGCAGAAGTCGAGTAACGTCGGTGTTTCTAAGCTGGCGTTAGCGATGCCGTCCTCAGCGTTAGTAGATACTTACTCACGTTTTGGGCTGGGAAAAGCGACCAATTTGGGGTTGGTCGGAGAACGCAGTGGCTTATTTCCTCAAAAACAACGGTGGTCTGACATAGAGAGGGCCACCTTCTCTTTCGGCTATGGGCTAATGGTAACCCCGTTACAGTTAGCGCGAGTCTACGCAACGATCGGCAGCTATGGCGTTTATCGCCCGCTGTCGATTACCAAAGTTGACCCTCCAGTCCCGGGCGAGCGTATTTTCCCGGAAGCGACCGTTCGTACCGTGGTGCACATGATGGAAAGCGTGGCGCTGCCCGGTGGCGGCGGCGTGAAGGCGGCGATTAAAGGCTATCGCATCGCCATCAAAACCGGTACGGCGAAAAAAGTAGGGCCGGATGGTCGCTACATCAACAAATACATTGCTTATACCGCAGGCGTTGCGCCTGCGAGTCAGCCGCGCTTCGCGCTGGTTGTTGTTATCAACGATCCGCAGGCGGGTAAATACTACGGTGGCGCTGTTTCCGCGCCGGTCTTCGGTGCCATCATGGGCGGCGTACTGCGTACCATGAACATCGAACCGGATGCGCTGGCAACGGGCGATAAAAGTGAATTTGTGAATAATCAAGGCGAGGCAACAGGTGGCAGATCGTAATTTGCGCGACCTTCTTGCTCCATGGGTGCCGGGTGCACCGGAGCGAGTACTGCGGGAGATGACGCTCGACAGCCGTGTGGCTGCATCGGGCGATCTCTTTGTCGCAATATTGGGTCATCAGGCGGACGGGCGTCGGTATATCCCGCAGGCGATAGCGCAAGGTGTGGCTGCCATTATTGCAGAAGCAAAAGATGAAGCGACTGATGGTGAAATCCGTGAAATGCACGGCGTTCCGGTTATCTATCTCAGCCAGCTTAATGAGCGTTTATCTGCACTGGCGGGCCGTTTTTACCACGAGCCTTCTGAAAAAATGCGTCTGGTTGGCGTGACCGGGACCAACGGTAAAACGACCACTACTCAATTGCTGGCGCAGTGGAGCCAACTGCTGGGTGAAACCAGCGCGGTGATGGGAACCGTTGGCAATGGTCTGTTGGGCAAAGTGATCCCGACAGAAAATACCACCGGTTCAGCCGTTGATGTCCAGCATGTGCTGGCGGGACTGGTTGCACAGGGCGCCACGGTTGGCGCGATGGAAGTCTCTTCCCACGGTCTGGTTCAGCATCGCGTCGCGGCGCTGAAGTTTGCCGCATCAGTGTTTACTAACTTAAGCCGTGACCATCTCGACTACCACGGTGACATGGAACATTACGAAGCCGCGAAATGGCTGCTGTACTCTACGCACCATTGCGGTCAGGCCATCGTCAATGCGGATGATGAGGTCGGTCGTCGCTGGCTGGCCAAACTTCCGGATGCGGTGGCTGTTTCGATGGAAGACCACATCAACCCGAACTGTCATGGTCGTTGGTTAAAAGCCGTTGAGGTGAAGTATCACGACAGCGGGGCAACGATTCGCTTTACCTCCTCATGGGGGGAAGGCGAAATTGAAAGCCGCCTGATGGGCGCGTTTAACGTCAGCAATCTGCTGCTGGCGCTGGCAACGCTGCTGGCGCTGGGATATCCGTTAGCTGATTTACTAAAAACAGCGACACAATTGCAACCGGTTTGCGGGCGCATGGAAGTATTCAGCGCGCCGGGCAAAACCACCGTGGTGGTTGATTATGCCCATACGCCGGATGCGCTGGAAAAAGCGCTGCAGGCGGCGCGTCTGCACTGTACCGGCAAACTGTGGTGCGTCTTTGGCTGCGGTGGCGATCGCGACAAAGGCAAACGTCCGCTGATGGGCGCGATTGCCGAACAATTTGCTGATGTGGTCGTGGTGACCGATGACAACCCGCGTACCGAAGAACCGCGCGCCATCATCAACGACATTCTGGCGGGGATGCTGGATGCCGGACAGGCGAAGGTGATGGAAGGTCGCGCCGAAGCAGTGACTAACGCCATCATGCAGGCGAAAGAAAACGACGTGGTGCTGGTGGCCGGGAAAGGGCACGAAGACTACCAGATCGTTGGTTCACAGCGTCTCGACTATTCTGACCGCGTCACGGCAGCGCGTCTGCTGGGGGTGATCGCATGATTAGCGTAACGCTCAGTCAACTGGCGGAGATCCTCCGTGGCGAACTAAAAGGGGGCGACCTGACCCTCGATGCAGTGACAACCGATACGCGTAAAGTGACGCCGGGATGCCTGTTTGTGGCGCTGAAAGGCGAACGCTTTGATGCCCACGATTTTGCCAACAAGGCGAAAGACGGGGGAGCAGGCGCGCTGTTAGTCAGCCGTCCACTCAATATTGATTTACCGCAGGTTATTGTAAAAGACACCCGTCTGGCGTTCGGCGAACTGGCAGCGTGGGTTCGCGCCCAGGTTCCGGCGCGCGTGGTCGCGCTAACCGGCTCATCCGGCAAAACGTCTGTTAAAGAGATGACGGCATCCATTCTGAGCAAGTGTGGCAACACCCTATACACCGCGGGCAATCTGAACAACGACATCGGTGTACCGATGACGTTGCTGCGCTTAAACAACGATTACGACTATGCCGTGATTGAGCTCGGCGCCAATCATCAGGGCGAAATCGCCTGGACCGTTGGCCTGACGCGTCCGGAAGCGGCGCTGGTGAACAATCTTGCTGCTGCGCATCTGGAGGGTTTCGGCTCTCTTGCGGGCGTTGCGAAGGCTAAAGGTGAGATTTTTGGCGGTCTGTCAGCGAATGGCATCGCCATCATGAACGCTGATAACAACGACTGGCTGAACTGGCAGAGCATCATTGGCGATCGCAAAGTCTGGCGCTTCTCCCCGAATGCGGCCAACAGCGATTTTTCGGCGGCTAACGTTCACGTGACCTCGCGCGGTACGGAGTTTTCGCTGCGCACGCCAACCGGAAGCATTGATGTTCTGCTGCCGTTGCCGGGTCGTCACAACATTGCCAACGCCCTGGCGGCGGCCGCGCTCTCTATGGCGGTAGGCGCGACGCCTGAGGCGATCAAAGCGGGCCTGAAGGATCTGCAAGCGGTACCGGGGCGTCTGTTCCCGATTCAACTGGCAGAAAATCAGCTGCTGCTGGACGACTCCTACAACGCTAACGTCGGCTCGATGACCGCAGCGGTACAGGTGCTGTCCGAAATGCCGGGCTACCGCGTGCTGGTGGTGGGCGATATGGCAGAGCTTGGCGCGGAAAGCGAAGCATGTCACGTACAGGTAGGTGTTGCTGCGAAAAACGCGGGCATCGACCGTGTACTGAGTACAGGGAAACTGAGTCAGGCAATTAGCGACGCCAGCGGCGTTGGTGAGCATTTTGCGGATAAAACCGCGCTGGTCGCTCATCTCAAGGCGCTGATTGCGGAACATCAGATCATGACGATTTTAGTGAAGGGTTCACGTAGTGCCGCCATGGAAGAGGTAGTACGCGCATTACAGGAGAATGGGACATGTTAGTTTGGCTGGCCGAACATTTGGTCAAATATTATTCCGGCTTTAACGTCTTTTCCTATCTGACGTTTCGCGCCATCGTCAGCCTGCTGACCGCGCTGTTCATCTCTTTGTGGATGGGCCCGCGCATGATCGCCCGCCTGCAAAAAATGTCCTTTGGACAGGTCGTACGTAACGACGGCCCGGAATCACATTTTAGTAAACGCGGTACGCCGACCATGGGCGGGATTATGATCCTCACCGCGATTGTTATCTCCGTGCTCCTGTGGGCATACCCGTCGAACCCATACGTCTGGTGCGTGCTGGTGGTATTGGTCGGTTACGGGATTATTGGTTTTGTCGATGACTACCGCAAAGTGGTACGCAAAGACACTAAAGGTCTGATCGCGCGCTGGAAATATTTTTGGATGTCGGTGATTGCGCTGGGCGTAGCCTTTGCGCTGTACCTGGCGGGGAAAGATACCCCGGCGACCGAACTGGTCGTGCCGTTCTTTAAAGACGTGATGCCGCAACTGGGACTGTTCTACGTCCTGCTGGCGTACTTCGTCATTGTGGGCACCGGTAACGCGGTCAACCTCACCGATGGTCTGGATGGCCTGGCGATTATGCCGACCGTGTTCGTGGCTGCGGGTTTTGCGCTGGTGGCATGGGCGACCGGGAACATGAACTTCGCTAACTATCTGCACATTCCGTATTTACGCCATGCCGGCGAACTGGTGATCGTCTGTACGGCGATTGTCGGCGCGGGGTTAGGCTTCCTGTGGTTTAACACCTATCCGGCGCAGGTCTTTATGGGCGACGTCGGATCGCTGGCGCTGGGCGGCGCGCTGGGCATTATTGCCGTGCTGCTGCGTCAGGAGTTCCTGCTGGTGATCATGGGCGGCGTATTCGTCGTAGAAACGCTGTCGGTCATTCTGCAGGTCGGTTCCTTTAAGCTGCGCGGACAGCGCATCTTCCGTATGGCGCCGATTCACCACCACTATGAACTGAAAGGCTGGCCGGAACCGCGCGTGATTGTGCGCTTCTGGATTATTTCGCTGATGCTGGTGCTGATTGGCCTGGCAACGCTGAAGGTACGTTAATCATGGCTGATTACCAGGGTAAAAAAGTCGTCATTATCGGTCTGGGTTTGACCGGGCTGTCCTGCGTGGATTTCTTCCTGGCGCGTGGCGTGACGCCGCGCGTGATGGATACCCGCGCGACGCCGCCGGGCCTGGATAAATTACCGGAAGCGGTTGAGCGTCATGTTGGCAGCCTGAATGATGACTGGCTGCTGGACGCCGATCTCATCGTCGCCAGCCCTGGTATTGCCCTGGCGCACCCTTCACTGAGCGCCGCCGCCGATGCGGGGATTGAAATTGTCGGGGACATCGAGCTGTTCTGTCGCGAAGCACAGGCGCCGATCGTCGCGATCACCGGCTCTAACGGTAAGAGCACGGTTACCACGCTGGTTGGCGAAATGGCAAAAGCAGCAGGCGTTAACGTCGGCGTAGGCGGTAACATTGGCCTGCCAGCACTGATGTTACTGGATGCCGAGCGTGAGCTATATGTGCTTGAGCTATCCAGCTTCCAGCTTGAAACGACCTCCAGCTTACAGGCCGTAGCCGCCACCATTTTGAATGTCACCGAAGATCATATGGACAGGTATCCGTTTGGCTTGCAGCAGTATCGTGCGGCCAAATTGCGCGTTTATGAGAATGCGAAAGTCTGCGTGGTCAATGCGGATGATGCGCTGACCATGCCGGTTCGTGGCGCAGATGAGCGTTGTGTGAGCTTCGGTGTCAACATGGGGGACTATCACCTTAATCGTCAGCAGGGCGAAACCTGGCTGCGGGTGAAGGGTGAAAAAGTTCTCAACGTGAAAGAGATGACGCTTAGCGGCCAGCATAACTATACCAACGCTCTGGCAGCGCTGGCGCTGGCTGATGCTGCGGGTCTGCCGCGGGCGTCAAGCCTGAAAGCGCTGACCACCTTTACCGGACTGGCGCATCGTTTCCAGTTGGTACTGAATCATAACGGTGTGCGTTGGATCAACGATTCAAAAGCGACCAACGTCGGCAGTACCGAAGCAGCGCTCAATGGCCTGCATGTTGACGGTACGTTGCACCTGCTGCTGGGCGGCGACGGGAAATCCGCTGACTTTATGCCGCTGCAACGTTACCTCACCGGCGACAATATCCGTCTGTACTGCTTTGGCCGTGATGGCGCGCAGCTTGCGGTGCTGCGACCTGAGGTTGCCGAACAAACCGAAACCATGGAGCAGGCAATGCGTCTGCTCGCGCCGCGCGTGAAGCCGGGTGATATGGTGCTGCTGTCGCCAGCGTGTGCCAGCCTCGATCAGTTCAAGAACTTTGAGCAACGCGGTGACGTCTTTACGCGTCTGGCGAAGGAGTTGGGTTGATGCGTTTATCTCTCCCTCGCCTGAGAATGCCGCGCTTACCGGGACTGGGTGTCCTGGCGTGGATCTTCGCGGCACTCAAAGGTTGGGTGATGGCTTCGCGCGATAAAGACGCGGACAGCCTGATCATGTATGACCGCATGCTGCTGTGGCTGACCTTCGGTCTGGCGGCAATTGGTTTCATCATGGTGACATCGGCATCAATGCCGGTAGGACAACGTCTGGCGGGCGACCCCTTCCTGTTTGCTAAACGTGACGCGCTGTACATCTTCCTGGCGTTCTGTTTGGCGATGGTCACGCTGCGTCTGCCGATGGCGTTCTGGCAGAAGTACAGCACTACGATGCTCATCGCCTCGATCATCATGCTGCTGATCGTGTTGGTGGTGGGGAGCTCCGTTAACGGGGCATCGCGCTGGATTGCTCTGGGGCCGCTGCGTATTCAGCCTGCGGAATTTACCAAGCTGTCGCTGTTCTGTTATCTCGCCAACTACCTGGTACGCAAGGTGGATGAAGTGCGAAACAACCTGCGCGGCTTCCTGAAACCGATGGGCGTGATCCTGGTGCTGGCCGTATTACTGCTGGCGCAGCCTGACCTCGGTACGGTAGTGGTGCTGTTTGTCACCACGCTGGCGATGCTGTTTCTTGCCGGGGCTAAATTGTGGCAGTTCATTGCGATTATCGGCATGGGGATATCGGCGGTCGTGCTGCTGATCCTTGCCGAACCGTATCGTATTCGTCGCGTAACCTCTTTCTGGAATCCATGGGAAGATCCGTTCGGCAGCGGATACCAGTTGACGCAATCGCTAATGGCGTTTGGCCGTGGTGAGGTTTGGGGGCAAGGGTTAGGCAACTCAGTCCAAAAACTGGAGTATTTACCGGAAGCGCACACCGACTTCATCTTCGCCATCATTGGGGAAGAACTGGGTTATATCGGTGTGGTATTGGCACTTTTAATAGTATTCTTCGTCGCTTTTCGCGCGATGTCGATTGGCCGTAAAGCGCTGGAAATTGACCACCGTTTTTCAGGCTTTTTAGCCTGCTCCATCGGGATCTGGTTTAGCTTCCAGGCGTTAGTAAACGTCGGCGCGGCGGCAGGTATGCTGCCAACCAAAGGCCTGACGCTGCCGCTTATTAGTTATGGTGGTTCCAGTTTGTTGATAATGTCGACGGCCATCATGTTTTTGTTACGTATTGATTATGAAACGCGTCTGGAAAAAGCCCAGGCGTTTACACGAGGTGCACGATGAGTGGTCAACCGAAGCGGTTAATGGTGATGGCAGGCGGTACCGGCGGGCATGTGTTCCCGGGACTGGCGGTCGCGCACCATTTAATGGCCCAGGGCTGGCAGGTTCGTTGGCTGGGCACCGCCGATCGTATGGAAGCGGACTTAGTGCCGAAGCATGGCATTGAAATTGACTTTATTCGCATCTCCGGTCTGCGTGGCAAAGGCGTTAACGCACTGCTTGCTGCACCCGTGCGTATTTTTAACGCCTGGCGTCAGGCGCGCGCCATCATGAAGCAATTCAAGCCTGATGTGGTGCTCGGTATGGGCGGCTACGTGTCAGGTCCTGGCGGCTTGGCCGCATGGTCATTAGGTATTCCGGTCGTACTGCATGAGCAGAACGGCATTGCGGGATTAACCAATAAATGGCTGGCAAAAATTGCAACGAAGGTTATGCAGGCTTTCCCCGGCGCTTTCCCGAATGCGGAAGTGGTCGGGAACCCGGTACGCACGGACGTGCTGGCGCTGCCATTACCCGAAGCGCGTCTGGCTGGACGTGAAGGCCCGGTTCGTGTGCTGGTGGTCGGTGGTTCTCAGGGCGCGCGCGTTCTCAACCAGACGATGCCGCAGGTTGCCGCAAAGCTTGGCGAGGCGGTGACTATCTGGCACCAGAGCGGTAAAGGTGCGCAACAAACCGTTGAACACGCTTATGCCGAGGTCGGACAACCGCAGCATAAGGTCACTGAGTTTATTGATGATATGGCCGCCGCTTATGCATGGGCGGATGTTGTAGTGTGCCGTTCCGGCGCGCTGACGGTGAGTGAGATTGCCGCCGCAGGCTTACCTGCGCTGTTTGTGCCGTTCCAGCACAAAGACAGACAGCAGTACTGGAATGCGTTGCCGCTGGAAAAAGCGGGCGCCGCCAAAATTTTAGAGCAACCACAGTTTACTGTGGATGCCGTCGCCAGCACCCTTGCCGGGTGGTCGCGAGAAACTTTATTAACCATGGCAGAACGTGCGCGCGCCGCATCCATACCGGATGCCACCGAACGCGTTGCAAATGAAGTGAGCCGGGCTGCCCGGGCGTAATTGTGGTGATGCCTTTTGCATCGCATGAACTAAGAAGTTAATGGCTAAAGAATGAATACACAACAACTGGCAAAACTGCGTTCCATCGTGCCCGAAATGCGTCGCGTTCGGCACATTCACTTTGTCGGCATCGGTGGTGCTGGTATGGGCGGTATTGCCGAAGTTTTGGCCAATGAAGGTTATCAGATCAGCGGTTCTGACTTAGCGCCAAATCCGGTGACGCAGCAGTTGACGAATCTCGGCGCCACGATTTTCTTCAACCATCGTCCGGAAAACGTACGCGATGCGAGCGTGGTAGTGGTCTCCAGCGCCATTTCTGCGGATAACCCGGAAATTGTTGCGGCGCATGAAGCGCGCATTCCGGTGATCCGTCGCGCTGAAATGCTGGCGGAGTTAATGCGTTTTCGTCACGGCATCGCCATTGCCGGGACGCACGGTAAAACCACGACCACGGCGATGGTCTCCAGTATTTACGCGGAAGCGGGGCTGGATCCGACCTTTGTTAACGGTGGTCTGGTGAAGGCCGCAGGTGTTCATGCACGTCTGGGTCATAGCCGTTATTTGATTGCCGAAGCGGACGAGAGCGACGCGTCGTTCCTGCATTTGCAGCCGATGGTGGCGATTGTCACCAATATCGAAGCCGACCATATGGATACCTACCATGGCGACTTCGAAAATTTAAAGCAGACGTTTATTAATTTCCTGCATAACTTGCCGTTTTATGGTCGTGCGGTGATGTGCGTTGACGATCCAGTGATCCGCGAACTGCTACCGCGAGTTGGCCGTCAAACCACAACCTATGGTTTCAGTGATGATGCCGATGTACGCGTTGAAGATTACCAGCAGATCGGCCCGCAGGGTCACTTCACCCTGGTGCGTCAGGGGATGGCCGAACTACACGTAACGTTGAACGCGCCGGGCCGTCACAATGCGCTGAACGCCGCGGCTGCGGTGGCGGTCGCAACGGAAGAAGGTATTGAAGACGACGCGATCCTGCGCGCGCTGGAAAGTTTCCAGGGGACCGGACGCCGTTTTGACTTCCTCGGCGAATTCCCGCTTGAGCCGGTTAACGGTAAAGCCGGGACCGCGATGCTGGTTGATGATTACGGCCATCATCCAACGGAAGTGGATGCCACGATTAAAGCCGCGCGCGCAGGCTGGCCGGACAAAAATCTGGTGATGCTGTTCCAGCCGCATCGGTATACGCGTACGCGCGATTTGTACGATGACTTTGCCAACGTGCTGACTCAGGTTGATGCGCTGTTGATGCTGGATGTATACGCCGCGGGCGAAGCCGCCATTCCAGGCGCTGACAGCCGCTCGCTGTGCCGTACTATTCGTGGTCGCGGTAAGATCGATCCTATTCTGGTATCCGATCCGGCCCAGGTGGCAGAAATGTTGGCACCGGTATTAACCGGCAACGATCTGATTTTGGTGCAAGGCGCTGGAAATATCGGCAAAATTGCGCGTTCCTTAGCTGAAATCAAACTGAAGCCGCAAAATCCGGAGGAAGAACAACATGGCTGATAAAATCGCGGTCCTGTCAGGGGGCACCTCCGCAGAACGAGACGTGTCGCTGAACTCTGGCGCGGCTGTGCTCGCCGGGTTGCGTGAAGGCGGCGTGGATGCCCATCCGGTTGACCCTAAAGAGGTTGATGTCACTCTTCTGAAATCAATGGGTTTTCAGAAGGTGTTTATTGCGCTGCACGGCCGTGGCGGTGAAGATGGCACGTTGCAGGGCATGCTGGAGCAAATTGGCCTGCCTTATACCGGCAGCGGCGTCATGGCTTCCGCGATTTCGATGGACAAACTGCGCAGCAAGCTGCTGTGGCAGGGCGCAGGTTTACCCGTCGCGCCATGGGTTGCGTTGACCCGCGCTGAGTTCGAAAAAGGTCTTAGCGATGAGGTAGTTGCAAAAATTTCTGCGTTAGGTTTGCCGCTGATTGTGAAGCCAAGCCGTGAAGGTTCCAGCGTAGGGATGTCAAAAGTTGAAGAAGAAAATGCTTTGCAGGGTGCATTAGCATTGGCTTTTCAGCATGATGAAGAAGTACTGATTGAAAAATGGCTCAGTGGCCCGGAATTTACAGTTGCGATACTCGGCGAAGAAATTTTACCGTCAATACGTATCCAACCCGCGGGAACCTTCTATGATTATGAGGCGAAGTATCTCTCTGATGAGACACAATATTTCTGCCCTGCAGGTCTGGAAGTCGAGCAAGAGGCCCAATTACAGGATTTAGTCCTGAAAGCGTGGACCGCCTTAGGCTGTAAAGGTTGGGGGCGCATTGACGTCATGCTGGACAGCGATGGCCAGTTTTATCTGCTGGAAGCCAATACCTCTCCGGGTATGACCAGCCACAGCCTGGTGCCGATGGCGGCGCGTCAGGCGGGTCTGAGCTTCTCGCAGTTGGTGGTAAGAATTCTGGAGTTGGCGGACTGATATGTCGCAGGCTGCGCTGAACACGCGAAACGGTGATGAAGAAGAAGTAAACTCCTCACGCCGCAATAATGGAACGCGTCTTGCAGGAATACTGTTCCTGCTGACAGTGCTGTGCACCGTGTTTGTCAGCGGCTGGGTCGTGTTGGGATGGATGGAAGATGCGCAGCGTTTGCCGTTGTCAAAACTGGTGTTAACCGGCGAACGGCATTACACGCGCAATGATGATATCCGTCAGTCCATTCTGGCGCTGGGCGCGCCGGGAACCTTTATGACCCAGGATGTGAACATCATCCAGAGTCAGATTGAACGCCTCCCGTGGATTAAACAGGCGAGCGTCAGAAAGCAATGGCCTGATGAATTGAAGATTCATCTGGTTGAATATGTGCCAGTTGCGCGTTGGAATGACCAGCACATGGTGGATGCTGAAGGCAATACGTTCAGTGTCCCATCCGGTCGGGCCAATAAGCAGGTATTACCCATGTTGTACGGACCGGAAGGCAGCGCAAGTGAAGTGCTGCAAGGGTTCCGCGATATGGGGCAGGTGCTGGCTAAGGATAGATTCACCCTGAAGGAAGCGGCGATGACCGCGCGTCGTTCCTGGCAGTTGACGCTGAATAACGATATTAAGCTCAATCTGGGCAGGGGCGATACGATAAAACGTTTGGCTCGCTTTGTGGAACTCTACCCGGTTTTACAGCAGCAGGCGCAAACCGATGGCAAACGGATTAGCTACGTTGATTTGCGTTATGACTCAGGAGCGGCAGTAGGCTGGGTTCCCTTGCCTCCTGAGGAATCTAATCAGCAACAGAATCAGGCACAGGCAGAACAACAATGATCAAGGCGACGGACAGAAAACTGGTAGTTGGACTGGAGATTGGCACCGCGAAGGTAGCCGCTTTAGTAGGGGAAGTTCTGCCCGACGGTATGGTCAATATCATTGGCGTGGGCAGTTGCCCATCGCGAGGTATGGATAAAGGCGGGGTGAATGACCTTGAGTCAGTGGTGAAATGCGTACAGCGCGCCATTGACCAGGCTGAGCTGATGGCAGATTGCCAGATATCCTCGGTGTATCTGGCGCTTTCCGGCAAACACATTAGCTGTCAGAATGAAATTGGTATGGTGCCCATTTCCGAAGAGGAAGTGACGCAGGAAGATGTGGAAAACGTCGTACATACGGCAAAATCCGTACGCGTGCGCGATGAACATCGTGTTCTGCACGTTATTCCGCAGGAATACGCCATTGACTACCAGGAAGGTATCAAAAATCCGGTAGGTCTTTCCGGCGTACGTATGCAGGCAAAAGTGCATCTTATTACCTGCCACAACGACATGGCGAAGAATATTGTCAAAGCCGTTGAACGTTGTGGTCTGAAAGTTGACCAACTGATTTTCGCCGGACTGGCAGCCAGTTATTCCGTGTTGACGGAAGATGAACGTGAACTGGGTGTCTGCGTGGTAGATATTGGTGGTGGTACAATGGATATCGCCGTTTATACTGGCGGGGCGTTGCGCCATACCAAAGTGATCCCTTATGCAGGGAATGTGGTGACCAGCGATATCGCGTATGCCTTTGGTACGCCGCCGAGCGATGCTGAAGCCATCAAAGTACGTCATGGCTGCGCGCTGGGCTCCATCGTCGGTAAAGACGAGAGCGTTGAGGTGCCAAGCGTGGGCGGTCGTCCGCCGCGTAGCCTGCAGCGTCAGACTTTGGCAGAGGTCATTGAGCCGCGTTATACCGAGCTGCTCAACCTGGTCAACGAAGAAATTTTGCAATTACAAGAACAGCTTCGCCAGCAGGGGGTGAAACATCATCTGGCGGCGGGGATTGTGTTAACCGGTGGCGCAGCGCAAATTGAAGGTCTTGCAGCCTGCGCACAGCGCGTGTTCCATACGCAAGTCCGTATTGGCGCACCGCTGAATATTACCGGTCTGACGGATTATGCCCAGGAGCCGTATTATTCAACGGCGGTGGGGCTGCTTCACTACGGGAAAGAGTCCCATTTGAGTGGTGAGGCTGAAGTTGAAAAACGCGTAACGGCGTCAGTTGGCTCGTGGATTAAACGACTCAATAGCTGGCTGAGAAAAGAGTTTTAATTTTTAAAGAGACCGACGCACATTAAAGGTCTCAGGCGACAGGCACAACGGAGAGAGAAACTATGTTTGAACCTATGGAACTAACCAATGACGCGGTGATTAAAGTCATCGGCGTCGGCGGCGGCGGCGGTAATGCCGTTGAACACATGGTGCGCGAGCGCATCGAAGGTGTTGAATTCTTTGCGGTGAATACCGACGCTCAGGCGTTGCGTAAAACGGCGGTTGGACAGACCATTCAGATTGGTAGCGGCATCACCAAAGGTCTGGGCGCGGGTGCAAACCCGGAAGTCGGTCGTAATGCGGCAGACGAAGATCGTGAAGCTCTGCGTGCAGCGCTTGACGGTGCAGACATGGTGTTTATCGCAGCAGGAATGGGCGGCGGTACCGGAACCGGTGCTGCGCCAGTGGTTGCTGAAGTGGCAAAAGATTTAGGTATCCTGACCGTTGCTGTCGTGACTAAGCCTTTCAACTTTGAAGGCAAGAAGCGTATGGCATTCGCGGAGCAGGGTATCACCGAACTGTCCAAACACGTGGACTCTCTGATCACTATCCCGAACGACAAACTGCTGAAAGTGCTGGGCCGTGGTATCTCCCTGCTGGATGCGTTTGGCGCAGCGAACGACGTGCTGAAAGGCGCAGTCCAGGGTATCGCTGAACTGATCACTCGTCCGGGCCTAATGAACGTCGACTTTGCAGACGTGCGCACCGTGATGTCCGAAATGGGCTACGCGATGATGGGCTCCGGCGTGGCAAGCGGTGAAGACCGTGCGGAAGAAGCGGCTGAAATGGCTATCTCTTCCCCGCTGCTGGAAGATATCGATCTGTCTGGCGCGCGCGGCGTGCTGGTCAACATTACTGCGGGCTTCGACCTGCGTCTGGATGAATTCGAAACCGTCGGTAACACCATCCGTGCCTTTGCATCGGATAACGCGACCGTGGTTATTGGTACCTCTCTGGACCCGGATATGAACGACGAACTGCGCGTGACCGTTGTTGCGACTGGAATTGGTATGGACAAGCGTCCTGAAATCACTCTGGTAACCAACAAGCAGGTCCAGCAGCCGGTAATGGATCGTTACCAGCAGCACGGTATGGCGCCGTTGACGCAAGAGCAAAAACCGGTTGCGAAAGTGGTTAACGACAATACGCCGCAAACCACCAAAGAGCCGGATTATCTGGATATCCCTGCGTTCCTGCGTAAGCAAGCTGATTAAGAATTAGCTGGAATTTGGGAATTGTGGCTCTTTGTGCTAAACTGGCCCACCGAATGTATAGTACACTTCGGTTGGATAGGTAATTTGGCGAGATTATACGATGATCAAACAAAGGACTCTTAAACGTATCGTTCAGGCGACTGGCGTCGGTTTGCATACCGGCAAAAAAGTCACCCTGACATTACGCCCTGCGCCGGCCAACACCGGGGTCATCTATCGTCGCACCGACTTGAATCCTCCGGTAGATTTCCCGGCCGATGCCAAATCTGTGCGTGATACCATGCTCTGTACGTGTCTGGTCAACGAGCATGATGTACGGATTTCAACCGTTGAGCACCTTAACGCTGCTCTGGCGGGCTTAGGTATCGATAACATCGTTATTGAAGTTAACGCCCCGGAAATCCCGATTATGGATGGCAGTGCCGCTCCGTTCGTTTATCTGCTGCTTGATGCGGGTATTGAAGAACTGAGCAGCGCCAAAAAATTTGTTCGCATCAAAGAGACCGTTCGTGTCGAAGATGGCGATAAGTGGGCTGAGTTTAAGCCGTACAATGGTTTTACGTTGGATTTCACCATCGACTTTAACCATCCGGCAATCGACTCCAGCACGCAGCGCTACGCGATGAACTTCTCTGCGGATGCGTTCATGCGCCAGATCAGCCGCGCGCGTACTTTCGGCTTCATGCGTGATATCGAATATCTGCAGTCCCGCGGCCTGTGCCTGGGCGGCAGCTTCGATTGTGCCATCGTTGTTGACGATTATCGCGTATTGAACGAAGACGGCCTGCGTTTTGAAGACGAATTCGTTCGTCACAAAATGCTCGACGCGATTGGTGACTTGTTCATGTGTGGTCACAACATTATTGGTGCATTCACCGCGTATAAATCCGGTCATGCATTGAATAACAAATTGTTGCAGGCGGTCCTGGCGAAACAGGAAGCCTGGGAATATGTGACCTTCCAGGACGATGCAGAACTGCCGCTGGCGTTCAAAGCACCTTCGACCGTACTGGCATAACGACATACGCTGTCGCATAAATTCGACTGGTTAATCTGGCACTCTCTCCGGCCAGGTGAACCAGTCGTTTTTTTATTTTCCGATTGCAAACCACCTTCCCTGAAGCGACTTTCTCCCCACCGGCAGAGTAAAATAGCGTTCGATCGCTGCTTTCTTAAGCATATTTACCCGCGACTTGCGTCATTACTGCTGTGGTGCGAACGCATTAATGGTAATATTTGTGCGCAAAAAATGGTTTTGCATATGTAACCCCAAACGCAGGGTATATCAGGTGGCAATAACGTGAGTGGAATACTGACGCGCTGGCGACAGTTAGGCAGACGGTACTTCTGGCCGCATCTCCTGTTGGGGATGGTCGCGGCTAGTTTTGGCCTGCCCGCGCTCGGTAATGCTGCTGAACCTAATACCCCCGCGAAGGCGACCGCCAGCAATCACGATCAAGGCGCTAAAGTTAACTTTAACCAGCTTGCTTTGCTGGAAGCGACCAATCGCCGCCCGAATTTTACCGTCGACTACTGGCATCAGCATGCTATTCGTACGGTTATTCGCCATCTTTCTTTTGCTATGGCTCCTCAGGCGCTGCCCGTTGCCGAAGAGCCGTTGCCAATCCAGGCGCACCATCTTGCGTTATTGAATACGCTCAGCGCGATGCTGACGCAAGAAGGCAGACCGCCAGCGACCGT
The DNA here is from genome assembly GCF_030334645.1 of Citrobacter sp. Cc139. Taxonomy (NCBI): domain Bacteria; kingdom Pseudomonadati; phylum Pseudomonadota; class Gammaproteobacteria; order Enterobacterales; family Enterobacteriaceae; genus Citrobacter; species Citrobacter sp. Cc139. The sequence continues at coordinate 233,243 of NZ_JAOWDM010000076.1, forward strand.
GAGTCGCGTGACATACTCCCACTTTACCTCTCTGGCCGCGTTTAGCGTTCCGGTCTGGATCAGCCAGCTGCAGGGCATCCGCGCTGGCCCTCAACGCCTCAGCTAAAAAAGAACCTTCCAACTTATAATTTTTGACTCCGCACCGCGGGGCGTTTGAGATTTTATTATGCTAATCAAATTATTAACAAAAGTATTCGGTAGCCGTAACGAACGTACGCTGCGTCGTATGCGTAAAGTGGTCAATGTCATCAACGCCATGGAACCGGAGATGGAAAAACTCTCCGATGATGAGCTGAAAGCAAAGACCGCGGAATTCCGCGCCCGTTTGGAAAAAGGCGCCAGCGTTGAGAGCCTGATCCCGGAAGCGTTCGCGGTGGTTCGCGAAGCGAGTAAGCGTGTGTTCGGCATGCGCCACTTCGACGTTCAGCTGCTGGGCGGTATGGTGCTTAACGATCGCTGCATCGCGGAAATGCGTACCGGTGAAGGTAAAACCCTGACCGCAACGCTGCCGGCGTACCTGAACGCGTTAAGCGGGAAAGGCGTACACGTGGTTACCGTGAACGACTATCTGGCCCAGCGTGACGCCGAAAATAACCGCCCGCTGTTTGAATTCCTCGGCATGACTGTCGGTATCAACATGTCTGGCCTGCCAGCGCCAGCTAAGCGTGAAGCTTATAATGCCGATATTACCTACGGTACCAACAACGAATACGGCTTTGACTACCTGCGTGACAACATGGCGTTTAGCCCGGAAGAGCGTGTTCAGCGTAAACTGCACTATGCGTTGGTCGATGAAGTCGACTCCATTTTGATCGATGAAGCGCGTACGCCGCTGATCATTTCCGGTCCGGCTGAAGACAGCTCGGAAATGTATAAAAAAGTGAACAAAATCATCCCGCATCTGATCCGTCAGGAGAAGGAAGATTCCGACACTTTCCAGGGTGAAGGCCACTTCTCCGTTGATGAGAAAGCGCGCCAGGTTAACCTGACCGAACGTGGTCTGGTGCTGATTGAAGAACTGCTGGTGAACGAAGGCATTATGGATGAGGGCGAGTCGCTGTACTCTCCGGGCAACATTATGCTGATGCACCACGTGACTGCCGCACTGCGCGCGCACGTGCTGTTTACCCGTGACGTCGACTACATCGTGAAAGATGGCGAAGTTATCATCGTCGACGAACACACTGGTCGTACGATGCAGGGGCGTCGCTGGTCCGATGGCCTGCACCAGGCTGTTGAAGCGAAAGAAGGCGTGGAGATCCAGAACGAAAACCAGACGCTGGCATCCATTACCTTCCAGAACTACTTCCGTTTGTACGAAAAACTGGCCGGTATGACCGGTACTGCAGACACTGAAGCGTTTGAATTCAGCTCCATCTACAAACTGGATACCGTGGTCGTTCCGACCAACCGTCCGATGATCCGTAAGGATTTACCGGATCTGGTGTACATGACCGAAGCGGAAAAAATTCAGGCGATTATTGAAGATATTAAAGAGCGTACCGCAAATGGCCAGCCGGTGCTGGTGGGTACTATCTCCATTGAAAAATCGGAAGTGGTCTCTAACGAGCTGACCAAAGCAGGCATTAAGCACAACGTGCTGAACGCCAAGTTCCACGCCAGCGAAGCGGATATCGTCGCCCAGGCGGGTTATCCGTCAGCCGTCACTATTGCGACAAACATGGCGGGTCGTGGTACCGATATCGTGCTGGGTGGTAGCTGGCAGGCGGAAGTTGCCGAGCTGCAAGACCCAACTCCGGAACAGATCGCCCAGATCAAAGCTGATTGGCAGGTTCGTCATGACGCGGTGTTAGCGGCCGGCGGTTTACATATTATCGGCACTGAGCGTCATGAATCTCGTCGTATCGATAACCAGCTGCGTGGTCGTTCCGGTCGTCAGGGTGATGCGGGTTCGTCTCGTTTCTACCTGTCGATGGAAGATGCGCTGATGCGTATTTTTGCCTCTGACCGCGTGTCCGGCATGATGCGTAAACTGGGTATGAAGCCGGGTGAAGCGATTGAACACCCATGGGTGACGAAAGCGATTGCAAACGCGCAGCGTAAAGTGGAAAGCCGCAACTTCGACATTCGTAAGCAACTGCTGGAATATGATGACGTTGCTAACGATCAGCGCCGCGCAATCTACACCCAGCGTAACGAACTGCTGGATGTCTCTGACGTTAGCGAAACCATTAACAGCATCCGCGAAGACGTCTTCAAAGCGACGATTGATGCCTATATTCCGCCGCAGTCTCTGGAAGAGATGTGGGATATTCCGGGTCTGCAGGAGCGCCTGAAAAACGACTTTGATCTGGATATGCCGATTTCAGAGTGGCTGGATAAAGAACCTGAGCTGCACGAAGAAACGCTGCGCGAACGTATTCTGGCAAACGCGGTAGAAGTTTATCAGCGTAAAGAAGACGTTGTGGGCGCAGAGATGATGCGTCACTTCGAAAAAGGCGTGATGCTGCAAACGCTCGACTCGCTGTGGAAAGAGCACCTGGCGGCGATGGATTACCTGCGTCAGGGTATTCACCTGCGTGGTTACGCGCAAAAAGATCCGAAGCAGGAATACAAGCGTGAATCCTTCTCTATGTTTGCATCAATGCTGGAATCACTGAAGTATGAAGTGATCAGCACCCTGAGCAAAGTTCAGGTACGTATGCCTGAAGAAGTCGAAGCGATGGAGCAGCAGCGTCGTGAAGAGGCTGAGCGTTTAGCGCAGATGCAGCAGTTGAGCCATAAAGGCGACGATGCCGCCGCGGCAGAAGAGATGGCAGCACAAACCGGCGAGCGTAAAGTGGGTCGTAACGATCCGTGCCCTTGCGGTTCCGGCAAAAAATACAAACAGTGTCATGGCCGTCTGAGCTAAGAAAATAACTTATTGAAAAGGCGCAGACTTCTGCGCCTTTTTTATGGACGATGAAAATGAAAAAATTGCAGATCGCCGTCGGGATTATTCGTAACCAGCACAATGAAATTTTTATCACCCAGCGTGCGGCGGATGCCCATATGGCAAATAAGCTGGAATTCCCCGGCGGGAAAATTGAAGCGGGTGAAACGCCAGAGCAGGCGCTGATTCGCGAACTACAGGAAGAAGTTGGGATCACACCGACTCAGAATTCACTGTTCGAAAAGCTGGAGTATCAGTTTCCGGACCGGCACATTACGCTGTGGTTCTGGCTGGTGGAAAGCTGGGAGGGCGAACCGTGGGGAAAAGAGGGGCAACCGGCGCAGTGGATTGCGCAAGATGCTCTGAATGTGGAGGACTTCCCGCCCGCGAATGCCCCGGTAATTGAAAAGCTGATTGCGGGCTAAGGGTGTTCGTAGGCCTGATAAGCGCAGCGCCATCAGGCAAAACAACATACAACGCCGGATGCGGCGTTGCTTTATCCCGTTTTAGCAGAATTATTTCTGCTCTTCACTCCAGTCGTCGCTTTCCGACAGATCGCCAGAGCTTGGGATACGTTTCTCTTCTGCGGCCCACTCACCCAGATCGATTAACTGGCAGCGTTTGCTGCAGAATGGGCGAAACGGACTGACTTCAGCCCACACCACGGGTTTACCGCAGGTTGGGCAGTTGACGATGGTTTGTTCAGACATGTTGACTCCTTAACAGCACGCCAGATCAAAATCGAGACGCTCAGGCACCTGGCCATTCTCGCTATCCAGCGGCATAAAACGAATGGCAAAACGGCTCTTATGACCAGAAATTTGCGGATAAAGCTGCGAATCCAGCGGCAGCTGCAAGCGCAGCAAATCGGCATCTTCGCCGTTGTCCTGGTAAAAACCATTCAGGCTGGTTTGTTTACGAAACGGCGCCGAGTTACGAATTAAATCCAGCACCAGCGACAACGCCTGGTTGAGTGGATTCAGGCTGGCAAGCCAGGTTTCAACCTGCGCGTCGCGTTGCGGCTGTGGTAAATGTAACCAGATATGCAGGGTGGGGAGATCGAAACTGCAGCATCCGCCAGGAATGCTTAAACGCTGACGCACGAGGCCAATCAGACGATCTTCACGCAGCGTTTGTCCAATGCGTGGGGCCGAAATCAGAATGCTGCCCGCGCTTTTTAACTGTTGGCGCAATGCGTCGATTCTGCTTTGATCGACGCCGGGAACTTCAACCCAGGCCTGGAGTTTACGCTGTTGTCGTTCAAGTTCTTTCAGGAGTTCGGTGCGAACTTCACCGCGTTCAAAGACATCCAGTAAATCGCCGATATTACGGAAAAAATGCAGTGCGCCTGCATGGTCTGCAATAGGTAAATTAACGGAGAGCTGTTGGATCAAAAACTCTATGCGCAGCCATGTACGCATCTTCTCATTGAGAGGGTGTTCAAAAAGGACCTGGGTGTGCATTACGGTTTTTCCTGTGAGACAAACTGCAACGCGCATTGCAAATAGAGCGCGTGCAGGCGGGCGACATCCGAGGCGATGGCTTCCGGTGCGCCATTATTATCAATAACATCGTCTGCCACGGCCAGACGCGCTTCACGCGTAGCCTGGGCAGCAAGAATTTGTTCAACATGCTCGCGCGTCACATCATCACGCTGCATTGTTCGTCTGAGCTGGGTCTCGGGGGGGACATCCACCACCAGCACGCGGTTGGCTTTTTTATACAGCGAATTCTCTACCAGCAACGGGACAACCCATAACAGATAGGGCGAGGTCGCTTGATCAAACTGACGCTGTGTTTCCTGCTGAATAAGCGGATGGAGCAGTGCATTTAGCCAGCTTTTTTCCTCAGGATTGGAAAAAATACGTTCGCGTAAAATGCGTCGCTGTAGCGACCCGTCCGCGGCTATCACGTCGGAACCAAAATGTTCTTCAATCGCCATGAGGGCAGGCGTACCTGGTTCAACCACCTGACGCGCAATGATATCTGCATCAATCACGTTTATTCCGAGGTCAGCGAACGCATTTGCAACGGTGCTTTTACCACTGCCAATGCCGCCGGTTAAGGCTACTGTATACCTCATAGATGCAGATCCTGGAGTTTAAGTTTGATTATCAAACAGTTAAAAGTTAAGCGCGCGAAGGCGAGGCTGCTGCAGGATTAACCTACTATTCGCCAGGTAAATTTATGGGATTGTAGCGTAAAAAAAGAGAATTTCGCAGTCTTGCGCGGCATTGATTAGTGCGTATGATAGCGTCACTGGAGTTGTGAGTTTCGATTTTTCGCCATTAACCCCAGGAATCCGCACATGCGTATCGAAGAAGATCTGAAGTTAGGTTTCAAAGACGTTCTTATCCGCCCTAAGCGTTCTACTCTCAAAAGCCGTTCCGATGTTGAGCTGGAACGTCAATTTACCTTTAAGCATTCAGGTCAGACCTGGTCCGGCGTACCGATTATCGCTGCGAACATGGACACTGTCGGGACATTTGCCATGGCAAAGGCGCTGGCATCCTTCGACATCCTGACCGCTGTGCACAAACACTATTCTGTTGAAGACTGGTCTGCCTTTATCGCGGATAGCTCTGCCGATATCCTCAAGCATGTGATGGTTTCCACCGGCACGTCTGACGCAGATTTCGAAAAAACCAAACAGATTCTGGCGCTCAACCCGGCGCTGAACTTTATCTGCATTGATGTGGCAAATGGCTACTCTGAGCATTTTGTTCAGTTTGTGTCAAAAGCGCGTGAAGCATGGCCGACGAAAACGATCTGTGCGGGCAATGTGGTTACCGGCGAAATGTGTGAAGAGCTGATACTTTCCGGTGCGGACATTGTCAAAGTCGGTATTGGGCCTGGTTCTGTATGTACCACGCGTGTAAAAACCGGCGTTGGCTATCCGCAGCTCTCTGCAGTGATTGAATGTGCCGATGCAGCCCACGGTCTGGGCGGTATGATTGTCAGCGACGGCGGCTGCACAATGCCGGGCGACGTGGCAAAAGCATTCGGCGGCGGTGCGGACTTCGTTATGCTCGGCGGCATGCTGGCCGGTCATGAAGAAAGTGGCGGCAAAATTGTTGAAGAGAACGGTGAGAAATTCATGCTGTTCTACGGTATGAGCTCTGAATCTGCCATGACACGTCACGTAGGTGGTGTTGCACAGTACCGCGCTGCAGAAGGTAAAACCGTTAAGCTGCCGCTGCGTGGTCCGGTTGATAATACCGCTCGCGATATCCTCGGTGGCCTGCGTTCAGCTTGTACTTATGTAGGCGCCTCCCGTCTGAAAGAGCTAACCAAACGTACAACGTTTATTCGTGTACAGGAACAAGAAAACCGCGTTTTCAATAGCCTGTAACATGATGAAGCTGGCGTGTGGTAATGCGCCAGCTTCATCCTACGCCGCTCATTGCATCTCCCAAATGGAAAATCGGTAAATACATCGCGACAACCAGCGTACCGATGATCAAACCCGTAATGACCAGTAACGCGGGCTCAAGTAGCGCAGCCAGATTTTCCGCCTGAGACAGCGTTTTCTCCCCGTGATGGTGGGCGAGATTACGCAGCATTGCATCCAGCGAGCCGGATGCTTCCCCCGTTCTTACCAGCTGTATACATAATGGACTGAATTCGCCGCAATTTTTCAGCGCCAACCAGACAGGTTTCCCGGCGCTGATATCGTGATGAACCTGCGCTAAACGTTGAGACCAGAAAGGGCTGGCAAGCGTTTCACTAACGCTCTCAAGACCCTGTAAAAAGGGAATGCCAGCGTTTTGTGTTAACGCCAGAACGGTAAAGATCTGCGTGAGTTTTTGCCCTCTGACCATTGCTCCTGTAACAGGGAGCCCAAGCAACCATTTCTGACTCAGAATGCGCCAATACGGTTTCTGTTTGATCACGTGATATATCATAACCGAGAGCATCGTGAATGCTACCGCCAGCCACCCCCATTGGCTGCTGTAGTGGTCGATGGCAATCATCCCCCGAGTGAGCGCTGGTAGTGGGGTGTTAAACGTTTGGTAGATGGCGGCAAACTCAGGGAGCACAAACTGCAGCATCGCAAATACCACTATTACCGCCATCGTGATGATGATTATCGGATAGCGCAGGGCTTTTTTAACTTTATCAGCGAGTTGCTGCTGGTTTTTTTGCTGTCTGGCGAGTTCAAAACAGCAGTCATCCAACTTACCTGTAAGCTCTCCGGTACGAATCATCGCCTGATAAAGTGGCGGAAAAACGTGTTGCCATGTTGCGAGTGAGGTGGAGAGGGAAATGCCCTGCTCCATATCGTGAGCCAGCGTGCGCAGGAGCGCCTGCCACTGGCTGCTGGGATGCTGTTCAGCCAGCAGGGTTAGCGCTGCCGAGAGTGTTAGCCCTGCTTTCAGTAAGGTTGCCAACTGATGTATGGTTTCGGCGCTTCTTTCACGGCTCCAGTGAGAGTTTTTGACACGGATACGTTTAATACGTAACGGCGTGATATGCCGCTGCTCCAGCGCTTGTATCAGCGAGAGTCGGGTATCAGCCCATAATACTCCTTCCGACGGCTCACCTTCGTTGTTAATGCCTTGCCAGCGCCAAAGCTGTTTAGCTGACATGCGGCATGCCCAGTACGCGAATAAGTTCTTCATATGTCGTTAAGCCTTGTTCGACAGCCTGACAGCCATTCTCGAAAAGCGTACGCCCTGATAGCTGAGCATCTGACTCGACTCCGTCTGCGGATGTGCCACTGGCGATGCTCTGGCGTAATGCAGGTGTCACCGGGAGCACTTCAAACAATGCGGTACGACCATAAAAGCCGTGATAACAATGTTCGCAACCAGGCGCATGCCAACGTGGCAGTGGCATGGGCCAGATTGCTTGGGGGAGCGTAATGGATGTCTCCAGGCGTTGTCGGCAATGGGGGCATAGCTTTCTGACCAGGCGCTGGGCAATGACGAGCGTCAGCGCGGAGGCGATCATCCAGCGCGCAACCCCCATTTGCTGCAGGCGTACCAGCGTTTCACTGGTGGAATTAGTATGCAGTGTTGACAGAACCAGATGACCGGTTTGTGCCGCCTTAAGCGCTATTTCAGCCGTTTCGCCATCGCGGATTTCGCCGACCATAATGATGTCGGGATCCTGGCGCAGCAGAGCGCGCAATACGCCCTGAAAAGTAAGACCTGCGCGTGGATGAATTTGTGTCTGGTTAAGGCCTGCGATGGGGATCTCTACCGGATCCTCTACGCTACAAAGATTCACCTCTGATGTATTTCGGGTTTGTAGCGCGCTGTACAGGGTGACCGTTTTACCACTCCCGGTAGGCCCGGTAACCAGAATCAGCCCTTGAGGCTGCTGCAACGCTTGCGAAAATGCTGCCAGCTGCGCGTCCTGCATGCCCAGCGCGGTGATATCCAGTGTCTGATCGACCTGATGAAGTAGCCGTAGTACAACCTTTTCACCCCAACGACAGGGCAGGGTGGAGATACGAAACGAGATGGGTTGTCCTGAAATCTCAATGGTAAATTGTCCGTCTTGTGGCAGCCGGTGCTCGGCAATATCCAGGCTGCCTAATACTTTTAATCTTGCGGTGATAGCGATGCCCATCTCAGTTGTGACTTCCGGCAAAACGTGTAATACGCCATCCACGCGTAATCTGATCTGATAGCGATGTTCCGCTGGTTCAAAGTGAATATCAGAAGCCCGTTGCGCCAGGGCGGATTGAAACGTCTGATTCAGCAACCCAGCTGCGGTGGCGCTGCTTTCAGACACTACGACCGGTAACATTTTCTGTGGCGTATGCGTGTGGCCTTCCATTTGCTGGCGAGTCCAGCAAACAATGTCGATACGTCGGGTGGTGGCAAAATGCAGGGCGTCCAGCAGCTCATGGGACGGTGCATCCACCACGGCGATGTGCACTACTTCATTGTCTGCATCGAGTAATATTCCCTGATAACGTTGGCATAGCGCCGTGAGTTGCGTGGTATTCATCTCTTTTCCTTAGTACGTGTCGAAGCGGAAAACGTCTTCGCAAGCCTGTTGTAGTGCGCTGTCATTTGGAATGGCGCAGTTACGGTTCCAGCCGGTAATACCGTTGGCATTGTCCCAACCCGGCGTCATCGTGATACTTAGCCCATTCAGGCTTTCCCGGCCTGTGAGGCTGACAACGCCTTTTTCAACCCTCATGCCTGAGACATAACGGGTGGTTGTGGGGGAGGGAATGCCATTGGTCCCGGCATCGCAAGTCTCTGTTCCACCATGCTCCAGCGCACAGAGCTCGACCGCAGTGCGATAGGGGACAAAGGTTTGTAGCATGTCTGTCAGGGCGGCTTTGCGTAGATAGTTTTGATAAGCCGGAATGCCGATGGCGCTAAGAATGGCAATGATGCCAATGACCACCATCAGTTCGATAAGCGTGAAGCCTCGTTGTTTATCCATTGTTGATTCGCTCCTGAGTTAGCTGGCGCTACTTTGGCAAATCGAACGGATCTTAGGCGAGAGACAAAAAACAGAACGGGAAAGCGGGTTCAGAGGATTTTTACGAAATTACAGGATCAGACAACGTATTTGCGAAGGGGCTCGAAGAAACTGCCTGATGACGGCGTAAATGCCTTATCCGGCTGGGGGAGGCCCGATAAGCGAAGCGCCATCGGGCCTTGCAATGAGCAATTAACGAAAACGCATGGAGAGATCGAGCGCGCGGACGTGCTTGGTCAGTGCGCCAACGGAGATAAAGTCCACACCGGTTTCGGCAAATTCGCGCAGCGTTTCATGGGTGACGTTACCCGAGACTTCCAGACGCGCCTGGCCGTTGGTGCGTTTTACCGCTTCGCGCATTTGCTCAGTTTCGAAGTTATCGAGCATGATGATGTCCGCCCCGGCTTTCAGTGCGTCGTCCAGTTCTTCCAGGCTTTCAACTTCAACTTCAACAGGCACATCCGGATGCAACCAGAAGGCTTTTTCAACGGCCTTACGTACCGAACCAGAAGCAATAATGTGGTTTTCTTTAATCAGGAAGGCGTCAGAAAGCCCCAGGCGATGATTCGCGCCGCCGCCGCATAACACGGCATATTTCAGAGCGGTACGCAGTCCTGGCAGCGTTTTACGTGTATCCAGTAGTTGGGTTTTTGTCCCCGCCAGCAGATCGACGTATTTACGCACCTCGCTCGCCACGCCCGAAAGCGTCTGTACAAAATTAAGCGCGGTACGTTCGCCGGTCAGCAGTACGCGGGAGGGGCCGTCCAGCTCAAACAGCGGTTGATTAGCCTTAATGCTGTCGCCATCTTCGACATGCCAGATGATGTTGACATCATCGCCAGCCAATTGAATAAAGACCTCTTCCACCCAACGTTTCCCGCAAAAAACGCCATTTTCTCGGGTAATCACGGTGGCGTGGGAACGCATATCTTCGGGTAAAAGCTGTGCGGTGATATCGTTATTGGCATCAACTTCTCCGCCTAAATCTTCGCGCAGTGCCTGAGCTACAGCGGCAGGGATATCCAGATTTATGCGTTCCAACAGCGCGTCACGTCGGTAGTCAGGGTTATAGCGGCGAGGCGGCATGATAAAACTCCAAATTGCTAACGAATCATAAGGTAGAAACATGCTACCCTGAACCTGGTATGAGCACCACCAATAAGGAGATTCTGCATGTTGTTAGACGAGGGCTGGCTGGCAGAGGCGCGACGCGTTCCCTCTCCTCATTACGATTGCCGCCCGGATGACGAAACCCCTTCTCTGCTGGTGGTGCATAATATCAGTCTGCCGCCCGGCGAGTTTGGCGGCCCGTGGATAGACGCGTTATTTACCGGCACGATTGATCCCAAGGCCCATCCTTTTTTTGCTGAGATCGCCCATTTGCGCGTCTCGGCCCATTGTTTGATCCGCCGAGATGGTGAGATTGTGCAGTACGTCCCTTTTGATAAACGCGCCTGGCATGCGGGCGTGTCAAATTATCAGGGGCGTGAGCGCTGTAATGATTTTTCAATTGGTATTGAGCTGGAAGGAACGGATACGCTGGCCTATACCGATGCACAGTATAAGCAACTGGCCGCCGTGACGAATGCGCTGATTACGCGTTATCCGGCCATTGCCAACAATATGACTGGACACTGTAATATTGCCCCCGAACGTAAGACCGATCCCGGGCCGTCTTTTGACTGGGCAAAATTTCGCGCCCTGGTCACCCCCTCGTCGCACAAGGAGATGACATGACGTTGTTTACAACATTACTGGTGTTGATTGTTGAACGCCTGTTTAAGCTGGGTGAGCACTGGCAGCTTGATCATCGGGTGGAAGCTTTTTTCCGCCGAATTAAGCACTTCTCGATGATGCGTACGGTGGGCATGACCCTGATTGCAATGGGGCTGACATTCCTGCTGCTGCGCGCGGTTCATGGGCTGCTGTTTAACGTTCCGTTGCTGGTGGCATGGATCTTAATTGGCTTGCTGTGCATCGGCGCAGGGAAGGCGCGTCTCCACTATCATGCCTATTTGCAGGCGGCCGCTCGCGATGACGCACATGCTCGTGAGGCGATGGCCAGCGAGCTGACGCTTATACATGGGGTTCCGCCGGATTGCGATGAGCGAGAGTTCTTGCGCGAGCTGCAAAACGCGTTGTTATGGAACAACTTCCGCTTTTATCTGGCGCCGTTATTCTGGTTGATTGTCGGTGGTCCGTGGGGACCGGTGACGCTGGTTGGTTATGCCTTTTTACGCGCCTGGCAGTCCTGGCTGGCGCGCTATCAGACGCCGCATCAGCGTCTGCAATCGGGTATTGATGCGATCCTGCATGTGCTGGACTGGATCCCGGTTCGTTTGGCTGGCGTAGTCTATGCGTTGCTGGGACACGGCGAGAAAGCGTTGCCCGCCTGGTTTGCCTCACTGGCGGATCTGCATACTTCGCAATATCAGGTGTTAACGCGTCTGGCGCAGTTCTCTCTGGCGCGTGAACCGCATACTGATAAAGTCGAAACGCCAAAAGCGGCTGTTTCAATGGCGAAGAAGACCTCTTTTGTGGTGGTGGTGATTATCGCGTTGCTCACCATTTATGGCACATTAGTGTAGCGTTGTGCCGGATGGCGCTAATGCTTATCCGGCCTGGAATGGAAAACGTGTAGGCCCGGTAAGCATTAGCGCCACCGGGCAGTGCAACGGCTTAGATCGTATCAGCAGGCGGGATGCCAAAATCGGGCATCCCGTTTTCGTCCCAGCGCACCAGTTTCAGACGCGTATGGCGGTTTGGATCGTACAACGGATCGCCTTCAATCTCGGTGTAATTTCTCGCGTGGTACACCAGTACATCTTCACCATCCGGCGTTTGCGTAAAACTGTTGTGTCCCGGTCCATACTGGCGATTTTCATAGCTGGTGGTAAAGACCGGGCGCGGTGATTTATGCCAGTTCTGCGGGGTGAGCGGATCGTCGTTGAGGCCAATCCACAGTAACCCCATACAGTAATTCTCATCGGTGGCGCTGGCCGAATAGCTGATAAACAGCTTGTCGCCATGCACCATGACTGCCGGACCCTCGTTGACCCAGAAACCCCGGCATTCCCAGTCATACTCAGGATGGCTGAGCATGACCGGCTCGCCTTTAATCGTCCATGGGTTTTCCAGCTCTGCGAGATAAATATTGGAATTTCCGGCGATATCTGGCGATTTCTGTGCCCACAAATACCACTGTTTCCCCTGATGATTAAAGGTGGTGGCGTCCAGGGCGAAGGTATCAAACTGCGTTTTAATCTGGCCTTTCTCTGTCCACTTGCCGGTCAGCGGATCGGCGTCTGCGCACTCCAGGGCAAACATGCGGTGCTGGAACATCCCGAGCTTATCAAGCGCCTGAGTATGGGTAGCGGCAAAATAGATGTACCACTTGCCCGCCAGATGATGAAGTTCCGGCGCCCAGATGAGTTGGCTCATAGGACCACTTTCCGGCTTACGCCAGACGACAACGGGAGTGGCGGAGCGCAATCCCTCCAGAGAGTCGGCCCGACGAATCTCCAGTCGGTCATATTCTGGCACTGACGCAATGAAATAGTAGTGGCTACCGTCGCGTAAGATAAACGGATCGGCGCGTTGTTCGATAAAGGGATTTGGCCACTGTTTCATTAGGCTTTCCTTACGGGTTCAGTCGTTTTTATATCGTGGTATTCATTGAGTTCACGGTAGTTGGTACGGCGTTTTTCCAGATCGGTCTGGATTTGCTGCATAAACTCGCGGTCTACTTTTAGCAGGCGAACCACGCCTGCGGTAATCAGATAACCTACGCCAGGTATGATGGTGAACAGCAGCATAATACCGTTAATGGCGGAGTCGCTTTGCGCTTTCGCCCCTGCGTCGTAGCCGTACCAGGAGAGCAGGAAGCCTACCATCGCCCCGGCAATTGCCAGGCCCAGCTTGAGGAAAAACAGGTTACCGGAGAAACTGATCCCGGTGATGCGCTTACCGGTTTTCCACTCGCCGTAGTCATCGACATCCGCCATCAACGACCAGTGCAGCGGGGAAGGGATCTGATGCAGGACGTTGAGCAGGAAGTAGAGCACCATAATCATCATGGTGGCTTTCGGGTCGAAGAAATAAAATGCAGCGGAGAAAATCGCCAGGATGATGTTGGTCCAGAAGAACACCTTCAGTTTGCACCAGCGATCGGTTAATACCTTCGCCAGCATGCTGCCGATCATCATGCCGACGACGCCGAGGCTGATAAACAACGTGGCGAACTGCGTGCTTTGTTGCATAACCCACGTAACGTAGTACATGGTGGCGGCCATGCGAATAAAGCCCGGGCAGACGTTGCACAGGGTTAACAGCAGGATTTTTACCCACTGGTCGTTCTTCCACACGTCTTTCAGGTCGGCTTTTAAATCGTCGTTAGTCTGCACGGCGGGGCGAACGCGTTCACGGACTGATGCAAAGCAAAACAGGAACATACACATGCCGATGAAGGCGAGTACCGCCATCGCCATCTGATACCCTTTAGCTTTGTCTTCCCCGCCAAACCAGTCGGCCATTGGCAGCAGGGTAAGGGAGAGCAGTAGGGTTGCGATTCCTACCAATACAAAGCGATATGACTGGCAGGCGACGCGTTCCTTGGGATCGTTGGTGATAACGCTGCCGAGCGAGCAGTAGGGAATGTTGATCGCCGTATAGGTAATAGAGAGCAGGAAGTAGGTGACGAAGGCATAGATAACCTTGCTGTTATACGTCCACTCAGGGGTGGTAAACATAAGCACGCTGAATAATGCGTAAGGGAAAGCCATCCACAAAAGCCATGGACGAAATCGACCATATTTACTGCGTGTGCGGTCGGCCATCGCGCCCATTATAGGGTCGGTAACGGCATCGATAACGCGTACTGAGAGCAGTAATACGCCGACCAGGGCAGGTGCAAGACCAAAAATATCTGTGTAAAAATAGTTAACAAACAACATGATGGCGCCAAAGATGATGTTGCATCCGGCGTCGCCCATTCCATAGCCGATCTTTTCTTTCACCGTGAGCTTACTGGTTTCCATCAACTGCACTCCATTAATGAGATATGGAGAGAATTATTGTCTGGTACCGGTGTTTTTACGTTGCAGGATAACGCCGCTGATATGGACGAAACAGTCGTGAATGGGAAAGTGTGAGGCAGGTAACAACCCCCACCCGGTCCAGGTGGGGGAGGGAAGTTTAATGCGCTTTAACCGCGCGGGCCGTTTTCTGCTTGCACAGATAGCCGATGCCAAGAATACCAATCCATACCGGGATTAAGTACACCGAGATCGCCATGCCCGGCGTCATCAGCATAATCACCAGCACTGCGGCCATGAACAGCAGGCATACCCAGTTACCCAGCGGGTAGAACAGCGCCGGGAAGCGAGTGGTTACGCCCTGCTGCTGTTTGGCTTTGCGGAACTTCATGTGCGCCAGGCTGATCATCGCCCAGTTGATCACCAGGGCGGAAACCACCAATGCCATCAGTAGGCCAAAGGCGGATTCCGGCGCCAGATAGTTGATCAGCACGCACAGAGCCGTTACCAGCGCGGAGACCAGAATAGTGTTCACCGGTACGCCGCGTTTGTCGACGTTCATCAGCGCTTTCGGCGCATTACCCTGCTGCGCCAGACCGAACAGCATACGACTGTTGCAGTATACGCAGCTGTTATAGACAGAAAGGGCGGCGGTCAACACCACGATGTTCAGCGCATTGGCAACAAAGGTGTCGCCCAGCTCGTGGAAAATAAGGACAAACGGGCTGGTATCAGCGGTGACGCGCGTCCACGGCATCAGGGAAAGCAGAACCGCCAGCGAACCGACATAGAAAATCAGGATACGGTAGATAACCTGGTTAGTCGCTTTGGGAATGCTTTGCTCCGGGTTATCGGCTTCTGCCGCGGTGATGCCGACCAGTTCCAGCCCACCAAAGGAGAACATGATAATCGCCATCATCATCACCAGACCGGTGAAGCCGTGCGGTAGGAATCCCCCCTGGCTCCACAAGTTGCTGACGGTGGCCTGTGGGCCGCCGTTGCCGCTAAACAGCAGCCAGCCGCCGAACAGGATCATGGCGACTACGGCGATGACTTTAATAATGGCAAACCAGAACTCCATCTCGCCAAACACCTTCACGTTGGTCAGGTTGATGGCGTTGATCAGAACGAAGAAGGCCGCCGCAGAAACCCAGGTTGGGATCTCCGGATACCAGAACTGAATGTATTTACCTACGGCAGTTAGCTCTGCCATGGCAACCAAAACGTACAGTACCCAATAGTTCCAGCCGGAAGAGAAACCCGCGAAACCGCCCCAGTATTTATAGGCAAAGTGGCTAAAGGAGCCTGCAACCGGCTCTTCAACGACCATTTCACCGAGCTGGCGCATGATCAAAAAGGCGATAAAGCCGGCAATAGCGTAACCCAGGATAATCCCCGGTCCTGCAGACTGGATAACGGATGCGCTACCGAGGAATAACCCGGTACCAATCGCGCCACCCAGCGCGATTAGCTGTATATGGCGGTTTTTAAGGCCGCGCTTGAGCTGATCGCCATGCGGTTGACTTTCCATCATTAAACCTCGTGTGTGGTTTTACTCTTCATAATTTCGAGTACTTATTTTTTGAACTACACAGCAATGCGTGTGTAAGTTTGCAATTCCGTTTGTTGTATTAATTTGTTTACAGATGCCAATAAAGAAATGTTGCCTTAATACTTTTGTCTTGATCAGAATAATGGTATGCGGGCGCGAATGCACCTGCTTTATGCGAGGGTGTTGACGAGTTGAATAAAAAGAAACCATTTGTAAATGCGAGTTTAACTACCACAAAATTTCCATTATGAATTTTTATTCATAAATTTTGCTTATAAACTCGATGATTAAGTGGGTGAATCGGTTCAGATAATATATTTTTTCGTTTAAATTAGGTTAAAACTACCCCGTGGTGGGTAAATTTAACATTTGTGCATAGTTACATGTTTGAAACGTTATTTCTGTAATGTTGTTAAAATGTGCCTCCTTTACTGATTTCAATCAAAACCTGTATGGACAGAAGGTGAATACTTTGTTACTTTAGCGTCAAGAACATGAAATTGGTAAGACCAATTGACTCCGGGCAAATGGCTTAAGACAGGAAATCATGGCCTACAGCAAAATCCGCCAACCAAAACTCTCCGATGTGATTGAGCAGCAGCTGGAGTTTTTAATTCTTGAGGGGACACTTCGCCCCGGAGAAAAACTCCCACCGGAACGCGAGCTGGCAAAACAGTTCGACGTCTCCCGCCCCTCCTTACGCGAGGCGATCCAACGCCTTGAAGCGAAGGGGTTACTGCTTCGTCGTCAGGGCGGCGGCACTTTTGTACAGAGCAGCCTGTGGCAAAGCTTTAGCGACCCACTGGTAGAGCTGCTCTCTGACCATCCTGAATCCCAGTTTGACCTGCTTGAGACGCGCCATGCGTTGGAAGGTATTGCAGCCTATTACGCTGCACTGCGCAGCACGGATGAAGACAAAACGCGTATCCGTGAACTCCACCATGCGATCGAGCTTGCGCAACAGTCCGGCGATCTGGACGGCGAATCCGATGCGGTACTCCAGTATCAAATTGCTGTCACCGAAGCCGCACACAATGTGGTGCTGCTCCATCTGCTAAGGTGTATGGAGCCGATGCTGGCCCAGAACGTTCGGCAAAACTTCGAATTGCTGTATGCGCGTCGCGAGATGCTGCCGCTGGTAAGCAGTCATCGTACCCGTATCTTTGAAGCAATCATCGCCGGGAAGCCTGAAGAGGCGCGTGAAGCGTCTCACCGTCACCTGGCGTTTATCGAAGAGATTTTACTGGACAGAAGCCGTGAGGAAAGCCGTCGAGAACGCGCCTTACGCCGTCTGGAGCAACGAAAGAATTAGTGATTTTTCTGGCAGAACGTTAACCAGAAGATGTTGTAAATCAAGCGCGAACTAAAAGCGCGGCAACTAAACGCAGAACCTGTCTTATTACGCTCTCTGGCGAGAACGTAATGGGACAGGTTCCAGATAACTCAACGTATTAGATAGATAAGGAATACCCCCATGTCAGAACGTTTCCCAAATGACGTGGATCCGATCGAAACTCGCGACTGGCTACAGGCGATCGAATCGGTCATCCGTGAAGAAGGTGTTGAGCGTGCTCAGTATCTGATCGACCAACTGCTTTCAGAAGCGCGCAAAGGCGGCGTGAAAGTAGCGGCAGGTGCAGGGGCCAGCAATTATGTCAACACTATTGCCGTTGAAGATGAGCCGGAATACCCGGGTAATCTGGATCTGGAACGTCGTATCCGTTCTGCTATCCGCTGGAACGCCATCATGACCGTACTTCGCGCGTCTAAAAAGGACCTTGAGCTGGGTGGCCACATGGCA
Source organism: Citrobacter sp. Cc139 (assembly GCF_030334645.1). Taxonomy (NCBI): domain Bacteria; kingdom Pseudomonadati; phylum Pseudomonadota; class Gammaproteobacteria; order Enterobacterales; family Enterobacteriaceae; genus Citrobacter; species Citrobacter sp. Cc139. The sequence continues at coordinate 250,969 of NZ_JAOWDM010000076.1, forward strand.
TCCTTCCAGTCCTCCGCAACGGTATATGATGTTTGCTTCAACCACTTCTTCCGTGCACGCAACGAGCAGGATGGCGGCGACCTGGTATACTTCCAGGGTCACATCTCTCCGGGTATCTACGCACGCGCATTCCTGGAAGGTCGTCTGACCGAAGAGCAGATGAACAACTTCCGCCAGGAAGTTCACGGCAAAGGCCTGTCTTCCTACCCGCACCCGAAACTGATGCCGGAATTCTGGCAGTTCCCGACCGTCTCTATGGGTCTGGGTCCAATCGGTGCTATCTACCAGGCTAAATTCCTGAAATATCTGGAACACCGTGGCCTGAAAGATACCTCTAAACAAACCGTTTACGCCTTCCTCGGCGACGGCGAGATGGATGAGCCAGAATCTAAAGGTGCGATCACTATCGCGACCCGTGAAAAACTGGACAACCTGGTCTTTGTTATCAACTGTAACCTGCAGCGTCTTGACGGCCCGGTCACCGGTAACGGCAAGATTGTTAACGAACTGGAAGGCATCTTTGCAGGTGCTGGCTGGAACGTTATCAAAGTCATGTGGGGCGGTCGTTGGGATGAGCTGCTGCGTAAAGACACCAGCGGTAAACTGATCCAACTGATGAACGAAACCGTTGACGGCGACTACCAGACCTTCAAATCCAAAGATGGCGCATACGTACGTGAGCACTTCTTCGGTAAATACCCGGAAACCGCAGCTCTGGTTGCTGACTGGACCGATGAGCAGATTTGGGCTCTGAACCGTGGTGGTCACGATCCGAAGAAAGTCTACGCTGCACTGAAAAAAGCGCAGGAAACCAAAGGCAAAGCAACTGTAATCCTCGCCCATACCATTAAAGGTTACGGCATGGGTGACACCGCCGAAGGTAAAAACATCGCTCACCAGGTTAAGAAAATGAACATGGACGGCGTGCGTTATATCCGCGACCGTTTCAACGTTCCAGTGACCGATGAGCAGGTTGAAAACCTGTCTTACATCACCTTCCCGGAAGGTTCTGAAGAGCACACTTATCTGCACGCCCAGCGTCAGAAACTGCACGGCTACCTGCCTGCTCGTCAGCCGAACTTCACCGAGAAGCTGGAACTGCCGGCGCTGGAAGACTTCGGTGCGCTGCTGGAAGAGCAGAACAAAGAAATCTCCACCACTATCGCGTTCGTTCGTGCACTGAACGTGATGCTGAAGAACAAGTCGATCAAAGATCGTCTGGTTCCGATCATCGCTGACGAAGCGCGTACTTTCGGTATGGAAGGTCTGTTCCGTCAGATCGGTATCTACAGCCCGAACGGCCAGCAGTACACCCCGCAGGACCGTGAGCAGGTTGCTTACTATAAAGAAGACGAGAAAGGTCAGATCCTGCAGGAAGGTATCAACGAACTGGGTGCCGGCGCATCCTGGCTGGCTGCTGCGACTTCTTACAGCACCAACGATCTGCCGATGATTCCGTTCTACATCTACTACTCCATGTTCGGGTTCCAGCGTATCGGCGACCTGTGCTGGCAGGCAGGCGACCAGCAGGCTCGCGGCTTCCTGATTGGTGGTACTTCCGGTCGTACTACGCTGAACGGCGAAGGTCTGCAGCACGAAGATGGTCACAGCCATATTCAGTCTCTGACTATCCCGAACTGTATCTCTTACGATCCGTCTTACGCGTACGAAGTTGCGGTCATCATGCACGATGGTCTGGAGCGTATGTACGGTGAGAAACAAGAGAACGTTTACTACTACATCACCACCCTGAACGAAAACTACCACATGCCGGCAATGCCAGCAGGTGCCGAGGAAGGTATCCGTAAAGGTATCTACAAACTCGAAACCCTCGAAGGTAAGAAAGGTAAAGTTCAGCTGCTGGGCTCCGGTTCTATCCTGCGTCACGTGCGTGAAGCTGCTCAGATCCTGGCGAACGACTACGGTGTGGGTTCTGACGTGTACAGCGTAACCTCCTTCACTGAACTGGCGCGTGATGGCCAGGATTGTGAGCGCTGGAACATGCTGCACCCGATGGAAACGCCGCGCGTTCCGTACATCGCTCAGGTAATGAACGACGCACCGGCAGTAGCATCTACTGACTATATGAAACTGTTTGCCGAACAGGTTCGTACTTATGTACCGGCTGATGATTACCGCGTACTGGGTACTGACGGCTTCGGTCGCTCTGACAGCCGTGAAAACCTGCGTCACCACTTCGAAGTTGATGCTTCCTACGTGGTTGTAGCGGCCCTGGGCGAACTGGCTAAACGTGGCGAAATCGATAAGAAAGTGGTTGCTGACGCAATCACCAAATTCAACATCGATGCAGATAAAGTTAACCCGCGTCTGGCGTAAGAGGTAAAAGAATAATGGCTATCGAAATCAATGTACCGGACATCGGGGCTGATGAAGTTGAAATCACCGAGATCCTGGTCAAAGTGGGCGACAAAGTTGAAGCTGAACAGTCGCTGATCACCGTAGAAGGCGACAAAGCCTCTATGGAAGTTCCGTCTCCTCAGGCTGGTATCGTTAAAGAGATCAAAGTCTCTGTTGGCGATAAAACTGAGACCGGCAAACTGATCATGATTTTCGATTCCGCCGACGGTGCAGCAGCTGCTGCACCTGCTCCGGCAGAAGAGAAAAAAGAAGCGGCTCCGGCAGCAGCACCTGCTGCGGCAGCGGCGAAAGAAGTACACGTACCGGACATCGGCGGCGACGAAGTCGAAGTGACCGAAGTGATGGTTAAAGTGGGCGACACCGTTGCGGCTGAGCAGTCTCTGATCACCGTTGAAGGCGACAAAGCCTCTATGGAAGTTCCGGCGCCGTTCGCAGGCACCGTGAAAGAGATCAAAATCAGCACTGGCGACAAAGTGTCTACCGGCTCCCTGATTATGATCTTTGAAGTAGCAGGCGAAGCTGGTGCGGCTGCCCCGGCGAAAGCTGAAGCGGCTCCAGCAGCAGCTCCGGCTCCGGCAGCCTCTGGCTCGAAAGAAGTGAACGTGCCGGACATCGGTGGTGATGAAGTTGAAGTCACTGAAGTGATGGTTAAAGTGGGCGATAAAATTGCCGCTGAACAATCACTGATCACCGTTGAAGGCGACAAAGCGTCAATGGAAGTTCCGGCGCCGTTCGCGGGCACCGTGAAAGAAATCAAAATCAGCACCGGCGACAAAGTGAAAACCGGTTCTCTGATTATGGTCTTCGAAGTTGAAGGCGCAGCGCCTGCGGCCGCTCCGGCTAAACAAGAAGCGGCGGCTCCGGCTCCTGCGGCGAAAGCTGAGAAGCCAGCAGCTCCAGCTGCAAAAGCGGAAGGTAAATCTGACTTCGCTGAAAACGACGCTTACGTCCACGCGACTCCACTGATTCGCCGCCTGGCGCGCGAGTTTGGTGTGAACCTGGCGAAAGTGAAAGGTACCGGTCGTAAAGGTCGTATCCTGCGTGAAGACGTTCAGGCTTACGTGAAAGACGCGGTTAAACGCGCCGAGTCTGCACCGGCAGCATCTACTGGCGGCGGTATCCCGGGCATGCTGCCTTGGCCGAAAGTGGACTTCAGCAAGTTTGGTGAAATCGAAGAAGTGGAACTGGGCCGTATCCAGAAAATTTCTGGGGCGAACCTGAGCCGTAACTGGGTGATGATCCCGCACGTTACGCACTTTGATAAGACCGATATCACCGATCTGGAAGCGTTCCGTAAACAGCAGAACGCCGAAGCTGAAAAACGTAAACTGGACGTGAAATTCACCCCAGTGGTCTTCATCATGAAAGCCGTTGCCGCCGCTCTGGAACAGATGCCGCGCTTCAACAGCTCTCTGTCCGAAGATGGTCAGCGTCTGACCCTGAAGAAATACATCAACATCGGTGTTGCGGTTGATACGCCGAATGGTCTGGTTGTTCCGGTCTTCAAAGACGTGAACAAGAAGAGCATTACCGAGCTGTCTCGCGAACTGACCACCATCTCCAAGAAAGCGCGTGATGGCAAGCTGACTGCTGGCGAAATGCAGGGCGGTTGCTTCACCATCTCCAGCATCGGTGGCCTGGGTACTACCCACTTCGCGCCGATTGTTAACGCGCCGGAAGTGGCGATCCTCGGTGTCTCCAAGTCCGCAATGGAGCCAGTGTGGAACGGTAAAGAGTTTATGCCGCGTCTGATGATGCCGATTTCGCTCTCCTTTGACCACCGCGTAATCGACGGTGCGGATGGTGCGCGCTTTATCACCATCATCAACAACATGCTGTCTGACATTCGCCGCCTGGTGATGTAAGCGAAAAAGCCGGCCCGACGGCCGGCTTTTTTCTGGTAATCTCATGAAGTCAGTGAGGTTATTGTGCGAAAGACAAATCGGTTGCCGTTTGTTGTTTCAAAATTGTTAACAATTTTGTAAAATACGGGCGGATAGAACGACCCGGTGGACGACGGGTATAAATTAAGAGGTCATGATGAGCACTGAAATCAAAACTCAGGTCGTGGTACTTGGGGCAGGCCCTGCAGGTTACTCTGCTGCCTTCCGTTGCGCAGATTTAGGTCTGGAGACCGTCATCGTAGAACGTTACAGCACCCTCGGCGGTGTTTGTCTGAACGTCGGCTGTATCCCTTCTAAAGCGCTGCTGCACGTAGCTAAAGTTATCGAAGAAGCCAAAGCGTTGGCTGAACACGGTATCGTTTTTGGCGAGCCGAAAACCGATATCGACAAGATTCGTACCTGGAAAGAAAAAGTTATCACTCAACTGACCGGCGGTCTGGCTGGTATGGCTAAAGGCCGTAAAGTGAAAGTGGTTAACGGTCTGGGTAAATTTACCGGGGCGAACACCCTGGAAGTTGAAGGCGAAAACGGCAAAACCGTGATCAACTTCGACAACGCGATCATCGCGGCGGGTTCCCGTCCGATCGAACTGCCGTTCATTCCGCATGAAGATCCGCGCGTGTGGGACTCCACTGACGCGCTGGAACTGAAAACGGTTCCTAAGCGCCTGCTGGTTATGGGCGGCGGTATCATCGGTCTGGAAATGGGTACCGTGTACCATGCGCTGGGTTCAGAGATCGACGTAGTTGAAATGTTCGATCAGGTTATCCCGGCTGCCGATAAAGACGTGGTTAAAGTCTTCACCAAGCGCATCAGCAAGAAATTCAACCTGATGCTGGAAACCAAAGTGACCGCCGTTGAAGCGAAAGAAGACGGTATCTACGTTTCCATGGAAGGTAAAAAAGCGCCTGCTGAAGCACAGCGTTACGATGCCGTGCTGGTGGCTATCGGTCGTGTACCGAACGGCAAAAACCTCGATGCGGGCAAAGCTGGCGTGGAAGTTGACGACCGTGGCTTCATCCGCGTTGACAAACAGCTGCGCACCAACGTGCCGCACATCTTTGCTATCGGTGATATCGTCGGTCAGCCGATGCTGGCGCATAAAGGTGTTCACGAAGGTCACGTTGCCGCTGAAGTTATCGCCGGTAAGAAACACTACTTCGATCCGAAAGTTATCCCATCCATCGCGTACACTGAACCAGAAGTTGCATGGGTTGGCCTGACTGAGAAAGAAGCGAAAGAAAAAGGCATCAGCTACGAAACCGCCACCTTCCCGTGGGCTGCTTCTGGCCGTGCTATCGCTTCTGACTGCGCAGACGGTATGACCAAACTGATTTTCGACAAAGAATCTCACCGTGTGATCGGTGGAGCGATTGTCGGTACCAACGGCGGCGAGCTGCTGGGTGAAATCGGTCTGGCGATCGAAATGGGTTGTGACGCTGAAGACATCGCGCTGACCATCCACGCGCATCCGACGCTGCACGAGTCCGTCGGTCTGGCTGCCGAAGTGTTCGAAGGTAGCATCACCGACCTGCCGAATCCGAAAGCGAAGAAAAAGTAATTTTTCCAAAATGATAAAAAGCGGCTGAATGGCCGCTTTTTTTTATGTGTTTGTTACAAAATGGTGTCAAAATTTGGCAAAAATTAAGGTGAATAGCCGAATTGCCAGAAAATGTTTTTTCCCGTACTGCACGATACGCCCGAACCGCATGAAATCGGCATTCCAAATCAACTTCCTGTTTCACAAGAAATAAATTACCTTATCTTGTCATTAGATGAAACTAATAACCCTCTAAACTAATAGCGTGATAACAAATTGAGAGGGGAAATGATGAAACGTTTTTTAAAAGCAGCAGTAATGACTACCGTGTTTATTTCCGGCATGGCGCTGGCGCAGGATGCCGTCATCCCATGGGCTACCAACAGCGGTGGTACCGAAAGCACGCATATTGCGGCAATGGGACAAAATTTGAATGCGCAGCATCAGCAGATTAGCCAGACACAGGAAGGTGTATGGGCAACAAACTCTGGCAGCATTCGGGCTGATGAAGTAGCACTTACCAGCACTAAGCCAGCGTTTAAAGGTTATCCTGAATTAATGCCGCATCAGAATTAACTCTCCCGCTCACGTCAGACACATCTTCGCTGACGTGAGCGTCTGGGCAATGACGCCAATCCCAAACTACCAGTTCTGGTAGTCATCTTATTGATATTTCCGCTAAAAAAAATTGCGCAACTGCCGATACTTTTTTCGCCATTGTGTGGCTACTGGCCGCGCGGTTAAGAGGCTCTGGACTCTTTATTACACGAAAAAAGGAAAAAACATGTCTTTAAAAAAAATCGCGGTTGTTGGCATGGTTGTCGCGACAATGACCCTGACCGGGTGTGGCGCCATGACCACCGCCGTTAAAAAACGTAATCTTGAAGTGAAAACGCAGATGAGTGAGACCATCTGGCTGGAGCCTTCCAGCGAGAAGACCGTCTACATTCAGGTGAAAAACACTTCCGATAAAGACATGAGCAATCTGCAAACCCTGCTGGCAAATGACCTGTCGGCTAAGGGCTATAAAGTGACCAGTTCGCCGGATAACGCTTACTACTGGGTGCAGGCGAACGTACTGAAAGCGGACAAAATGGATCTGCGCGAAGCTCAGGGCTTCCTGAAGACCGGTTATGAAGGGGCGGCGATGGGGGCAGCTTTAGGCGCGGGGATTACCGCTTATAACAGCAACTCCTCCGGCGCGGCGCTGGGCGTTGGCCTGGCTGCGGGACTGATCGGTATGGCTGCGGATGCGATGGTGGAGGACGTAAACTACACCATGGTCACTGACCTGCAAATCTCCGAGCGCAGCAAAGCGAAAGTGACAACGGATAACGTTGCCGCGCTGCGTCAGGGGACGTCCGGCATCAAGCTGCAAACCAGCACTGCGCAAGGCGATCGCGCAAAATACCAGACTCGTGTTGTTTCAAATGCAAATAAGGTAAACCTGAAGTTCGAAGAAGCGAAGCCGGTTCTGGAAGCTCAACTGGCGAAATCTGTCGCTAACATCCTGTAATTTGTTGCGAGTTGCCGGGGGGGGTACGCTTACCCGGCAACTCATCCTTCGACTCTGGGGATTCAGGGCGCGACAGGCTGCCAGGTTTTATCCAGGTGGTAGGCGGTTAACGCCTGTGCTTTTTGCTGCGACTCCTCGCCAAGATCCGCCTGATAGACCTTGTCATCACCGTTAACCATAAAGCTCATCACGCCAGTATGATCGTAGCTAACGGGCCAGGCAACCATCGCAAAGCCGCTGGTTTTGTCGGGAAGAATACGGAAATGATAACCGTGATAGCCTGTACCGGGTTCCTGCGGACTGAAGGCTGGTCCAAGCGGGCTTGGCGCTTCACCGGGTGAAACGGGCCAGTACAGACCATCTTTTTTCCCTTCAGAGCTGACAATCTTTTGTGCGTATGTCTGGTTCATCGCAAAGTAGCTTTGCTGAGCATCGACGTAGGCATGTAACGCCTCGATGGCAGCGAGTTCGTTGCGCCCAATCTCACGGGTCAGGATCTCTTCGGCCGCTTCCTTAATATCAAATTGCCAGCCAGAGGTGGTTTTAACCATCGGGATCGGCAGTTGCCAGTCGCTGTCTCCGACCACCAGATGCGCGGTATTGCCATCAACAACGGTGTTATGGCGAACCTTCCAGTCGCGCAGGAAGCGATCAACCGCATCAGGATCGACGCCTTCCGGCGGCAGAAACTCGCGCCAGTTTTCCCCGAGCAGGTTGTTCATCGCACTTTCATTTTGCTCACTAATAGCGTTTGCCAGCGCATTGGTGGCCTGGTCTGGCGTGCTGAAGGATTGCTGTGCCATCGCGGTGGCCGAAACCATGAACAACACCATTCCACTGAGTAGTTTATTTTTCATGTCGGTTCCCTTAACGATGACGGAATTCACGGTGTTCAGCACGACCGCCGGATAGCTGGCGAGATGGCTGGTTGCGGGCGAACTGCCTGCTTTGGGCCCCTCGCTGCTGCTGCGCCTGCCAACTGGCGGAGCGACTGTCATTGCCGCTCAGCGCATTGGCGCGCGGCTGGCTGGTCCGTTGTAGAAAATTATGTTGCTGTATATTGCGTTGCTGCGCCGGTTGCGTGATCCGTTTCTCCTGGCGCTGGGCGGCAGCCTGGCGATTTTCACGCTGCTGAGTGTTTGCCCGTTGCGCCGTTTGCGGTTTGGTATCGTAACCGCGGTAGTTATTACGCTGAGAAATTTGCTTCAGTTGTTGACTGGATGCCTGACGCTGGGCGTCTCTCGTGCCCGTACGCGCCGTTTGCGGGAAAGTTTTCCCCGTTGATTTTTCCATCTGGCTCAGGGCTGCCTGACGCTGGCTATCACGGTTGACCGGTCGTTGCTGGGTTGAGCTTAAGCCCGTTGCCGTATTAGTGGAGTGAAAGCGGTTATTGAGCTGGCTATTAGGGTACGGCACACCCTCGCGATAGGCCGGGTTGTGCTGCCAGTTACGGTTGGCGTCCGTTAGCCGTTGTCCGCTGATTTTATTGAAGTTATCAACGTTGATATTGATGTTGTTATCGCCGTTGCGGTTATACCCGCCATGGTTATCCCAGTCATCGTGATGATGGTGGTCCCAGTCATCGTCATCATCCCAGTCGATGTTGCTGAAGATGGCATAGGTTGTGGCGACACCGAGGCTGAAGCCTAAACCGTTCACGAAGCTGTTGCCAAACTGCTCGCCGGGCGTTGGCGGCAGATAGGTTGGCGGATAGGCGGTATTGGGCCAGGTGCCGTAAACCGTGTTCGGGTTATAGGTGGGGACGTACACCACCTGTGGATCGGCGGATTCAATTTTGATAATCGTTGGGCTTGTCGTGGCGGTCGTGGTAGTAGAACTGGTTGTTGACTCGCTGGTGACGGTTTTAGCCGGTGCCGCTTTTGTCACAGTAGTGACGGTCTGTTGCGGTGTCGATTGCAACGCCCCGGTTTGTTGCGCCAGCGCGCGCAGGCGTTGTACGGAGTCCATGACGTCTTTCGGTTGCGCGAGGAAAGCGTCACCCAGGCTTTGTACCCACGGTGGATTTTCACCCATCAGTGACATCAACTGTGGAAAGGCAACCAGCGATTTCACGCTGGGATCCCAGGGTTGACCAGCAACGGCCTGAATGGCGGCATCGCCCTGCATTTTGGGATTATCTTTTGACCACTGCGCGGCCTGGATGACGTTAGCCGGATAGGTTGAGGCCATCAAAATTTGTGACAGCAGTGAATCCGGATAGAGCGCGATAGGTGCCACCCACTGATCGATTTGCGCAGCCGAGTATGTCGGCGCGGCAGCAGGCGCAGGTTGGTCAACGGGAGCAGGGGCCGCTACGGGAGCTGGTGCCGGCGTTGAAGGTTGTTGTGCGACGGGGGCCGGCGCAGCGGGCTCCGTTACGCGACTTTTAACGAACATCACGCCAGAGGCGGCAAACAACCCGGCACTGCACAGAAGAACAAGCAGATGTGGCTTAAATGGCAACTTCATAAAATGACTCCAACGAGACAAGCGCTGTGCCGTGAGGCGTTCCTGTTGCCGCGAGTATCATGCACCCGTGTTTGACAGTTTTGACTTTTATTGGGGATTCAGCCGGCAGGTCCGGAAAAAGAGTGTGAGTATTTATTACACAATTATATCTGACGGCTAAAAAAACGCTGGAAAATTCAGCGCGTCACGCTTGAAAATCAACCGCTTTACGGCGCTCTTTATCCCTCTGAAATGCGTCCCGCCTCGCCGCTACACCATTCTTAACGATTCAGCCAATTTTTTATGTTGCTTTTTTGTAAACAGATTAACACTTAAAGAAAATCCTGTTATTGTGCCTTATGCGGTACCGGGCATTTACCCTACTAACTACTGTCTCACAGGAGCGTGAAGAGAATCGCCCATCAACAAAAGCGCCGCATTATGACAATGAGAGCGAGGAGATATCGTCGTGCTAGAAGAATACCGTAAGCACGTAGCTGAGCGTGCTGCCCAGGGGATTGTGCCCAAACCTTTAGACGCAACCCAAATGGCCGCACTTGTCGAGCTGCTGAAGACCCCGCCTGTGGGCGAAGAAGAATTCCTGTTAGACCTGTTGATCAACCGCGTTCCTCCTGGCGTAGATGAAGCCGCATATGTTAAAGCCGGTTTTCTCGCTGCTGTCGCGAAAGGCGACACCACCTCCCCACTGGTCACGCCAGAAAAAGCCATTGAACTGCTGGGCACCATGCAGGGTGGTTACAACATTCATCCGCTGATCGATGCGCTGGACGACGCCAAACTGGCGCCGATTGCTGCGAAAGCGCTCTCTTCAACGCTGCTGATGTTCGATAACTTCTACGATGTAGAAGAAAAAGCCAAAGCGGGTAACGAATATGCGAAGCAGGTAATGCAGTCCTGGGCTGATGCCGAATGGTTCCTGAACCGTCCTCAGCTTGCTGAAAAAATCACCGTTACCGTCTTTAAAGTGACGGGTGAAACCAACACCGATGACCTCTCTCCGGCCCCGGATGCGTGGTCACGCCCGGATATCCCTCTGCACGCCCTGGCGATGCTGAAAAACGCCCGTGAAGGCATTGACCCGGATCAGCCGGGCGTCGTTGGCCCGATCAAACAAATCGAAGCATTACAGAAAAAAGGCTACCCGCTGGCCTACGTCGGTGATGTTGTCGGCACCGGTTCCTCCCGTAAATCGGCGACCAACTCCGTACTGTGGTTCATGGGCGATGATATCCCGCATGTGCCGAACAAGCGCGGCGGCGGTCTGTGCCTCGGCGGCAAAATTGCGCCTATCTTCTTCAACACGATGGAAGATGCGGGCGCGCTGCCGATTGAAGTCGACGTGTCGAACATGAACATGGGCGACGTGATTGATGTTTACCCTTACAGCGGTGAAGTGCGCAACCACGAAACCGGTGAGCTGCTGGCGACATTTGAACTGAAAACCGACGTGCTGATCGACGAAGTCCGCGCCGGCGGCCGTATCCCGCTGATTATCGGTCGTGGCCTGACCACCAAAGCGCGTGAAGCGCTGGGTCTGCCGCACTCAGACGTTTTCCGTCAGGCGAAAGACGTGGCGGAAAGCAGCCGCGGCTTCTCTCTGGCGCAGAAAATGGTTGGCCGCGCCTGCGGTGTGAAAGGTATCCGTCCGGGCGCGTACTGCGAACCGAAGATGACTTCCGTGGGTTCCCAGGATACCACTGGCCCGATGACCCGTGATGAACTAAAAGACCTGGCGTGTCTGGGCTTCTCTTCTGACCTGGTGATGCAGTCCTTCTGTCACACTGCGGCGTATCCGAAGCCGGTGGACGTGAACACGCACCACACGCTGCCAGACTTCATCATGAACCGCGGCGGTGTGTCGCTGCGTCCGGGCGACGGCGTTATCCACTCCTGGCTGAACCGCATGCTGCTGCCGGATACCGTCGGTACTGGCGGTGACTCCCATACCCGTTTCCCGATTGGTATTTCCTTCCCGGCGGGCTCTGGTCTGGTGGCGTTTGCTGCCGCGACCGGTGTGATGCCGCTGGATATGCCGGAATCCGTTCTGGTGCGCTTCAAAGGCAAAATGCAGCCGGGCATCACTTTGCGCGATCTGGTACACGCCATCCCGCTGTATGCAATTAAACAGGGCCTGCTGACCGTGGAGAAGAAAGGGAAGAAAAACATCTTCTCTGGCCGCATCCTGGAAATTGAAGGTCTGCCGGATCTGAAAGTCGAGCAGGCGTTTGAACTGACCGATGCTTCTGCCGAGCGTTCCGCTGCCGGTTGTACCATCAAGCTGAACAAAGAACCGATTATCGAGTACCTGACCTCCAACATCGTGCTGCTGAAGTGGATGATTGCAGAAGGCTACGGCGATCGTCGTACGCTGGAACGTCGCGTGCAGGGCATGGAAAAATGGCTGGCGGATCCGCAGCTGCTGGAAGCCGATGCTGACGCGGAATACGCGGCGGTGATCGACATCGATCTGGCGGATATCAAAGAGCCGATCCTGTGTGCGCCGAACGATCCGGACGACGCGCGTTTGCTGTCCGATGTGCAGGGCGAGAAGATCGACGAAGTGTTCATCGGTTCCTGCATGACCAACATCGGCCACTTCCGCGCCGCTGGTAAGCTGCTGGATGCGCACAAAGGCCAACTGCCGACGCGCCTGTGGGTGGCTCCGCCGACCCGTATGGACGCGGCGCAACTGACCGAAGAAGGCTACTACAGCGTGTTTGGTAAGAGCGGCGCGCGTATTGAGATCCCTGGCTGTTCCCTGTGTATGGGTAACCAGGCGCGTGTGGCTGACGGCGCAACGGTGGTATCGACCTCTACCCGTAACTTCCCGAACCGTTTAGGTACTGGGGCAAACGTCTATCTGGCTTCTGCTGAGCTGGCGGCGGTTGCGGCGCTGATTGGCAAACTGCCTACAGCGGAAGAGTATCAGACTTATGTGGCGCAGGTGGATAAGACGGCGGTGGATACCTACCGTTATCTGAACTTCGACCAGCTTTCTCAGTACACCGAGAAAGCGGACGGCGTGATTTTCCAGACCGCAGTCTAATGCGCTAACGCGTTTTGTGTAAAAACGCATCAATGCCCGGAGAAGTCTGCTTCTCCGGGCATTTTTATTTCTATTCCTTATACCCGCTACGCTTTTTTTCTGCCGCGCTGCTGCGATAATTACAGCAAGGCGCAATGCGGTATTGGCGCATTGCCGGGAGCAGAGGAAGACATTATGGATTACGAATTTCTGCGCGATATTACCGGAGTGGTAAAAGTGCGTATGTCCATGGGCCACGAGGTGGTGGGGCACTGGTTTAATGAAGAAGTGAAAGAGAACCTGGCCTTACTTGATGAAGTGGAACAGGCGGCGCGTGCGGTTAAGGGCAGTGAGCGCTCCTGGCAGCGAGCAGGGCATGAATACACGCTCTGGCTGGATGGCGAAGAGGTGATGATTCGCGCCAATCAGCTTGAGTTCTCAGGCGATGAAATGGAAGAGGGGATGAGCTACTACGACGAAGAGAGCTTTTCGCTCTGCGGCGTAGAGGATTTTCTGCAAGTGGTCGCGGCGTACCGTGAATTTGTCCATCAATCCTGAGAAATTTCAGATATCAATCAAGCCGGGTGAGACGAACCCGGCTTTTTTTTCACAAAAATGATTATTTGATTTTTATTGATCATTATTAAACTGTGATCTGCCGCGTTTGCGCTTTTATTTTGATTGAATATAATCGTTATGATTTTATTTAATCACAACATAACAACAGGCGGGAAGACCATGAACATCAAGAAGGCAATAGAACGTGTACCCGGCGGCATGATGGTTGTGCCGTTGGTTATCGGTGCCATTATCAACACTTTTGCCCCGCAGGCGTTGCAGATTGGTGGATTCACCACTGCTTTATTTAAAAATGGCGCAGCTCCCCTAATCGGCGCGTTCCTGCTCTGCATGGGCGCAGGGATTAGCGTAAAGGCGGCGCCACAAGCTTTGTTACAAGGCGGTACGATTACGCTGACAAAATTACTTGTCGCCATCGCGATTGGTCTCGGGGTTGAACATCTGTTTGGCGCGGAAGGTATCTTTGGCTTAAGCGGTGTCGCCATTATTGCGGCAATGAGTAACTCCAATGGCGGGCTTTATGCGGCGCTGGTGGGGGAGTTTGGCAACGAACGTGATGTCGGTGCGATCTCTATCTTGTCGCTGAATGATGGGCCTTTCTTTACCATGATCGCATTGGGCGCGGCGGGTATGGCAAATATTCCTGTCATGGCGCTGGTGGCGGTTTTGGTACCGCTGGTGGTAGGTATGATCCTCGGTAACCTCGATGCCAATATGCGTGACTTCCTGACCAAAGGCGGTCCGTTGCTCATTCCTTTCTTTGCCTTTGCGCTTGGGGCCGGTATTAACCTGGAAATGCTGCTGCAGGGCGGTCTGGCGGGCATTCTGTTGGGGGTGCTGACCACCTTTGTTGGCGGCTTCTTTAACATTCGCGCCGACCGTCTCGTCGGAGGGAGTGGTATTGCTGGCGCTGCTGCATCCAGTACTGCAGGGAACGCGGTAGCGACGCCGTTGGCGATAGCACAAGCCGATCCATCGCTGGCAGAGGTTGCTGCTGCGGCTGCGCCGTTGATCGCAGCATCAGTCATCACGACCGCTATTCTGACGCCAATTCTTACGTCGTGGGTGGCGAAAAAGCAGGCGCGCCAGGCAGTTCAGGAGAACAAAGCATGAAAATGATCGTTATCGCCGATGATTTTACGGGGTCTAACGATACCGGCGTACAGTTGGCGAAAAAAGGCGCACGTACGGAGGTCATGCTCACACCTGCGCAGAAACCCTCTCGTCGCGCCGATGTTCTGGTCATCAACACCGAAAGTCGGGCGATGCCTGCAATGCAGGCCGCTGCAGCTGTACAACAGGCGTTAGCGCCATGGTGTGAAGAAGAAGTAACACCGCTGGTATACAAAAAAATCGACTCTACTTTCCGGGGCAATGTCGGGGCCGAAGTCACCTCAGCGATGCGTGCTGCTGGTCGGACGCTGGCCGTGATTGCGGCAGCGATCCCTGCTGCCGGGCGTACCACGCAGGATGGATTATGTCTGGTACATGGCGTGCCGCTGTTAGAGACGGAATTTGCCAGCGATCCAAAAACGCCCATTCACTCTTCTCGTATTGCTGAGCTGATCGCGTTGCAAAGCGATATCCCGGTACATGAGGTGTCGCTATCGGATGTGCGTCGGGGAAGCTTAAGTGCGCTGCTTCGCGCTTTTGCGACAGAAGGCGAATGCATGGTGGTTGTGGATGCAGTGGAAGAGCGAGATCTGTCGCTAATCGCACACGCTGTTTGCGAACAAAAACAGATGCCGTTATTGGTTGGGGCGGCAGGGCTTGCCAATGCCTTACCTGCCGGAACGTTTATGCAAGAAAAGCAGGCATTACCGGTGCTGGTTGTGGCGGGCTCAATGAGCGAAGCAACGCGACGTCAGGTGGAAAAAGCGTTGTGCCAGGGCCGGGCAACGGTGGTTGAAATCGATGCTGCACGATTGTCTGCATCGTCATTTGAGCAGGAAATGGCCTCTGTTGTTGAACAGGCTTGCGCGCAGTTGAGCCAGCAACAGCACACGATCTTGCGTACCAGTCGGCGTGCAGAAGACCGGAATATGATCGACTCGCTGTGCGCCAACCTGGGGATGAGCCGGCAACAGTTGGGAGAGCTGCTGAGTCGGCGTCTTGGAGAGATAACATTGCGGATTATTGAGCGGGCGCGTATCGGCGGTTTGTTCCTGACCGGAGGCGATATTGCTACGGCGGTCGCCAGTGCGCTGGGGGCAGAAGGGTATCGCATTCAAAGTGAGGTTGCCCCCTGTATTCCGTGTGGAACATTTGTAAACAGCGAGATTGATGACTTGCCAGTGATCACCAAAGCGGGTGGATTCGGTTCCGACACGACCCTTTGTGATGCGCTTTATTTTATTGAGGAGATGTACCGTGGTAACTAAAACTATTGCGATTACGATGGGAGATCCGGCGGGGATTGGTCCGGAAATTATTGTTAAAGCACTGCGTGAAGATGACCTTAATGGCGCCCCGCTGGTGGTGGTTGGGTGCCTGCAAACTCTGCAGCGATTACAGACCCAGGGGCTGGCTGAAGGGGTGACATTCCGCGCAATCGAAAAGGTTGCTGATGCCCGATTCGAACCGGGTACGATTCATGTGATTGATGAACCGTTGGCGCAACCCGACGAACTGGTCCCGGGAACAGTGCAGGCGCAGGCAGGCGATCTGGCCTATCGCTGTGTAAAACGGGCGACGGAACTGGCGATGAAGGGCGATGTGCATGCTATTGCGACCGCGCCGTTGAATAAAGAAGCATTACATCTTGGCGGACACAATTATCCCGGACATACGGAACTACTGGCAACGTTGACGGAAAGTCGTGATTACGCCATGGTGCTCTACACCGACAAGCTGAAAGTCATCCATGTTTCCACGCATATTGCTTTGCGCAAATTTCTCGATACGCTCAATGGGCAACGTGTTGAAACGGTGATTGGCATTGCAGATACCTTCCTGAAGCGCGTCGGTTTTGCGCATCCGCGTATTGCCGTCGCGGGGGTGAATCCACATGCCGGTGAGAATGGCCTGTTTGGTGATGAGGAAATCCGCATTGTCGGGCCTGCGATTGAGAATATGAAAGCGAAGGGGATGAATGTATACGGACCGTGCCCGCCGGATACTGTTTTTTTGCAGGCTTATGAAGGCCAGTACGACATGGTGGTGGCGATGTATCACGATCAGGGTCATATCCCGCTTAAGTTGCTTGGTTTTTATGATGGGGTAAATATCACAGCAGGTTTGCCGTTTATTCGTACCTCAGCCGATCACGGTACGGCATTTGATATCGCCTGGACGGGAAAAGCAAAATCTGAGAGCATGGCCGTATCGATCAAACTGGCAATGCAACTGGCGTAATTTACTGTTATGAAAGGCCAACACCGTCTGGATAAGATTGTGGCGTATTTGAAAAATCATACGCTGGTTACCGTGGAGCAACTGGTTGAGGCGGTTGACGCCTCTCCAGCAACAATCAGACGCGACCTCATCAAGCTGGATGAACAGGGCGTGATCAGCCGTAGCCACGGCGGTGTTGCCCTGCGACGTTTTGAAGCGGCGCAGCCGACTACCAATGAAAAGCAACTGCGATCGCCCGCTGAGAAACGGGCGATTGCGCGTTTTGCCGCCTCAATGGTGCATGCTGGCGATGCCGTGGTGCTTGATGCCGGTACCACAATGCTGGAGCTGGCAAAATGTCTGACCCATTTGCCGCTGCGCGTCATTACTGTTGATCTGCATATTGCCCTGTTTTTGTCAGAATTCCGCCAGATAGAAGTGACGATTGTTGGTGGGCGCATTGATGACAGCAGTCAGTCCTGCATTGGTGAGTTTGGACGGAAAATGTTGCGTAGCGTCTATCCCGATATCGCCTTTATGAGCTGTAACACCTGGAGCATGGACAAGGGTGTGACCACGCCAACGGAAGACAAAGCGGGACTGAAGCAAGAAATTATCGCCAATGCGCAACGGAAGGTATTACTGGCGGATAGCAGTAAGTATGGCGCGCATTCGTTATTTAACGTCGCGCCGCTTAGCCGCTTTACTGATATTGTTACCGATGTGAATTTACCGCAAGGCGCAAAGGCTGAATTAAAAGCGCAATCCGTGGCCCTGACGCTGGTACAGCCAGAGTAACGGCGGTGGATTATTTAACGTAAGCCAACAGGCTCAGGGAATCACGCGCCAGCGCTTTGCATTTTTTTGCCGTTGGGATGCCGATACCGCTGAGATCGCGATAGCTGTCCTCACCCAGCGCCTTCATGTTGAAGGTGTCGTAATTACTCAGGTCCCACTGGTTTTGCTGGGCAAAAAAGACCAGTGCGCGACGGATCTGCCCATTTGGCAAATTCTGGTATCCACAGTCATTTTTCAGAAAAACAAAAACTGCCGTTAAATCGGCCATATCTTCGGCTTCGGACTCGCTCAGCGCGTAGCTATTTGCGCATACGGCCATCAGGCTGCCGAACAAAACTGTTCTGAAAAACGTCTTCATTGCTTCTACCACTGCATCACGGAATTTAAACGTTAGCACACTGCGAGCGAAGCGACGACCTTTATTATTAGCCGTTTACTTGACCTTCCCGTAAGGGGAAGGCTTATGCTTAAAAGATAGCCTGCTTAAGCTGCTGAATATAAGGAAGTGATTATGCAACGTCGTGACTTTTTAAAGTACTCCGTGGCGCTGGGCGTCGCGTCAGCATTACCTCTGTGGAGCCGTAGCGTATTTGCCGCCGACCGTCCGGCATTGCCCATTCCAGACCTGTTAACCGCCGATGCTTCTAATCGCATTCAGTTGATTGCACAAGTCGGGCAGTCGAGCTTTGCAGGTAAAACCGCCACGACGTGGGGATATAACGGCAATTTGCTCGGACCGGCGCTAAAGCTGAATAAAGGGCAATCGGTGACGGTGGATATCCACAACCAGCTTGCCGAAGAGACGACGTTGCACTGGCACGGACTGGAAATTCCTGGTGAAGTTGACGGTGGGCCGCAAGGTATTATCCCGGCAGGCGGGAAACGCTCAGTCACTTTCACACCGGAGCAACGGGCAGCAACCTGTTGGTTCCACCCGCATCAGCATGGCAAAACCGGTCGTCAGGTGGCGATGGGGCTGGCCGGACTGGTGCTGATTGAAGATGAAGAGATCCACAAACTACTACTGCCGAAGCAGTGGGGCATAGATGATGTGCCGGTGATTATTCAGGATAAGCAGTTTTCCGCCGATGGACAGATCAACTATCAACTGGACATGATGACCGCTGCCGTCGGCTGGTTTGGCGATACGCTGCTGACCAACGGCGCGATTTATCCTCAGCATGCCGCGCCGCGCGGTTGGCTGCGTTTGCGCCTGCTGAACGGGTGTAACGCTCGCTCGCTGAATATTGCCGCCAGCGACAATCGTCCTCTGTACGTTATTGCCAGCGATGGTGGACTGTTGGCTGAACCGGTCAAAGTCACTGAACTTCCCATGCTGATGGGCGAGCGCTTTGAAGTGCTGGTGGATGTGAGCGACGGTAAAGCTTTCAATCTACTTACCCTGCCTGTGAGCCAGATGGGTATGGCGGTTGCGCCATTTGATAAGCCGCACCCGGTGATGCGCATTCAACCGCTGTTGATTACCGCTTCCGCAACGCTGCCGGATTCGCTGACATCCATGCCGTCGCTACCGTCACTGGATGGCCTGACGGTGCGCAAACTACAGCTGTCTATGGATCCGATGCTCGACATGATGGGCATGCAAATGCTGATGAAGAAGTACGGCGGTCAGGCGATGGCGGGTATGGATCATGGGAAGATGATGGACCATATGAATAATGACAATATGGGCCACGGGAAGATGAATCATGGCAATATGAACCATGGCAACATGGGGAATATGCAGCATGGCAACATGAAGCAGGCGGGATCATTTGATTTCCATAATGCTAACCGGATTAACGGTCTGGCGTTTGATATGAATAAACCGATGTTCGCTGCGGCGAAAGGGCAGCATGAGCGCTGGGTGATTTCCGGTCAGGGCGACATGATGCTGCATCCGTTCCATATTCACGGCACCCAGTTCCGCATTTTGTCTGAGAATGGCAACGCGCCTGCCGCGCACCGCGCGGGATGGAAGGACACGGTACGGGTAGAAGGCGGCGTCAGCGAGGTGCTGGTGAAGTTTGACCATGACGCGCCGAAAGAGCATGCCTATATGGCGCATTGCCATTTGTTAGAGCATGAAGATACCGGCATGATGCTCGGATTCACGGTATAAAAAAAGCCGGGTGGCGGCTTCGCCTTACCCGGCCTGTATGTCGCATCCGTAGGCCCGGTAAGCATAGCGCCACCGGGCTTTTCAGTTATTTAGCCTCGTCCGGCAACGCGTACGCCACGATATAATCGCCCATCTTCGTGCCAAATGAGCCGTGGCCTCCGGCGGAGATCACCACATACTGTTTGCCATTCACTTCATAGGTCATCGGTGTCGCCTGTCCACCTGCCGGTAGACGACCTTGCCACAATTTCTCACCGTTACTCATGTTGTAGGCGCGCAGATAGTTGTCGGCGGTCGCGGCAATGAACAGCACGTTACCGGCGGTGGAAATAGGCCCCCCCAGCATTGGCATTCCCATATTGAACGGCACCTGAATCGGCATTGGGAACGGCATGCTGTCCTGCGGTGTGCCAATACGTTTTTTCCACACTACTTCATTGGTCTTCAGATCCACGGCGGAGATGTAGCCCCAGGCTGGCTGCTTACACGGCAGGCCAAATGGCGACAGGAACGGATTCAGCGTGACGCCAAACGGCACGCCGTACTGCGGCTGAATCCCTGATTCTGTGCCGGTGCCTTTGGCATCTTTCGGCGGCTCCATCGGATTGCCAGGGCCGCGTGGGATTAGCTTCGACACAAACGGCAGCGCCATCGGGTTAGCAATCGCGACCTGACGGTTGGGATCAACGGAGATGCCGCCCCATTCAAACATCCCCAGGTTGCCGGGGAACACCAGCGTACCTTGCTCCGAAGGCGGGGTGAAGATGCCCTCATAACGCAGTTGGTGGAACATCACACGACACACCAACTGGTCGAATATGGTGGCGCCCCACATATCCGCACCGCTCAAATCTTTCTGCGGACGGAAGGTGAGATCGGAGAACGGCTGGGTTTTGCTGACGTAATCACCTTTGGCTGCGCCTTGCGGCACCGGTTTTTCCGGGGCAGGTACCACCAGTTCACCATTACGGCGGTCGAGCACGAAGATGTTACCGGTTTTCGCCGGGGCGTAAATGACCGGGACTTTCTGCCCTTTAACGGTGATATCCGCCAGCGTCGGCTGCGCCGGTAAGTCCATATCCCATAGATCGTGATGAACGGTTTGATAGCTCCAGGCCAATTTCCCGGTCGTGGCATTTAACGCCAGGATGGCGCTGGCATAACGTTCCTGTTCCGGCGTGCGGTTACCGCCCCAGATGTCCGGAGTGGTGACGCCCATCGGCAGATACACCAGATCCAGCTTCGCGTCGTAGGCCGCAGGGGCCCAGGAGTTTGGTGAGTTAAAGGTGAACGTATGTTCATCTGACGGGATGAAATTGGGATCTTTGGCGCCTGGGTCGAACGCCCACAGCAGCTTACCGGTATTCACATCGAAACCACGGATAACGCCGGAGGTTTCGCGGGTGGAGAAGTTATCGGTCACCGACCCGGCAATCACGATGGTTTTATCAGTAATGATGGGCGGCGACGTCGGCTCATACAGACCCGGCGTGGTATCCGGCATGTTGGTCTGTAAGTTAAGGATGCCTTTATTGGCGAAGGTTGCGCACAGCTTACCGGTTTCCGCGTTCAGGGCAAACAGACGGCCATCGTTCACCGGCAGGATGATGCGGCGCGGACAGTCAGCAACCACTTCCGGGCTGGCGTTATCGGCCCGTGCTTCATGATAAGAAACGCCGCGACAGGTCACGTGCTGGAAAGAGGTGTTGGTATTGAGTTGCGGATCGAAATGCCACTTCTCTTTACCGCTCGCCGCATCAAGTGCAAACAGACGCTGGTGGGCGGTACACAGATAGAGCGTATCACCAACTTTGATCGGCGTGACTTCATTGGTGATTTCACCCGGATCGTTCGGCTGTTTTAAATCACCGGTACGAAATACCCAGGCTTCTTTCAATTGATGTACGTTGTCGGCGTTAATTTGTTTTAACGGTGAGTAGCGTTGACCTTCCTGATTGCGCCCGTAAGCGGGCCAGTCCTCGTCGGCCACCGGTGAAATTGCTTCGGCCGGGGTGGTATCCGCGCTCAGCGTGCCGTGTATTTCCTGGGGATCGTTGAAACCCGCCCAGGTCAGGATCCCGCCGCTAATCAGTAGTGCGACGACCAGCGCTGTTACCGCCCCGCTGGAAGGTACGATCAGATGGCGCCAGACGAACGGCAGAATCAGCCAGATACCGAAGAAGACCAGGATATCGCTACGCGGTGTTAATGCCCAGAAATCAAACCCGACTTCCCATACGCCCCAAATCATAGTGGCGAGAAGCAGGACGGCATACAGCCAAAGCGCGGAGCGTTGACTACGCCATAGCAGGAAGGCCACGCCGAGCATGGCCAGACCCGCAATAGGGTAATACCAGGAGCCACCGATGGCGACCAGCCAGCCTCCGCCAATCAGGAGATAGAGTCCACAAAGTGCGGCGAACAGAGCACTCAGTGTCACGATAAGTCGTTGGGATCGTACGTTGTTATTTGCCATAAAAAATACCATCACAGGGGTTATTTCTTTAATAGCAGTTAATTATAGGAGTTAAAACGCGTGATGATTGTCACACAATGAACTTTATCAACAGATGCCGCGGATGAATGCTTTTGCTGGTATACTGCGTGCCTTGCGCTTAGATGCTCGCTTATTAAAAGTAAGCATTGAGTGATTTGTTTTTAAATCATATGGTTAGAGATATGAAACATACTGTTGAAGTCATGATCCCGGAAGCGGAGATCAAAGCGCGTATTGCTGAACTGGGACGTCAGATTAACGAACGTTATAAGGACAGCGGCAGCGATATGGTGCTGGTTGGTCTGTTACGCGGCTCATTTATGTTTATGGCGGACCTGTGCCGTGAAGTGCATGTCTCCCACGAAGTCGATTTCATGACTGCATCCAGTTATGGCAGCGGAATGTCTACCACGCGTGATGTTAAAATCCTGAAAGACCTGGATGAAGACATTCGTGGCAAAGACGTGCTGATTGTTGAAGACATCATCGACTCCGGCAACACGCTGTCTAAAGTGCGTGAGATTCTGAGCCTGCGCGAGCCGAAATCCCTGGCTATCTGTACGCTGCTGGATAAACCTTCCCGTCGTGAAGTGGATGTGCCGGTTGAGTTTATCGGATTCTCTATTCCAGATGAGTTTGTGGTCGGCTACGGCATTGACTATGCTCAGCGTTATCGCCATCTGCCGTACGTTGGCAAAGTAGTGCTGCTGGACGAGTAATTGGCTGGAGTGCCTGATGGCGCTTCGCTTATCAGGCCTACGGCGCAGGTTTGTAGGCCGGGTAAGGCATAGCCGCCTCCCGGCAATGTCACATTATTTATGGTTGCAGTGTTTCTGGCTGAGGTTAGATAAGCCCTGGCGATAGCGCTGCTCCAGCGTTTCGCGGCTGGTGGCGGTGACGTCGAGATCGCGCAGCAGGCCATCATGAATACCGTAGGCCCAGCCGTGAATCGTGACTTTCTGACCGCGCTTCCAGGCGGATCGCATAATCGTTGAATGACCCAGGTTATAGACCTGCTCCATGACATTCAGTTCGCACAGAGTGTCCATGCGGCGTTCCTGCGGCATTTCGCCCAGCAGTGAGCTGTGTTTAAACCAGATATCGCGAATATGCAGTAACCAGTTATCAATCAGCCCCTGTTCTTTATTTTCAATAGCCGCCTGGACGCCGCCGCATCCGTAGTGGCCGCAAATAATAATATGTTCCACTTCCAGCACATCCACCGCATACTGAACCACTGAGAGGCAGTTCAGGTCGGTGTGAATAACCAGATTGGCAACATTACGGTGGACGAATAATTCGCCCGGTTCCAGACCGGTCAATCGTTCAGCGGGAACGCGGCTATCGGAACATCCAATCCATAGAAAACGTGGATTCTGCGCATGTGTCAGCGTTTCAAAAAATCCGGGATCCTCTTCTACCAGCATCTTTGACCATAGTGCATTGTTGCTGATGAGTGTATCTATGTCTTTCATGGAGTTGTACGACCCGAAACCAGATAAATTCGATGGGCTAATATAGGGTAACTCCAGCATTAATTAAACTATATATGAAATGTCAGAACGTAAGGTAAGTAAAAAACCATGACCATTGCTCTGGAACTTCAAGAACTTAAGAAAACCTATCCCGGTGGCGTGCAGGCGCTACGCGGCATAGATTTGCAAGTCGAAGCGGGTGATTTTTATGCGCTTTTGGGACCGAATGGCGCAGGTAAATCCACCACCATCGGCATTATCAGTTCGCTGGTGAATAAAACTTCCGGACGGGTAAGCGTCTTCGGATACGATCTCGATAAAGATACGGTTAACGCTAAACGTCAGCTTGGTCTTGTGCCGCAGGAGTTTAACTTTAACCCGTTTGAAACCGTGCAGCAGATCGTGGTCAACCAGGCAGGTTACTACGGCGTTGAGCATAAAGAAGCCGTTAAGCGTAGCGAAATATATCTAAAACAGCTCGACTTGTGGGAAAAGCGTAACGAACGTGCGCGTATGCTTTCCGGCGGGATGAAACGTCGTCTGATGATCGCTCGTGCGCTGATGCATGAGCCAAAGCTGTTGATTCTCGACGAACCGACGGCGGGCGTCGACATTGAGCTACGTCGTTCAATGTGGGGCTTTTTAAAAGATTTAAACGACAAAGGCACCACGATTATTCTGACCACCCACTATCTCGAAGAAGCGGAAATGCTGTGTCGCAATATCGGTATTATTCAGCACGGCGAGCTGGTGGAAAATACCTCCATGAAGAGCCTGCTCTCTAAACTGAAATCCGAAACCTTTATTCTCGATCTGGCGCCGAAAAGTCCGCTGCCAAAACTGGAAGGGTATCAGTATCGTCTGGTTGATACCTCGACGCTGGAAGTGGAAGTTCTGCGTGAGCAAGGGGTTAACAGCGTGTTCTCACAACTGAGCGCCCAGGGTATTCAGGTATTGAGTATGCGTAACAAAGCGAACCGACTGGAAGAACTGTTTGTTTCTCTGGTGCATGAAAAACAAGGAGATCGCGCATGATGCAGCTGTATTGGGTTGCGCTGAAAAGCATCTGGGCGAAAGAGATCCACCGCTTTATGCGTATCTGGGTCCAGACTTTGGTTCCTCCCGTCATCACCATGACGCTCTATTTTATTATTTTTGGTAATTTGATTGGCTCGCGTATCGGCGAAATGCATGGTTTTAGCTACATGCAGTTTATTGTGCCGGGGCTGATTATGATGGCTGTAATCACCAACTCGTACGCTAACGTGGCATCGTCATTCTTTAGCGCCAAGTTTCAACGCAATATTGAAGAACTGCTGGTCGCTCCGGTACCGACGCACGTCATTATCGCTGGTTTTGTCGGCGGCGGCGTGGCGCGCGGGCTGTGCGTGGGCATTCTGGTTACCGCGGTGTCGCTGTTCTTTGTGCCGTTCCAGGTACATTCGTGGGTGTTTGTGGCGCTCACATTGGTGCTGACCGCGATTCTGTTCTCGCTGGCGGGCTTACTGAATGCAGTCTTCGCCAAAACCTTTGACGATATCAGCCTGATCCCAACCTTCGTACTAACACCGCTGACCTATCTGGGGGGCGTATTCTATTCGTTAACGCTGCTGCCGCCGTTCTGGCAGGGGCTGTCGCACCTGAACCCAATTGTCTACATGATCAGCGGATTCCGCTACGGCTTCCTGGGTATCCATGATGTTCCGCTGGTCACCACGTTTGGCGTGCTGGTGGTGTTCATCGCGGTGTTTTATTTGCTGTGCTGGTACCTGATCCAGCGTGGACGCGGTTTGCGCAGTTAATTCTTTCTTCCTCTCTCTGCTCGGGAGAGGAAGACTTTTGACGCTTATCACCATTATGGATTTATCACATTGATAAACTACTTGCCTGCTAAGGAGGAAGGCAATGTTAGGTTGGGTAATTACCTGTCATGACGATAAGGCACAGGATATGCTGCATCGTCTGGAGCAGAAGCACGGCCCGTTGGCCCAATGCCAGGCGGTAAGTTTTTGGCGTGGGCTCAGCTCAAATATGCTGAGCCGCATGATGTGCCACGCTCTGCATGCTACTGACTCAGGCGAGGGCGTGATCTTCCTGACGGATACCGCGGGGGCCGCACCGTACCGCGTGGCCTCGTTAATGAGCCACAAACACCCCCAGTGTGAAGTGATTTCAGGTATCAGCTATTCATTGCTTGAGCGAATGCTTTCGTCGCGGGAATCAATGAGCAGCTCTGCGTTTCGCGATTGCATTGTTGCGCTTGGCGGGCCGGAGGTCTCAAGCCTCTGGCATCAACAACAAAAAAATCCCCCCTTTGTGTTGAAGCATGATTTGTACGAGTATTAATCGTTGGTATTGATGGCGCTTTTGCTACAATAGCCGAGGTTTCTCGCCTCGGTTCGGTTATCTCATATGGTTATGCGCGTTGTGCTTATTTTGTTGCTCCTGTCTTCTGGCAGCGTAGCTGCGGCTTTGCCTGCTCGCTACATGCAAACTACCGAAGCGGCTGCCGTGTGGGCGCAGATAGGTGACAAAATGGTGACGGTGGGGAATGTTCGCGCCGGGCAGCTCCTTGCCGTAGAGCCGATAGCGGCTGACTATTACGAATTCACCTTTGGCTTTGGTACCGGGTTTATTGATAAGGGGCATCTGGAGCCTGTTCAGGGGCGGCAGAAAGTTGACGATGGTTTGGGCGATCTCAATAAACCCCTCAGCAACCAAAGCCTGATTACCTGGAAAGATACTCCGGTTTATAATGCCCCGGATGTCGGTAGCGCCCCGTTTGGCGTGCTGGCGGATAATCTGCGCTATCCCATA
This sequence comes from Citrobacter sp. Cc139, assembly GCF_030334645.1. Lineage (NCBI taxonomy): Bacteria > Pseudomonadati > Pseudomonadota > Gammaproteobacteria > Enterobacterales > Enterobacteriaceae > Citrobacter > Citrobacter sp. Cc139. The sequence goes on from NZ_JAOWDM010000076.1 coordinate 277,423, forward strand.
ATCAGTAAGCTTAAAGACCGACTCAACCAGACGTGGTACCAGATCCGCATTGGTGGCAGACTGGCCTATATCAGTGCTCTGGATGCGCAGGAAGACAACGGCATCCCGGTGTTAACCTATCATCATATTCTGCGTGATGAAGAGAATACCCGCTTTCGTCACACCTCCACCACAACCTCCGTACGCGCTTTTAGCAACCAGATGGCCTGGCTACACGATCGCGGCTACACGACGCTGACGATGTATCAACTGGAAGGCTATGTACGCAACAATATGAACCTCCCGGCGCGGGCGGTGGTGCTGACTTTCGACGATGGTCTGAAGTCGGTGAGTCGTTATGCTTATCCGGTGTTGAAACAGAACGGCATGAAGGCGACGGCGTTTATCATCTCGTCACGCATTAAGCGCCATCCGCAGAAGTGGGATCCGAAATCGCTACAGTTTATGAGCGTCTCTGAACTGAATGGGATCAGGGATGTGTTTGACTTCCAGTCGCATACCCATTTTTTACATCGCGTGGACGCTCATCATCGGCCGATCCTGCTGAGCCGCAACTATCACAACATTCTGTTCGATTTTGCCCGTTCGCGTCGGGCGCTGTCCCAGTTCAATCCTCACGTCCTGTACCTTTCATATCCGTTTGGCGGTTATAACGCCACGGCGGTAAAAGCGGCGGGCGATGCGGGATTTCACATGGCGGTAACTACGGTGAGAGGGAAGGTGAAGCCGGGCGATAATCCGATGCTGCTCAAAAGGCTGTATATTTTACGCACGGATTCGCTGGAAACGATGTCGCGGCTGATCGTCAATCAGCCGCAGGGGTAAGGACTATCAGGCAACCTGGACCGGAATAGCTTTCGCGGTGCGCTTCATTTCGTTGTCGCCTTCAAAGTAGGCCACTTTCGGCCGCCATGTCCGGGCTTCTTCATCAGACATGGTGACGAAGCTGGCGATAATCACAATGTCGCCAACTTCAGCGCAATGCGCCGCCGCACCGTTCACCGAGATGATTTTGGAGCCGCGTTCAGCCGCAATCGCATAGGTTGAGAAACGTTTCCCATTGGTCACGTTCCAGATATCAATCGCTTCGTTTTCCAGAATACCGGAGGCATCGAGGAAATCCTGGTCAATGGCACAGGAACCTTCGTAGTGCAGGTCCGCCTGCGTGACTTTTACGCGGTGGAGCTTGCCTTGCAGCATGGTGCGAATCATAACTTCTATACCCTGTCGTTTATCTTGGCTAAGCAGGCGCTTGTAGCCTGCTTTGGAAATTCTCAGGCAGTATTGCCCGATTTTTAACCCCTGTCTACTGGGCTAATATAACGCTTTGATTATCGATCAAACGCGCCTGTCCCAGCCATGCGGCGACCAGAATGACCGCACGTTTGCTGTTTTCGGTGAGTTCAAGCAGCGTGTCGGCATCGCGGATCTGAATATCGTCGGCGCGGAAGCCTTTTTCATTCAGTTCTTGCGCTGCAATGGCAATCATCTCGTCCAGGTCACGCTCACCGGCCTGTAACTTTTCGCCGATGCCGCTCATCACTTTGTATAATCCCGGGGCGATTTTACGCTGCTCTGCCGTCAGATACCCGTTACGCGAGCTGAGCGCCAGACCATCTTTGGCGCGGATAATCGGCACGCCGACTATCTCAATGTCGTAGCCCAGATCGGCGACCATTTTGCGAATCAGCGCCAGTTGCTGGAAATCCTTCTCGCCAAAGCAGGCGATATCCGGCTGGATCAGGTTGAACAGCTTGCTGACGATAGTTGAGACGCCGCGGAAGTGGCCCGGACGGCTGGCGCCTTCCAGCATGGTAGAGAGGCCGGGAACATCAACGTACGTCTGGCCTTCCAGCCCCTGCGGGTAGATTTCCTCAACGGCTGGAGCAAAGACATAATCGACTTTGCGCTTGTTCAGTTTTTCGCAGTCTTCCTGCAGCGTGCGCGGATAGCGCACCAAATCTTCCGGTCTGTCGAATTGCATCGGATTGACGAAAATGCTGACGATGACCACATCAGCCCGGGCTTTTGCCTCATCAACCAGTTTCATATGGCCGTCGTGCAGATTGCCCATAGAGGGAACCAATGCGACGCGTTTGCCTTCCTGGCGCAGACGACGGATATGCTGACGCAGCAGCGGCAGGGTTTCGATAATTAACACACCTGGACTCCTTAATGGAAACTGTGTTCTTCGCCCGGATAAACGCCGGACTCCACTTCTGCCATATACTGCCGTACGGCGGCGCGCATGTCGCCCGCTTCGGCAAGGAAATTTTTCGCGAATTTTGGAATATGACCGCCGGTGATGCCAAACGCATCGTGCATTACCAGGATCTGACCATCGGTGACGTTGCCCGCGCCGATGCCGATCACAGGAATCGACAGCGCTTCAGTAACGCGCTTCGCCAGTTCAACCGGCACGCATTCCAGCACCAACAGTTGAGCGCCTGCCGCTTCTAAGGCCAGCGCGTCATCCAGCAGTACCTGCCCGGCGTCGCCGCGGCCCTGAATTTTATAGCCGCCGAAGATATTCACCGATTGCGGCGTCAGCCCCAGATGACCACAAACCGGGACGGCGCGTTCGGTGAGCATTTTCACCGTATCAACCAACCATGCGCCGCCTTCAATCTTGACCATATTGGCCCCCGCACGCATCACGATGGCCGCGTTTTCAAACGTCTGTTCCGGCGTGGCATAAGCCATAAACGGCAGGTCGGAGAGCAGCAGGCAGTTCGGCGCGCCACGGCGAACGGCGCGGGTGTGGTAGGCGATATCTTCCACGGTGACCGGCAGGGTGGAGTCGTGCCCCTGAATTGTCATGCCCAGTGAGTCGCCCACCAGCATCACGTTGATGCCTTCATCGGCGAATAATTTGGCGAAGCTGTAATCGTACGCGGTAATGGTGGCGAAGCGTTTCTTTTCCTGTTTGCATTTCTGTAACAGCGAAATGGTGGTCGGTTTCATAACATTTCCTGATGATGAAAGTCATATTTACCGGCATTCTAACAGTCACATTCAGGGGGGCAATTGATTTAAGCAATCGTTTGGCGCTAAAGCAGTAAACGCTAAAGGGGAGGCTATGTTTTACCAGTGGGCGGGTTTTGCCGCACCAAGATCGGTGAGATGCTGATGCAAGCTGATACCATCCGGAAAGATCAGATCAGGGGCGATCTCAAACAGCGGCCACAGCATAAAGCCCCGGTTTTTCATGTCGTAGTGCGGCACGGTCAGACGGTCGGTGTTAATCACTTCATTGCCAAACAGCATAATGTCGAGATCCAGCGTACGCGGACCCCAGCGTTCGGCCTTGCGCACACGCCCCTGCTGCAGCTCAATGCGCTGGGTATGGTTAAGCAATTCTTCTGGGGCGAGAGCGGTATCCAGCGCCACGGCGGCGTTCAGGTAATCGGGCTGATCCTGTGGGCCTAATGGCGGTGTGCGGTAAAATGAAGAGACGGCCACAATACGGCTGTCGGGAATTTCACCGATCGCCTGTACGGCAGCATTCACCTGTTCCAGCGGGGAGGCGAGGTTGCTGCCAATAGCGATATATACCCGTCGTCTTTCAAGCTGCATCTGTGTTGGCTTTCCTCGCTCATCCCAGTCACGTACTGATGTACGCTCCCGGGAGTTCGCTGTGTCGCCGCCTTGATGCAACCCGAAATCCATTGGGTATTCGCGATTGGTCACGCGGAGCCCTCGCGGCGTGGCGCGCGTTTACGTGGGCGACGATGACGACGACGTTCAGGCTCTTCATCCAGCTCGTTCAGCATGCCTTTTTGCTCCGGCGGCGCTGAAACCTGGAATTCACCCCACCATTGAGCCAGACGCTGCAGCTCGGCGTTGTTTTCCACTTCTGCACGCAGGGCCAGCAGATCGTAGGCGGCGCGGAACTTCGGATGTTCCATCAGCTTCCAGGCGCGTTTGCCCTGACGACGGGACATGCGTAACTGCAACTGCCAGATATCGCGGGTCAGCGAGGTTAATCGTTTCGGGATTGCCAGCGAGCGACAGGCTTCGTCGAGTACGTCATTCATTGCCAGTGCGAAAGCGTCGTAATAGGCCAGGCCGCTTTCTTGCGCGATTTTCTGCGCGGCTTCCAGTAACGGATACCAGAACATGGCGGCGAACAAGAACGCCGGGTTAACGCGCATATCATTGTTAATGCGGTTATCGGTATTCTTCAGCACCTGGGCGATAATGCGTTCCATCGGGCTGTCACCGTCTTCGGTGAAGTAGCGCGTAATGGTTGGGAACAGCGGCTGGAACAGGCTGTACTCACGCAGTTTTTTATAGGTTTCATACCCATAGCCCGCCTGTAACAACTTAAGCGCTTCTTCAAACAGGCGTGCGGGAGGAATGTCGTTCAACAGCGTTGCCAGACGCGGGATCGGCTCTGCGGTTTCCGGGCTGATACGCATGTCGAGCTTGGCGGCAAAGCGCACGGCGCGCAGCATACGTACGGGATCTTCGCGATAGCGCGTTTCCGGATTACCGATCAGGCGAATGATGCCTTCTTCGAGATCCTGCATGCCACCGACGTAATCACGCACGGTGAAATCGGCCACGCTGTAATACAGGCTGTTGATCGTGAAATCGCGACGCTGGGCATCTTCTTCAATGGAGCCAAAGATGTTATCGCGCAGCAGCATACCGTTTTGCCCGCGTTGCGACGTGGTGCGATCGGCGTCGCTGCCTTCATGATGGCCGCGAAAGGTCGCCACTTCGATAATTTCCGGGCCAAACATCACATGCGCAAGGCGGAAACGGCGACCGACCAGACGACAGTTGCGAAACAGTTTTCGCACCTGATCCGGCGTTGCGTTAGTGGTGACATCAAAATCTTTTGGCTTTTTGCCCAGCAAAAGATCGCGCACGCCCCCGCCAACCAGCCATGCCTCGTATCCGGCCTTATTGAGCCTGTACATTACCTTCAGGGCATTTTCACTGATATCTTTGCGGGAGATTGAGTGCTGCTCACGCGGGATTACCGTCATATGTGGACGGGCGACGGCAAGCTCGGCCTCGCGCTCCTCGCGGCTTAGCACCTTGCGGCAAAAATTAGCGACTCGGGTAAAAATAGTGCACCTCGGTAGTGTCAAACTTCAATCAGAACAAGTGTTGCTGTGTAAAAATAGCGGCTAATCATAGCTCAGCGTGGCGCATTTGAGAATGGCGTATTTACGATCGCTGATTCTGGCACCGTTGTCAGACTCCAGTTTTTGACGGCAAACTGAAGGATCTGATCGACCTGCATTTCCTGCCACGCGATATCCGCACGCTGGCCGAGAAAGCGCAGCGCGGCAATAATCACCGGACGTGGATCGCCTTGCGGCAGGGCAGGTGCATGATTTTGTTTGGAAAGTTTAGCGCCTTGTTCGTTAAGCGCCAGCGGCAGATGAATATAGTCTGGCGCCTGCCAGCCAAACTGCTGATACAACGAAATTTGCCGCACCGTCGGTTCTATGAGATCGGCGCCGCGCACAATTTCCGTCACGCCCTGGAAATGGTCATCTACCACTACCGCGAGGTTATAGGCAAACAGCCCGTCGCGGCGGTGAATAATAAAATCTTCGCCAGCAAGTTGCGGGTCAGCCTGAATTACACCGCGTAGCCGGTCAGTAAACTGCAGCACGGGGCGGCGTTGCTTGATGCGGACAGCCGCCTGCTCTGGCCCGAGGCGTAACTCACGGCAGTGGCCGTCGTAAATACCGCCGACGCTTTGAATACGCGCCCGCGTACAGGTGCAGTAATAGCTCAGATCCTGCTGATGCAGCCAGCTAAGCGCCTCTCGGTAGGCTTCATGACGCTGGGATTGCCATAAAATTTCGCCATCCCAGTGCAGGCCGTAATGTTCCAGCTGACGCAGAATCGTCTCTGCAGCACCGGGAACTTCACGAGGGGGGGCAATGTCTTCAATACGTACTCGCCAGATGCCGCGCCGGGCACGGGCCTGCAGGTAGCTCCCGAGGGCGGCAATGAGTGAACCGAAGTGCAGTTCGCCGGAAGGGGAGGGGGCGAAGCGGCCAATATAGTGTGAATCGCTCATTTTGCGGACTAACAAATAATAAGGCGGGAGAAACTCCCGCCTGTAGTAAACGTGGTAAAAATGACCGGAATTAACCTGCCATTTGTTTTTCGCGGATTTCTGCCAGCGTTTTGCAGTCGATACACAGATCGGCTGTCGGACGCGCTTCCAGACGGCGAATACCAATTTCTACGCCGCATGATTCGCAGTAGCCGAAATCTTCGTCTTCTACCTTCTTCAGCGTCTTCTCGATCTTTTTGATCAGTTTGCGCTCACGGTCACGGTTACGCAGCTCAAGGCTGAATTCTTCTTCCTGCGCGGCGCGGTCCACCGGATCAGGGAAGTTAGCCGCTTCGTCTTGCATATGAGATACGGTGCGATCGACTTCATCCCTAAGTTGATTACGCCATGCCTCAAGAATACGCCTGAAGTGCGACAGCTGGGCTTCGTTCATATACTCTTCGCCCGGTTTCTCCTGGTACGGCTCCACCCCAGCGATGGCGAGAATACTCAGGGACGATGTTTTACGGTTTTGCCCTTCTTGCATGTTGCTTCTCCTTAACACGCACTATCGATCCCCATGTTCGGGGGAAAAATCAGGTCGCTATAAATAGCAGATGCTTTTCCGGATAGCAATTATCTAAACGTAACACTTGACAACCCTGTGAGGAAAAGCGTATTTGCACACGCGCCCAGAATATTAATTAACCAGATGTTTACACCATTACAAGGTAATGGGCAACGGCTCTTTAAGAGTCATACCATGGGCAGAAAGTTCCGCTTTATAAACCAGAATTTCGACCCCCTTTTGCCGAGCTTCGACCAATAATTGCGCATATTTCGTATCAATATGGCGCGCGGGTGAAAACCGTGTAATGGCTGAATGTAGCACTGCGAAAAATATCACCGCCCGCTTACCTTCAGCCGCTACGCTCATCAATTCCCGAAGATGTTTCTGACCTCGTTCAGTGATGGCATCGGGAAAATAACCCTGATCTTTTTCCGCCAACGTGACTGATTTCACTTCAATATAGCAGTCAGGTCGGGAATCCGCCTGTAACAAAAAGTCTATACGACTCCCTTCAGCGCCGTATTTTACTTCACTTTTCAATATGCTATAGCCTGAAACTTCTGAAATTAGCGACTGCTGAATCGCCTCTTTCGCTAATCTGTTCGCCCACAGCGTATTAACACAAATAAATGCCCCGGATTGCGTTTGCGTTAATTCCCAGGTATGCGGATATTTTCGTTTGGTATTTTCTGATGTCGAATACCAGACGGTATCACCAGGCGTTGCGCATCCGGTCATCGCGCCGGTATTTGGGCAGTGTAACGTTAACGTTGTGCCATCCGGTGTGATCACATCCGCTAAAAAGCGCTTGTAGCGCTGGATGAGCGTAGCGGGTTGTAAAGGTGGAGAAAATTGCATGAACAGTCCCTTTGATTATTCAGTCAGCATCCAGCGTTGCAACTGCGTGTAACGCGTACGCCCCCGCGTGAATGTGGAGGAATAGAGCGCAAACCCGGTGACCGGGAACGACCAGCCAAAGCCGGGGGGCGGAATGGGAACCGCGTGTCCGGCATCGCGCAGCAGCGTGATATGCGGGTGAAACGGCTGCGGGCTTTGATAGCACCCGCTGCGTGAGGCCTGCGCCCGCAGCATATTCGCCAGTTGTAACAGTCCGCGCGGCGGCTGACGCATCCCCAGCCACACTACTCGCGAACGCAGCCATTGCCCGGCATCATCCAGTTTGAGCGTAAAACCGGGCTGGCGAATGCGTCCGGCTAGCTGCGACAACGCCTGTTGCTTCTCTGCGCTGACATCGCCTAAAAAGGCCAATGTCAGATGCAGATTCTCAGCGGCGACGGGACGGCCTGCTTCAGGAGGGAACTGCGCGGCTCGCCAGTGGATTAACTGCTCCCGAACCTCGGCAGGCAATTCAATCGCAAAGAACAGCCTTTTTGGCTCAGACATGATGGATACTCGGTTATGAATTAACGCGATGCTACAATGCAGCGCGAAGAATGTTAACCCTCTGGAGCCATTTGTGACGTCGTTGCCCGTTGCCGCCGTAGTGCCTGCACTGCTTACCGCCCTTGATGCCTCGCCGCAGGTGCTGCTGACCGCGCCGACCGGTGCCGGGAAATCGACCTGGCTGCCGTTGCGACTGCTTGAGCATGGTGGCATCAAGGGGCGGATAATTTTGCTGGAGCCGCGCCGTCTGGCGGCACGCAATGTGGCGCAGCGGTTGGCGGAGTTGCTGAACGAAAAGCCCGGCGAGACCGTGGGGTATCGCATGCGTGCGCAAAGCTGCGTGGGGCCGCAGACCCGGCTGGAAGTGGTGACGGAAGGCGTCCTGACGCGCATGATCCAACGCGATCCCGAACTCACGGACGTCGGATTAGTGATCCTCGATGAATTTCACGAACGGAGCTTGCAGGCCGACCTGGCGCTGGCGCTGTTGCTGGATGTACAGCAGGGTCTGCGTGACGATCTGAAACTGTTGATCATGTCCGCAACGCTCGATAACGGGCGCTTGCAGCAGTTATTGCCCGATGCGCCCATGATTATCTCTGAAGGCCGCACATTTCCGGTTGAGCGACGGTATCAACCGCTGGCGGCACATCTGCGTTTTGACGAAGCGGTGGCGATAGCCACGGCGGAGCTACTGCGCTATGAAAGCGGGTCGCTGCTGCTGTTTTTACCGGGCGTTGGGGAAATCCAGCGCGTGCAGGAGCAACTGGCAACGCGTGTGGGCAGCGATGTTGTGCTGTGCCCACTGTATGGCGCGCTGACGCTTGCCGAGCAGCGTCAGGCGATTTTGCCCGCGCCGCAAGGCCAGCGCAAAGTGGTGCTGGCCACCAACATTGCTGAAACCAGCTTAACGATTGAAGGTATTCGGCTGGTGGTAGACTGCGCTCAGGAGCGCGTGGCGCGCTATGACGCTCGCACTGGACTGACGCGACTGATTACCCAGCGCATCAGTCAGGCCTCGATGACGCAGCGAGCGGGACGCGCAGGGCGTCTGGAACCCGGAATTTGTCTGCATCTGCTTGCCAAAGAGCAGGCGGAAAGAGCGGCTTCGCAAGGGGAGCCGGAGATATTACAGAGCGATCTGTCCGGACTGCTAATGGAGTTGCTGCAATGGGGATGCACCGATCCCGCGCAACTAAACTGGCTGGATACGCCGCCCGCTATCAACCTGCAGGCGGCAAAACAACTGGTGCAGATGCTGGGTGCGCTTGCGGGTGACAGGCTCAGCGCTCGCGGGCAGAAAATGGCGATGTTGGGGAACGATCCTCGCCTGGCGGCTATGCTGGTCAGCGCCAGCAATGATACCGAAGCGGCAACGGCGGCAAAACTGACAGCGATTCTGGAGGAGCCGCCGCGTGGTGGCTGTACCGATCTGGCTGTGGCGTTTTCACGCAATCACCCCGCCTGGCAGCAGCGCAGCCAACAATTGCTGAAACGGCTCAATGCTCGCAGCGGACAGCCCGACAGTACGCTGCTTTCCCCGTTGCTGGCGCAGGCGTTTGCCGACCGGATCGCGCGTCGACGCGGGCAGGAAGGGCGTTATCAGCTGGCTAATGGTATGGGCGCAATACTGGATGCTGATGACGCTTCCGGACGCCATGAATGGCTGATAGCCCCCCTGTTGCTACAGGGCAGCGCTTCGCCGGATGCGCGTATTTTGCTGGCTCTGCCACTGGAGATTGACGTGCTGATGCAGGCATGTCCTGAACTGCTCAAGCAGTCCGACACTATCGAGTGGGATGAAACCCAGGGCACATTAAAAGCCTTACGCCGCTCGTGCATTGGTCAGCTCACGGTAAAAGTCCAGCCGCTGGCTAAACCCTCGGAAGAGGAGTTGCACCAGGCGATGTTGAATGGCATTCGCGATAAAGGGCTAAGTATGCTCAACTGGACGCCGGAGGCCGAGCAGTTTCGGCTGCGTTTGCACTGTGCGGCGACCTGGTTGCCAGAATATGACTGGCCCGCGGTAGATGAAGATTCTCTGCTGGCGACGCTGGAGACCTGGCTATTGCCGCACATGAGCGGTGTGCACTCTTTACGCGCGTTAAAAGCATTAAATGTGGGTCAGGCATTGCGCGGTTTGCTGGACTGGTCAATGCTGCAACGTCTGGATAGTGAACTGCCGGCGCATTACACTGTGCCGACGGGGAGTCGGATTGCCATTCGCTATCATGAAGATAATCCTCCTGCGCTGGCGGTGCGGATGCAGGAAATGTTTGGCGAAGCGAGGACTCCAACCATCGCTCAGGGCCGCGTTCCGCTGGTGCTGGAGCTGCTGTCTCCGGCCCAACGACCGCTACAGGTGACCAGCGATCTGAGCGCGTTCTGGCAGGGATCGTACCGCGAGGTGCAAAAAGAGATGAAAGGGCGTTATCCGAAACACGTCTGGCCGGACGATCCGGCGAATACCGCGCCAACGCGGCGCACCAAAAAGTATTCGTAATGTAACGGTAGGCCGGATAAGGCGTTATGCCGCATCCGGCGAAAGAGCGGTAATAATTGAGAGATTTCTTCTTCTGTCGCAGGACGGAAGAACAGAGAATCGGGCCTTTGCGCCTGAATGTTGCGGAGAAAAAGCATGGCGGGGAATGACCGCGAGCCAATTGGACGTAAAGGGAAACCATCGCGTCCGGTAAAACAAAAGGTGAGCCGTCGTCAACTCAGAGATGAAGAGTATGACGACGATTATGATGATGATGACTATGAGGATGAAGAACCGATGCCGCGTAAGGGTAAGGGCAAAGGGCGTAAGCCTCGTGGTAAGCGCGGCTGGTTCTGGCTGCTGGTAAAACTGTCGATTGTCTTTTTGGTGCTGATCGCCATTTACGGCGTGTATCTGGACCAAAAAATTCGTAGCCGTATTGATGGCAAAGTCTGGCAACTTCCGGCGGCGGTATATGGCCGCATGGTTAACCTTGAGCCAGAAATGCCCATCGGCAAGAACGAGATGGTGAAGCTGCTGGAGGCCACGCAGTATCGTCAGGTGACGAAGATGACGCGTCCGGGCGAATTCACCGTACAGGCGAAGAGCATTGAGATGATTCGTCGCCCGTTTGACTTCCCGGACAGCAAAGAAGGGCAGGTGCGCGCGCGTCTGACCTTTGACGGCGATCATCTGGACACCATCGAGAATATGGATAACAACCGCCAGTTCGGTTTCTTCCGTCTCGATCCGCGTCTGATTACCATGCTCTCTTCACCTAACGGCGAGCAGCGTCTGTTTGTCCCGCGTAGCGGCTTCCCGGATCTGCTGGTGGACACGCTATTGGCGACAGAAGACCGTCACTTCTATGAGCACGACGGGATCAGTCTCTATTCCATTGGCCGTGCAGTGCTGGCGAACCTGACGGCAGGTCGTACGGTACAGGGGGCCAGTACGCTGACCCAGCAGTTGGTGAAGAACCTGTTCCTCTCCAGCGAGCGCTCCTACTGGCGTAAAGCCAACGAAGCCTATATGGCGCTGATCATGGATGCGCGTTACAGCAAAGACCGCATTCTTGAGCTGTACATGAACGAAGTCTATCTCGGCCAGAGCGGTGACAACGAGATCCGTGGCTTCCCGCTGGCGAGCTTGTATTACTTCGGACGTCCGGTGGAAGAGTTAAGCCTCGATCAACAGGCACTGCTGGTTGGGATGGTGAAAGGGGCGTCGATTTATAACCCGTGGCGTAACCCGAAGCTGGCGCTGGAGCGTCGTAACCTGGTGCTGCGTCTGCTGCAACAGCAGCAGATTATCGACCAGGATCTGTATGACATGCTGAGCGCGCGTCCGTTAGGCGTGCAACCGCGCGGCGGGGTGATCTCCCCACAGCCAGCGTTTATGCAGATGGTGCGCCAGGAGCTACAGGCGAAGCTGGGCGATAAAGTTAAAGATCTCTCCGGCGTGAAAATTTTCACCACCTTTGATTCCGTGGCGCAGGACGCTGCAGAAAAAGCGGCGGTGGAAGGCATTCCGGTGCTGAAGAAACAGCGTAAGCTGAGCGATCTGGAAACGGCGATTGTGGTGGTTGATCGCTTTAGCGGCGAAGTTCGCGCCATGGTCGGTGGGGCAGAGCCGCAGTTTGCGGGCTATAACCGTGCGATGCAGGCGCGTCGTTCGATTGGTTCTCTGGCGAAACCGGCGACCTATCTGACGGCGCTCAGCCAGCCGAAGCTGTACCGCCTGAATACCTGGATTGCCGATGCGCCAATTGCGCTGCGTCAGCCGAACGGCCAGGTGTGGTCGCCGCAGAACGATGACCGTCGCTATAGCGAAAGCGGTAAAGTGATGCTGGTGGACGCGTTAACGCGCTCAATGAACGTACCCACGGTGAATCTGGGGATGGCGCTGGGCTTGCCTGCCGTGACCGATACCTGGCTGAAGTTGGGCGCGCCGAAAGATCAGCTTAACCCGGTTCCGGCTATGCTGCTGGGGGCGCTGAACCTGACGCCAATCGAAGTGGCGCAGGCGTTCCAGACTATTGCCAGCGGTGGGAACCGCGCGCCGCTGTCGGCGCTGCGTTCGGTGATTGCCGAAGATGGCACGGTGTTGTACCAGAGCTTCCCGCAGGCTGAGCGTGCCGTTCCGGCGCAGGCGGCGTATATGACGCTGTGGACCATGCAGCAGGTGGTTCAGCGTGGTACAGGCCGCCAGCTTGGCGCGAAGTATCCTGGGCTGCATCTGGCGGGTAAAACCGGGACCACCAACAACAACGTCGATACCTGGTTCGCCGGGATTGACGGCAACCAGGTGACCATCACCTGGGTGGGCCGTGATAACAACCAGCCAACCAAGCTGTACGGTGCCAGCGGCGCGATGTCGATTTATCAGCGTTATCTGGCTAACCAGACTCCAACCCCGCTGGTGCTGACGCCACCGGAGGATGTGGTGGATATGGGCGTGGACTATGACGGCAACTTCGTGTGTAGTGGTGGGATGCGCACGCTGCCAGTATGGACCACCGATCCAGACTCACTGTGTCAGCAGGGGGAAATGCTGCAGCAGTCGGGTAATCCGTTCGATCAATCTTCTCAACAGCCGCAGCAACAGCAGCCTCAACAGCAGCAACCGGCGCAGCAAGAGAAGAAAGACAGCGACGGTGTAGCGGGTTGGATTAAGGATATGTTCGGCGGAAACTAATCCCTCAACAAAACCCGCTTCGGCGGGTTTTTCTTTATTTGCGCAGGATAATCACGCTGCTATTCGACCATTCGCTATTGTTTTGCCTGATGGCGCTACGCTTATCAGGCCTACTGGGCAAGAGCGTAACGCCACCTTTCAGCCTAATTTATTAACCCTTTCTTTTCATCTGGTTATTTCTTAACCCCTTAGTTTTAGTAGGGACGCGTATTGCTTGCGCTTGCAACAGCGTTTCGAATATTATGCTCTCGTTATAATAATAATTCTCGTTTACGTTATCATTCACTTTCATCAGAGAAATACCAATGGCGCGTCTTAAAACTGCTCAGCCAAATTCCTCGCTGCGTAAAATCGCAGTAGTGGTAGCCACAGCGGTTAGCGGCATGTCTGTCTATGCACAGGCGGCGGTTCAACCGAAAGAAGAAACCATCACCGTAACCGCAGCGCCTGCCGCACAAGAAAGCGCATGGGGACCTTCGCCGACGATTGCCGCGAAGCGTTCCGCCACCGCCACCAAAACTGATACGCCTATCGAAAAGACGCCGCAGTCTGTTTCGGTAGTGACGCGTGAAGAGATGGATATGCATCAGCCAGGGTCGGTAAAAGAGGCTTTAGCCTATACCCCTGGTGCTGCCGTTTCTACGCGTGGCGCTTCCAGCACTTATGATTTCGTTATTATTCGTGGCTTCTATACGCCTGGCCCAACACCAAACAATTACCTTGATGGCGTCAAGCTACAGGGGGATTACTACAGTTCTGCCGTTGTTGATCCTTACATGCTTGAACGCGTCGAGCTTATGCGCGGGCCAACGTCTGTGCTTTACGGGAAAAGTAATCCGGGTGGCTTGATCTCCATGGTTAGCAAAAGCCCGACATCAGAGCCGTTAAAAGAAATTCAATTCAAAATGGGTTCGGATAATCTGTTCCAAACCGGTTTTGATTTCAGCGATTCCCTGGATGACGACGGCGTGTACTCATACCGCCTGACAGGGTTGGCTCGTTCTAATGACGAACAACAGGATTTCGCGAAGCAGAAGCGTTATGCCATTGCTCCGGTGTTTAGCTGGAAGCCTGATGACCGAACCAACCTGACTCTGCGAGCAAACATTCAGAATGAACCGTCAACGGGCTATTACGGTTGGTTGCCAAAACAAGGTACGGTCGATCCGTTACCTGATGGTTCCCGTTTGCCAGTTAGCTTTACGGATTATGCGCCGAACAATACCTATTCGCGTTATGAGCGAATGGTTGGCTACAGCTTTGAACACAGTTTTGATGACACTTTCACTGTGCGCCAAAATTTACGTTATAGCCAAATCAAAACCTCTCAACAGAGTGTGTATGGCTTCGGCGCAGTGGGTAATCAATTGACTCGTCAGATTATCGTCGCCGATGAACGCTATAATGATTTTGGCGTAGATACTCAATTGGAAAGCAAGTTCGCGACGGGAGATGTTGGACACACTCTGCTTACCGGCGTCGACTATTCGCGTCTGCGAAACGATATTGATAACGCCTACGGAAGTGCACCGCCTTTAGATATGAATAATCCGGTGTATGAAGATGTTGATTTCCCTGACGCGAAACCGTTCCAGCTTAACACGCAGCACCAAACTGGCGTGTATGTACAGGACCAACTGGAATGGAATAAATGGGTTGCAACACTGGGAGGCCGCTATGACTGGTCTCAGCAGGCAACCACTATTCGTTCCAGTAATCAGAAAGTTGAGCGTAACGATGAGCAGTTCACCTGGCGCGGCGGGATTAACTATCTCTTCGACAATGGTATTACGCCATACTTTAGCTACAGCGAATCATTCGAGCCGAACCCTTCAAAAGCATGGGCGGCAACACCTGCTGATAACGTTGCGTATGCGCCGTCAAAAGGTAAGCAATATGAAGCTGGCGTGAAATATGTTCCAAAAGATCTGCCCGTTGTTGTTACTGCCGCGGTATATGAGCTAACGAAAACGAATAACCTGACCACCGACCCGCTTAATCCGTTTGCGCAGGTTCCGGCGGGTGAAATACGTTCTCGTGGCGTTGAATTAGAAGCAAAAGCCGCAGTGAATGCGAACATTAACCTGACTGCGTCTTATACATATACCGATGCGGAATATACAGAAGACACGACGCTTAAAGGTAAAACACCTGTTCAGGTACCAAAAAACATGGCCTCTCTGTGGGGGGATTACACCTTCTACGAAGGCCCGTTATCTGGGTTAACGCTGGGAACCGGTGGCCGTTATGTCGGTTCTAGCTATGGCGATCCGAAGAATACCTTCAAAGTGGGTAGCTCAACCGTGATGGATGCCGTCGTTAAATACGATCTCGCGCGCCTGGGTATGGCAGGATCTAGTGTTGCCGTTAACGTTACAAACCTGTTTGACCGTGAATATGTTGCCAGCTGCTTTGATACCTATGGCTGCTTCTGGGGCGCAGAACGTCAGGTCGTTGCAACCGCAACCTTCCGTTTCTAATTTCTCTTTGGGCACGCTTTGCGTGCCCGTTTTACAAGTTGGCTGCTATGCAGGAAAACAGATCCCATCCCGATACCACTTTTGCGTTGCGTAATGTCTCCTTTCGTGTGCCTGGGCGCACGCTTTTGCATCCTCTCTCGTTAACGTTTCCCGTAGGAAAAGTGACCGGTCTTATCGGCCACAACGGTTCCGGAAAATCGACGTTATTGAAAATGCTGGGACGTCATCAGCCGCCGTCAGAAGGCGAGATCCTGCTCGACGAACAGCCGCTAGAGAACTGGAGCAGTAAAGCGTTTGCCCGCAAGGTCGCCTATTTGCCGCAGCAGTTGCCGCAGGCAGAAGGGATGACCGTTCGCGAACTGGTAGCGATTGGTCGCTATCCGTGGCACGGCGCGCTGGGACGTTTTGGCGTGGCCGACAGAGAGAAAGTAGAAGAAGCCATTTCGTTGGTGGGCTTAAAACCCCTGGCGCATCGTCTGGTCGATAGCCTGTCCGGCGGCGAGCGTCAGCGTGCGTGGATCGCCATGCTGGTGGCGCAGGACAGCCGCTGCCTGCTGCTTGACGAACCGACCTCTGCGCTGGATATCGCTCATCAGGTTGACGTACTGGCGCTGGTGCATCGCTTAAGTCAGGAGCGCGGCTTGACGGTGGTTGCCGTACTGCACGATATCAATATGGCGGCCCGCTACTGCGATTATTTAGTTGCGCTGCGCGGCGGTGAAATGATTGCTCAGGGAACGCCTGCGGAACTGATGCGCAGCGAAACGCTGGAACAAATTTACGGTATCCCGATGGGCATTTTGCCGCATCCGGCCGGTGCCGCACCCGTGAGTTTTGTCTATTAATGATCGGATTACCACATATTATCCGTCGGCGGCTGCTGACGGCGATGGCGCTGTCGCCGCTGCTGTGGCGGATGAATACGGCTAACGCGGCGGCGATTGATCCGCAACGTATTGTGGCGCTGGAATGGCTGCCGGTAGAGCTGTTGCTGGCGCTGGGCATCGTGCCGTATGGCATTGCGGATATCCCTAACTACAAACTGTGGGTCAATGAACCTCCATTGCCGGACTCGGTGATTGACGTCGGGCTACGTACGGAACCCAATCTCGAACTACTGACCGAAATGAAACCCTCGTTTTTGGTATGGTCGGCTGGTTATGGCCCCGCCCCCGAAAAACTGGCGCGAATTGCGCCTGGTCGGGGATTTAACTTCAGCGATGGCAAAAAGCCGCTGGCGGTTGCGCGTCAGTCGCTGCAGGAAATGGCGCAATTGCTGAATTTGCCAGCTTCTGCTGAACGTCATCTGACTGAATACGATCGTTTTATCGCCAGCCTGAAACCGCGCTTTATCCAACGTGGCGCGCGCCCCGTGCTCCTGACGTCCCTGCTTGATTCGCGGCATATGCTGGTGTTTGGCCCGAACAGCCTGTTCCAGGAGGTGCTGGACGAATATGGGATCCCCAACGCCTGGCAGGGAGAAACCAACTTCTGGGGCAGCACAGCCGTGAGTATTGACCGGCTTGCAGCCTATAAGGACGTTGATGTGCTGTGCTTTGATCACGGCAACAACAGAGAAATGGATGCGCTGATGTCTACGCCGTTATGGCAGGCGATGCCATTTGTCCGTAGCGGACGTTTTCAGCGCGTGCCTGCCGTCTGGTTTTATGGTGCAACGCTGTCCGCGATGCATTTTGCCCGCATCCTGGATAATGCACTGGGAGGCAAAGCGTGAGTAAACGAATTGCGCTGTTCCCAACGCTTCTTCTGGCGGTTCTGTTCGTCGCTGCATGCTGGCTCACCTGGGTTAACTTCTCTGTGGCGCTACCGCGCAGCCAGTGGCAACAGGCCATCTGGTCACCGGATATCGATGCCATTGAGCAGATGGTTTTCCACTACAGCCTGCTGCCGAGGCTGGCGATTTCGCTATTAGTTGGCGCCGGGCTGGGGTTGGTCGGCGTGTTGTTCCAGCAGGTGCTGCGTAACCCGCTGGCGGAGCCAACCACGCTGGGGGTCGCAACCGGGGCGCAGTTAGGTATTACGGTCACGACGCTGTGGGTGATTCCGGGGGCGCTGACCGCGCAATTTGCGGCGCTGGCAGGGGCCTGTATCGTTGGCGCGCTGGTGTTTGGCGTTGCCTGGGGCAAACGTCTTTCCCCCGTGACGCTAATCCTTGCCGGTCTGGTGGTCAGCCTGTACTGCGGGGCGATTAACCAGTTACTGGTACTTTTCCATCACGATCAGCTGCAAAGCATGTTTTTGTGGAGCAGTGGCTCGCTGACGCAAACCGACTGGAGCGGCGTTCAGCGTTTGTGGCCGCAACTGCTGGGCGGCGTGATGTTGACGCTGCTGTTATTACGCCCAATGACGCTGATGGGACTGGATGACGGCGTGGCGCGCAACCTTGGGCTGGCGCTATCGCTGGCGCGTCTGGCGGCACTGACGCTGGCGATTGTCATCAGCGCCTTGCTGGTTAACGCTGTCGGAATTATCGGTTTTATCGGCCTGTTTGCCCCGCTGCTGGCAAAAATGCTCGGCGCCCGGCGCTTACTGGCGCGTCTGATGTTGGCCCCGCTGATCGGCGCGCTGATCCTCTGGCTCTCCGATCAAATCATTCTGTGGCTAACCCGCATCTGGATGGAAGTCTCCACCGGTTCGGTGACGGCGCTGGTTGGCGCGCCGCTGCTGCTGTGGCTGCTGCCGCGCCTTAAGAGCATGAGCGCACCGGATATGAATGCCAGCAACCGCATCGCCGCTGAGCGTCAAAATGTCCTGATGTTTGCGCTGGCGGGCGGCGCAATTTTACTGCTGACGGTCGTGGTGGCACTGTCGTTCGGACGTGATGCGCACGGCTGGACATGGGCCAGCGGATCGATGCTGGATGAACTGATGCCCTGGCGCTGGCCGCGTATTCTGGCGGCGCTGATTGCCGGGGTGATGCTGGCGGTGGCGGGTTGCATTATTCAGCGTCTGACCGGAAATCCAATGGCCAGCCCGGAAGTCCTCGGTATTAGTTCCGGCGCGGCATTTGGCGTGGTGTTAATGCTGTTTCTGGTGCCCGGCAATGCCTTTGGCTGGCTGCTCCCCGCCGGGAGCCTCGGAGCGGCGGTCACTCTGCTTATCATCATGGTTGCCGCCGGGCGTGGCGGTTTTTCGCCGCACCGCATGCTGCTGGCAGGGATGGCGCTCAGTACGGCGTTTACAATGCTACTAATGATGCTGCAGGCCAGCGGCGATCCGCGCATGGCGGGCGTGTTGACCTGGATCTCCGGTTCAACCTATAACGCGACTGGCGAGCAGGTATTGCATACCGGGATAGTGATGGTTTTCTTGCTGGCGTTGACGCCGCTGTGTCGTCGTTGGTTGACGATTTTACCGCTGGGAGGCGATACGGCGCGGGCGGTCGGTCTGGCGTTGACGCCGTCACGCGTGGGGTTACTGCTGTTGGCGGCGGGATTAACGGCGACAGCAACCATGACGATTGGGCCGTTGAGCTTTGTCGGGCTGATGGCGCCGCATATTGCTCGCATGATGGGTTTTCGCCGGGCGATGCCCCATATGCTGATTTCGGCGCTGGCGGGAGGCGTGCTGTTGGTCTTTGCCGATTGGTGCGGCAGAATGGTGCTGTTTCCGTATCAGATCCCGGCGGGATTACTGTCGACGTTTATCGGCGCGCCGTACTTTATCTATCTGCTGAGAAAGCAGAGCCGCTGAGGCTGATTCTTTTCATGTAGGCCGGATAAGACGCTTTGCGTCGCCATCCGGCAATAAAAAAGCCGGGTGGCGGCTTCGCCTTACCCGGCCTACTTTGTTTCTGTACGTTCTCTTTTACAGTTTCGCAAACACCCGACGCGCGGCATCGATGGTGTTATTGATATCTTCTTCGCTGTGCGCCACAGACATAAAGCCCGCTTCGAAGGCAGACGGTGCCAGGTAAATCCCTTCATCCAGCATCATGTGGAAGAACTGCTTAAAGCGTTCAACGTCGCATGCCATCACATCCTGATAGCAGGTCACGGTTTCTGCATCGGTGAAGAAAATCCCGAACATCCCGCCCACATGGTTAACCACCAGAGGAATGTTCGCTTCTTCGGCGGCTTCCAGCAGACCTTCCGCCAGATGCGTTGTCAGTTCATTCAGCGTTTCATGAATACCCGGTTGGGCCACTTCGTTCAGACAAGCAAAACCCGCCGCCATTGCAATCGGGTTACCGGACAGCGTACCCGCCTGGTAAACCGGACCGGTCGGCGCAAGGGCATCCATCACATCACGACGGCCACCGAATGCGCCAACGGGCATCCCGCCGCCGATGATTTTACCCAGGCAGGTCAGGTCCGGAACGACGCCGTAATAATCCTGCGCACCGGCCAGCGCCACGCGGAAACCGGTCATCACTTCATCGATGATCAACAGCGCGCCAAACTCATCGCACAGCGCACGCAGGCCTGGCAGGAATTCCGGCAACGGTGGAATGCAGTTCATGTTGCCGGCGACCGGCTCAACGATGATACAGGCGATCTCCTGCGGATATTGCTCAAACGCCGCACGCACTGAAGCGAGATCGTTGTAGGTGCAGGTCAGGGTGTGTTTCGCGAAATCAGCGGGTACGCCAGGGGAGTTCGGCTGGCCCAGCGTTAACGCGCCGGAACCGGCTTTGACCAGCAGGCAGTCAGCATGGCCGTGGTAGCAGCCTTCAAATTTGATGATCTTATCGCGACCGGTGAAACCGCGCGCCAGACGGATGGCGCTCATCGTCGCTTCCGTACCGGAGTTCACCATGCGCACCATGTCCATGGTCGGTACGAGTTCAGTGACCAGCTCCGCCATTTTCACTTCCATCTCGGTTGGCGCGCCGAAGCTTAAACCGCGCTCTGCCGCTTCAATCACTGCGTTACGGATTGCCGGATGGTTATGGCCCAGCACCATCGGTCCCCAGGAACCGACGTAGTCGACATAGGCTTTACCATCGACATCATACAGATACGCGCCGTCCGCTTTTTCGATAAACAGCGGAGTACCACCCACGCCAGTAAAGGCGCGAACGGGGGAGTTAACGCCGCCAGGGATAAGTTCGCGTGCTGCGCTGTAGAGATTTTCAGACTTACTCATGGATGGGGTCCTGGTTCGTAGAAAAAGTAAATGCCCGCTATTCTAGTTATTCAGAGAAGGTTATGAAAGTTTTACGCAATTGAAACAATGCGATTTGCAGGGGATTTTCGTGAAATGTGCGAGTAGAATGCCGATTCCGTATTTGTATTACCAATTAATGATCATCTGATGAAGACTGACACTCCCTCTTTTGAAGCACAACAAATTGTGCGTTTACGCCGCAGGGATCAAATCCGTCGACTCCTGGAACGAGACAAAACGCCGTTGGCGATCCTCTTGATGGCCGCGGTAGTGGGGACCGTGACGGGACTAGTGGGCGTGGCGTTTGAGAAAGCGGTGACCTGGGTGCAGAATCAGCGCATCGGCGCGTTGGCTCAGGTTGCGGACCATGCCATTTTGCTGTGGCCGCTGGCGTTTATCCTCTCCGCATTGCTGGCGATGGTCGGCTATTTTCTGGTGCGTAAATTTGCGCCGGAAGCGGGCGGTTCGGGGATCCCAGAGATTGAAGGCGCTTTGGAGGAATTGCGACCTGTGCGCTGGTGGCGCGTTCTGCCGGTGAAATTTATCGGCGGTATGGGTACGCTGGGCGCTGGGATGGTGCTCGGGCGAGAAGGGCCGACCGTGCAGATTGGCGGCAACATTGGGCGTATGGTGCTGGATATTTTTCGTATGCGCAGCGCCGAAGCGCGGCATACTCTGCTGGCTACCGGTGCCGCTGCGGGCCTGTCGGCGGCGTTCAATGCCCCTCTGGCGGGGATCCTGTTCATTATTGAAGAGATGCGTCCGCAGTTTCGCTATAACCTCGTGTCGATCAAAGCCGTGTTTACCGGCGTCATCATGTCGAGCATTGTGTTTCGCGTTTTCAATGGTGAAGCTCCAATTATTGAAGTTGGCAAGCTCTCCAATGCGCCGGTGAATACGCTGTGGCTGTATCTGGTGCTGGGGATTGTTTTTGGCTGCGTCGGACCGTTGTTTAATACCATGGTGTTGCGTACCCAGGATATGTTCCAGCGTTTCCACGGTGGCGAGATTAAAAAATGGGTGCTCATGGGCGGCGCGATTGGCGGCTTGTGCGGGATCCTCGGATTAATTAAACCTGAAGCAGCGGGTGGTGGGTTTAATCTGATCCCGATTGCTGCGGCGGGCAATTTTAGCGTCGGTCTGCTGCTGTTTATCTTTATTGCCCGGGTGATTACCACGCTGCTGTGCTTCTCGTCCGGCGCGCCTGGTGGGATTTTTGCCCCGATGCTGGCGTTGGGTACGCTGCTTGGTACCGCGTTCGGTATGGCCGCAGCGGCCTCTTTTCCGCAGTATCATCTGGAGGCCGGAACTTTTGCCATTGCCGGAATGGGGGCTTTGTTGGCGGCTTCGGTAAGGGCGCCGCTCACCGGTATTGTGTTGGTGCTGGAGATGACCGATAACTATCAGCTCATTTTGCCAATGATTATTACCTGTCTTGGCGCAACACTATTAGCCCAATTTATGGGCGGAAAGCCGCTATACTCGACTATCCTTGCCCGCACGCTGGCAAAACAGGAAGCGGAGCAGGCGGCAAAAAGTCAGGGGACTACCGCTGGCGAGAATACTTGAACGAAATACCAGGGTATTAGATAATGGCTTTAACCATTGGGTTATAATTTGCCCAATTGCCAATGTCGTTTGGAGCAAAATATGAGTGATGACGTAGCGCTGCCACTGCAATTTACTGAAGCAGCAGCCAAGAAAGTAAAAAGCCTGATCGCTGATGAAGATAACCCGAATCTGAAATTACGCGTGTATATCACCGGCGGTGGTTGCAGCGGTTTCCAGTATGGTTTCACCTTTGATGATCAGGTGAACGATGGTGATATGACCATTGAGAAACAAGGTGTTGGTCTGGTGGTTGATC
This sequence comes from Citrobacter sp. Cc139, assembly GCF_030334645.1. Taxonomy (NCBI): domain Bacteria; kingdom Pseudomonadati; phylum Pseudomonadota; class Gammaproteobacteria; order Enterobacterales; family Enterobacteriaceae; genus Citrobacter; species Citrobacter sp. Cc139. The sequence continues at coordinate 300,082 of NZ_JAOWDM010000076.1, forward strand.
CGATGAGCCTGCAATATCTGGTGGGTGGTTCGGTTGACTATACCGAAGGTCTGGAAGGTTCCCGCTTCGTTGTGACTAATCCGAATGCTAAAAGCACCTGCGGGTGTGGTTCTTCTTTCAGCATCTGATTGCTGTCTGTAATACTGATGGTCTGATGTTGTAGGCCCGGTAAGCGCAGCGCCACCGGGCAATGTGCCGGATGGCGGCGTAAACGCCTTATCCGGCCTACATGTTCTGTATCGTCATATCAACGCCCGTTATCATCCAGCGCAAACGTCGGCAATTTCAAATGCCAGCGAATGGCGGCCAGTCGAATCAGCAGGGTGACAATCATCCCCATCATACTGGCGTTTTCCAGTGAAACATCAAAGGTATAAAACGCGGTCGCATGTACGATCCCGCCGATAATACAGGCTGTAGCGTAGATTTCGGTGCGCAAAATCATCGGCACTTCACGGGCTAATACGTCACGAATGATCCCACCGCCAACGCCGGTAATCACGCCCATACAAATTGCCACCAGAGGCCCTGTTCCGGCAATAAAAGCTTTGTTGACGCCAATACCCACGAATACCGCCAGACCAACGGCATCCAGCACCGGCAGGATCCACTTCGACAACCGTCGGGGCTGACGCACCAGCAGGATCGTCAGCATGCTGGTGATCATCGCCACCACCAGATCGGTAGGATCCTTAACCCAAAAAACCGGTCCGTTATCCAGCGCCATATCGCGGATCGTCCCGCCACCGACGGCTGTTACCACGCCTAAGACCAGAACGCCGAAGGGATCCATACGCAGTTTTCCGGCAAGCAATACGCCAGAGATAGCAAATACCGCGGTACCGACAATATCCAGCCAATAGACGAGCATGTTTAAATCCTCACAACAAACCTGGTGGGGGCAGGCGCTAATTTACCTGTGAAAGCGCATTGCAGAGTTGTTTTGCGGCGAGGATAATACGCGGGCTCGCACGTTCGAACCAATCACTATTAAGGGTAATAACCGGGATTTTAAGCTGATTTCCCCAAAATTGCTCAATTTTCAGCGTTTCGCCCGAACCACCGGTGGCAACGATAGCCTGCGGCGCTCTTGCCAGGACCTGTTCACGGCTAACCTGCGGCCATGGAACCCGACTGCCGGCAAAAATGTTTTCTCCGCCGCATACCTCAAGAACCTCATGCTGAATGGAGCCTTTTCCACTGGTAAACAGAGGATTCGCCCCAAACTGCAGAAACACGCGTTTTTTCGGTTTGTTGGCATACTGAGATTTTAGTAAAGCGTATTCATCAAGCAATGTTTTTGCCGCCTGTTTGGCCTGCTCTGGCCTGGGGCTCCATGGCGCCAATTGGCGTAGCGCATCGGCGACCTGCTCAATGGTAACGGCATCCACCCACATGACCTTAATGCCCAGCGCGGTTAGCTGATTAACCTGCCGCTCAGCATTTCCTCCGCGCCAGGCGACGACCAAATCCGGTTTCAGCGCCACAATGCGTTCCAGATTCATGCCTTGCCAGGTTGAGACCTCTTCAATATTTTGGGCCTCGGGTGGGTAATTGGAGTAGCTGCTGACGCCAACGGGCGTAATGCCTGCGGCAAAGGCGAGTTCAGTATTGGCTGGAGAAAGCGTAACAACACGCGGCGCGGCGTAAAGGAACGCCGGAAGAGTGAAAAGCAGGGCGACCAGCGCCCTGGAGAGTAATTTAGCCATGCGCCAGTTTCTGTACCAGCGTTTCAACCATCAGGCTTGACTGCTTCGCGGCGACCACCAGGAACTCGTCAAAGCTGAGATGGGACTGCTGATCGGCGACGTCGGAGATGGCGCGAACCACGACGAACGGCACGTTAAAATTGTGGCAAACATGCGCAATCGCGGTTGCTTCCATCTCAACGGCAATCGCCTGCGGGAAGTTATGCTTAATTTTAGCCAGGCCGACAGAGCCATTAATGAAGGCATCTCCGCTGACGATAAGCCCACGGACGGCATTCAGATTCAGTTCAGCAATGCAGGCTTCTGCTGCAGCAATCAGCGCAGGATCGGCTTTGAAACCCGCCGGGCAACCCGGTAGCTGACCAAATTCATAGCCAAATGCCGTGACGTCGGCATCGTGATAGCGCGCTTCATCAGAAACCACGATATCGCCGACTTTCAGCGTAGAGGCCAGGCCGCCCGCTGAACCGGTATTGATGATGGCGTCCGGCTTGCAGCGCTCAAGCAGCAACGTAGCGCCCAGTGCCGCAGCGACTTTACCGATGCCTGATTTCAGTAGCGCAACCTCAGTACCATTCAGTTGGCCGGTGTAAATTTCACAACCGCCGAGAGCGATGGTCTGACGGTTTTCGATTTTGTCACGCAGTAGCGTAACTTCTTCTTCCATTGCACCAATGATGCCGATTTTCATAGATTTACTCGCGATAAGCCAGATTTGAGGGCATAGTCTATCATGCGCTTACGGGGTAGCGCATTTCTCAGGCGGGAGAGGGCATGGCACAGATCGATTTCCGAAAAAAAATAAACTGGCATCGTCGTTACCGTTCGCCGCAGGGCGTGAAGACTGAGCACGAGATCCTGCGTATTTTTGAAAGCGATCGTGGACGCATTATCAATTCTCCGGCAATTCGCCGACTGCAACAAAAGACCCAGGTCTTTCCGTTGGAACGTAATGCGGCTGTACGCACGCGTTTGACGCACTCAATGGAAGTTCAGCAGGTTGGTCGCTATATCGCGAAAGAGATCCTCAGCCGACTCAAAGAGCAAAAGTTGCTGGAGCAGTATGGTCTGGATGAACTGACGGGACCATTTGAGAGTATTGTTGAAATGTCCTGCCTGATGCATGACATTGGCAATCCGCCGTTTGGTCACTTTGGTGAAGCGGCGATTAATGACTGGTTCCGCCAGCGACTGTACCCCGCAGATGCGGAAAGTCAGCCACTCAGCGATGACCGTTGCCTGGTGGCGGCATTACGTTTGCGCGAGGGCGAAGAGTCGCTGAATGATATTCGCCGTAAAGTACGACAGGACCTGTGCCATTTTGAGGGGAATGCGCAAGGGATACGTCTGGTACATACCCTGATGCGTATGAATCTTACCTGGGCGCAGGTTGGCGGTATTTTGAAATATACCCGCCCGGCGTGGTGGCGCGGCAATGCGCCCGCAACACACAACTATTTAATGAAGAAACCGGGCTATTATCTTTCCGAAGAATCGTATATTGAGAGATTACGTAAAGAATTATCATTAGCGCCTTACAGTCGCTTTCCATTAACCTGGATTATGGAAGCTGCTGATGATATCTCTTATTGCGTGGCCGATCTGGAAGATGCCGTTGAGAAAAGAATCTTTAGCGTCGAACAACTTTATCAGCATCTGTATGCGGCGTGGGGACACCACGAAAAAGGTTCCCTGTTCAGTCTGGTGGTAGAGAACGCCTGGGAGAAATCACGTTCAAATACATTAAGCCGGAGTACCGAAGATCAGTTCTTTATGTATTTACGCGTTAATACATTGAATAAACTGGTGCCGTACGCTGCCCAGCGATTTATCGATAACTTGCCGCAGATTTTCGAGGGATGTTTTAATCACGCGCTGTTAGAAGATGCCAGTAGCTTCAGCCAGTTGCTGGGCGTCTATAAAAATGTGGCGATAAAACATGTCTTTAGCCACCCAGACGTAGAGCAACTGGAGTTACAGGGCTATCGGGTGATAAGCGGGCTGCTGGAAATCTATCAACCGTTATTAAAAATGACTCAGTCAGATTTTACGGAACTGGTCGAAAATGAAAGAGTAAAACGTTTTCCTATCGAGTCCCGGTTATTTCAGAAGTTGTCTACTCGCCATCGCCTTGCTTATGTTGAGGCGGTCAGTAAAATATCGGCTAGTTGCGCTGAGTTTCCTGTTCTGGAATATTATTATCGCTGCCGTTTGATTCAGGATTATATCAGCGGGATGACAGATTTATATGCCTGGGATGAATATCGTCGGTTGATGGCAGTAGAACAATAAATAATCATTTGTAAAGATCGACAATAAAATTTTACTTTTTCCTTAAACTTAAATCTGGAACTTAGCGCTATAAAACGACTCTGACGTATACAGCAATTTTGCGTTACCTGTTAATCGAGAACGAAACACATGAAAAAAACCACATTAGCAATGAGTGCACTGGCTCTGAGTTTAGGTTTGGCGTTGTCCCCCTTGTCTGCAACAGCGGCTGAAACGGCGTCTTCAGCAACGACCGCCCAACAGATGCCAAGCCTGGCCCCGATGCTTGAAAAAGTGATGCCATCGGTGGTGAGTATTAACGTCGAGGGGAGCACGACGGTGAATACGCCGCGCATGCCGCGTAATTTCCAGCAGTTCTTCGGTGATAATTCCCCGTTCTGCCAGGACGGTTCTCCGTTCCAGAGTTCCCCGTTCTGCCAGGGCGGCGCACCGGGCGCTGACAACGGCGGCGGCCAGCAGCAAAAATTTATGGCGCTGGGCTCCGGCGTAATTATTGATGCTGCGAAAGGGTATGTTGTGACCAATAACCACGTGGTGGATAACGCCACGGTAATTAAGGTTCAACTAAGCGATGGCCGTAAGTTTGACGCGAAGATCGTGGGTAAAGATCCGCGCTCCGATATCGCGTTGATCCAGATTCAGGATCCGAAAAACCTGACGGCAATTAAGCTGGCGGATTCCGACGCGCTGCGCGTGGGGGATTACACCGTGGCAATTGGCAACCCGTTTGGCCTCGGTGAGACCGTGACCTCCGGTATCGTTTCTGCGCTGGGTCGTAGCGGCCTGAATGCGGAAAACTACGAGAACTTTATCCAGACGGATGCTGCGATCAACCGGGGCAACTCCGGTGGCGCACTGGTCAACCTGAACGGTGAGCTGATCGGGATTAACACCGCGATCCTCGCGCCGGACGGCGGTAATATCGGGATCGGTTTTGCAATCCCAAGCAACATGGTGAAAAACCTGACCTCGCAGATGGTTGAGTTCGGCCAGGTTAAACGTGGCGAGCTGGGCATCATGGGTACCGAGCTGAGCTCTGAGCTGGCGAAAGCGATGAAAGTTGACGCCCAGCGTGGCGCATTCGTCAGCCAGGTCATGCCGAACTCTTCCGCAGCGAAAGCGGGTATTAAAGCCGGGGATGTGATTACCTCCCTGAACGGTAAACCTATCAGCAGCTTTGCCGCACTGCGTGCGCAGGTGGGAACTATGCCGGTAGGCAGCAAAATTAACCTTGGCCTGCTGCGCGACGGTAAGCCTGTTACTGTGAATCTGGAACTGCAGCAGAGCAGCCAGACCCAGGTTGATTCCAGCTCTATCTTCAAAGGCATTGAAGGTGCCGATATGAGCAACAAAGGCCAGGACAAAGGGGTCGTGGTAAGCGACGTGAAACCGAATTCTCCGGCTGCACAGATTGGCCTGAAGAAAGGGGATGTGATTATCGGTGCTAACCAGCAACCGGTGAAAAATATCGCCGAACTGCGCAAAATTCTCGACAGCAAACCCGCTGTACTGGCGCTGAACATTCAGCGTGGCGACAGCTCCATCTATCTGTTGATGCAGTAATCTCCCTCAACCCCTTCCTGCACAGGAAGGGGTTTCTTTTTGTGATACCTCCCACAACTCCATACTTCTCTCTTCCGCTTTGTGCATTTGCACAATGTCGTCGCTTGTTATCTTCCTTATGCTTGAGCTCTGCTCACAGGAGGGGTTTATGGCTGGCTGGCATCTCGATACCAAAATGGCGCAGGATATCGTGGCGCGTACCATGCGCATCATTGATACCAATATCAACGTAATGGATGCCCGTGGGCGGATAATCGGCAGCGGCGATCGCGAACGAATTGGTGAATTGCACGAAGGCGCGCTGCTGGTGCTTTCTCAGGGGCGGGTGGTCGATATTGACGATGCGGTTGCACGGCATTTACACGGCGTGCGACAGGGGATTAATCTGCCGCTGCGTCTTGACGGCGAAATCGTTGGCGTTATCGGTCTTACCGGCGAACCGGAACATCTGCGCAAATACGGCGAATTGGTATGTATGACCGCCGAAATGATGCTGGAACAGTCGCGTCTGATGCATCTTTTAGCCCAGGACAGCCGTCTGCGCGAAGAATTGGTGATGAACCTGATTCAGGCGGAAGAAAATACCCCAGCGCTAATGGAATGGGCGCAGCGTTTAGGCATCGATTTGAACCAGCCGCGCGTGGTAGCGGTAGTCGAAGTCGACAGCGGTCAGCTTGGTGTTGACAGCGCGATGGCTGAACTACAGCAATTACAGAATGCGTTGACCACGCCAGAGCGTAATAATCTGATTGCGATTGTTTCCCTGACTGAGATGGTGGTGCTGAAACCCGCGCTCAATCAGTTTGGCCGCTGGGATGCCGAAGATCATCGCAAGCGCGTTGAACAGCTCATTGCCCGGATGAAAGAGAACGGACAGCTGCGTTTTCGCGTCTCGCTCGGCAACTATTTTACCGGACCTGGCAGCATTGCCCGTTCGTATCGTACGGCGCGTACCACCATGATGGTCGGTAAGCAGCGGATGCCGGAAAGCCGAAGCTATTTCTATCAGGATCTGATGCTGCCGGTACTGCTGGACAGCCTGCGCGGCGGCTGGCAGGCCAATGAGCTGGCGCGTCCGTTGGTACGTTTAAAAGCAATGGATAACAACGGCTTGCTGCGTCGGACATTAGCAGCATGGTTTCGGCATAACGTTCAGCCGCTGGCGACCTCAAAAGCCTTGTTTATTCATCGCAATACGCTGGAGTATCGCCTGAATCGTATTTCAGAACTGACCGGGCTGGATTTGGGGAATTTTGACGACAGGCTGCTGCTGTATGTGGCGTTGCAGTTAGATGAGCAGCATTGATTGCCTGATGGCGCTACGCTTATCAGGCAAAATGCCGGGTGGCGGCTTCGCCTTACCCGGCCTACGAATACATCCACTCGCGGTTATTTACGCGTGAGTTTTTCCAGATCGGCTTCAATTTCGCTGATCTTGTTGGTCACGACGCTTTCCAGATGACGTAAATCATCGAGGATCTTACGTTTAAGATCGACTTCGCTGCGATCGCGCTGGCAGATCTGATCCAGTTCATCGATCACATAGCGCAGGTTGGGGCTGATCTCCTGCACTTCTTTATAACCCTGGCCGACGCCATCGGCGACAACCGTTTTACGCTGACGGGGATATTTGAACTTCACGCTCTTGGCAAAAAACTCGCCTTTATCCTTCTGGAAATAGATTTTCAGGATATCGTTATTGGCTTCTTGCCGCAGGCTGTAACGATCGATCTCTTCAGGATTAGTAATGCCCAGACTTTTTAGATTGTCATACATAGCGGTACCCTTAAGCTCACTATAACCATTGAATAATTAACGAAAAGCCTTGTTTACGCCACTCGCAGATGTAAAAAAAGCGGGCTAAGCCCGCTTTTTCAAATTGCTGTTAGTCGATGGTGCGTAACAGTTCGTTGATTCCCACTTTGCCACGCGTTTTGGCATCAACCTTTTTCACTATCACCGCGCAGTACAGGCTGTATTTGCCATCTTTCGACGGCAGGTTGCCGGAGACGACAACGGAGCCCGCCGGAACGCGGCCATAATGTACTTCGCCCGTTTCGCGATCGTAAATACGGGTGCTCTGGCCGATGTACACGCCCATGGAGATAACGGATCCTTCTTCGACGATCACACCTTCTACGACTTCAGAACGCGCGCCGATGAAGCAGTTGTCTTCAATGATGGTCGGGTTAGCCTGTAACGGCTCCAGTACGCCGCCAATGCCAACGCCGCCGGACAAGTGTACGTTTTTACCGATTTGCGCACAGGACCCGACTGTCGCCCAAGTATCAACCATCGTACCTTCATCAACATAAGCGCCGATGTTCACGTAAGACGGCATCAGCACGGTGTTACGGGCGATAAACGCGCCCTGACGTACTGCCGCAGGCGGCACCACGCGGAAACCTTCTTTCTGAAAACGCGCTTCGTCATAGTCGGCGAATTTCATCGGCACTTTATCGAAGTAACGGCTTTCCGCACCATCGATAACCTGATTATCGTTAATACGAAAAGAGAGCAGGACCGCTTTTTTCAGCCACTGATGCGTGACCCACTGACCCTCAATCTTTTCTGCGACGCGCAGAGCACCGGAATCCAGTAAAGAAATAACCTGATTCACCGCTTCGCGGGTTACGGTATCCACATTTGCCGGAGTAATGTCGGCACGGCGCTCGAAAGCGGATTCAATAACGTTCTGTAACTGCTGCATTGTTAAACTCTTTCCATAATAAATAAAAACATCACCCTTTATCGTTTGGATTGAGGGCCTCTGTCAACCGTTGATGCACTTCCTGCTGCAGCTCATTATTAAGGGCGCGCCGGTCGGCGGTGGCGATTATGAATAAATCTTCTACTCGCTCGCCAATTGTTGTAATTCGGGCGCCATGCAGCGAAATTCCCAGATCGGCAAAAATCTGCCCGACCCGCGCCAGCAGTCCTGGCTGGTCGAGAGCGATAAGCTCGAGGAATGATTTTCGATCGGTATGGGTCGGCAGAAAAGTCACTTCGGTATCGACGGTAAAATGGCGTAATTTTGCCGGCTGGCGACGTGGTTGCGGCGGTTGCCAGCTACGCTGAGTGATCGCCTGTTCCAGCCCAAAACGGATCGCTTCGTGTCGGTCTGACGACAGCGGGCTACCGTCCGGCTCCAGCACAATGAATGTATCCATCGCCATTCCATCGCGGGTGGTGAAAATCTGCGCATCGTGGACGCTCAGATTACGCCGGTCCAGCTCGGCGCAAACGGCGGCAAACAGATACGGGCGATCCGGACTCCAGATAAAGATTTCCGTTCCTCCACGCGTTGCCTGCGGGCTAAGCAGAATGAGCGGCTCTTTGAGGTCATGTTGTAAGAGATGACGCGCATGCCAGGCCAGTTGATTTGGACTGTGGCGCACGAAATAGTTTGCCCGACAGCGTGACCAGATATGGTGCAGCGCTTCTTCATCAATGTTATCCATCCGCAATAACGCCAGCGCCTGAAGCTGATGGTGACGCACGCGCTCGCGCATATCCGGCGTGTTTTGCATCCCACGACGTAGCTGTTTTTCCGTGGCAAAGTACAGCTCGCGCAGCAGGCTTTGCTTCCAGCTATTCCACAGCGTTTCGTTGGTGGCGCAAATATCCGCGACGGTCAGGCACACCAAAAAGCGCAGGCGGTGTTCCGTTTGCACTTCTTCGGCGAATTGCTTAATCACTTCGGGATCCTGAATATCGCGACGTTGAGCGGTTACTGACATCAGTAAATGCTGGCGCACCAGCCACATGATCAGCTGTGTTTCGCGGGAGTTCAGGCCGTGCAGTTCGGCGAATTTGAGTACGTCCTGAGCACCGAGAACCGAATGATCGCCACCGCGGCCTTTGGCGATATCATGGAACAAAGCGGCAATCAGAATCAGCTCCGGCTGCCGCAGGCGCGGCCACAGATCCACACACAGCGGATGGCGTTGGCGGGTCGCTTCGTTGGCAAAACTTTCCAGCTTGAGCATCACGCGGATGGTGTGTTCATCTACCGTATAGGCATGAAACAGGTCAAACTGCATTTGGCCGACGATATGCGACCATTGCGGCATATAGGCCCACAATACGCTGTGGCGATGCATCGGCAGCAGGCCGCGGCTCACCGCGCCCGGATGGCGTAACATGCTGAGAAACAGCGAGCGCGCTTCCGGGATGTAGCATAACGGCTGCGTTAAATGACGGCGGGCATGGCGCAGATGGCGCAGCGTGGTGGAGTAAATCCCGCTGATTGCGCTGTTACGCACCATGATGTAAAACATCCGCAATATCGCTTCGGGTTTACGGATAAACAGGTCATCGCTGCGCAGATCAATCAAGGAGCCGCGCAGTTGAAAGTCGTCATCAATCGGACGCGGCTTTTCGTCGGCGGGCATGGCGAGGATCGCCTCGTCGAACAGCTGCAACAGCATGTGGTTCAGTTCGCTGACCCGTCGCGTAACGCGGAAATAGTCTTTCATCATCCGCTCGATTGGCTCGTTGCCCTCGCCGCCGTAGTTTAGCCGTTGGGCTACGCTGAGCTGACGATCAAACAGCAGGCGGTTATCGTAACGACTCACGATCAGGTGCAGAGCAAAGCGTATGCGCCACAGGATATGCAAGCATTCATTCAGCTCGGCACGCTCCGCCAGCGTCAAAAAACCAAAACCAACCATTTCATCCAGCGACGTGGCGCCAAAATGGCGGCGGGCGACCCATTGTAGAGTGTGGATGTCGCGCAGGCCGCCGGGGCTGCTTTTGATATCGGGTTCCAGATTGTAGCTGGTGCCGTGATAACGCTGGTGACGTTGATTTTGCTCTTCCACTTTGGCGGCGTAAAACTTATCGGACGGCCAGAAACCTTCGCTAAAAATATGCTTTTGTAGCTCGAGAAACAGCGCCACGTCGCCAATCAGCAGGCGTGTTTCTATCAGATTGGTGGCGACGGTTAAATCTGATAAACCTTCCAGCAGACACTCTTCCAGCGTACGCACGCTGTGGCCCACTTCCAGCCTCACGTCCCACAACAGCGTTAACAGCTCTCCGACTTTTTCGGCCTGCGCGTCAGGTAGCTTTTTACGGCTGAGGATCAACAGGTCGATATCGGAAAGCGGGTGCAGTTCGCCACGCCCGTAACCCCCAACGGCAACCAGCGCCAGGTCGGCAATTTGGCCAAAACCGGCTTCAATCCACAGGCGCTGTAGCAACTGGTCAATAAATTCGGTACGGGCCTCAATAAGCTGTTCAGCGGAAATTCCGCTGTCAAACGCTTCGCCTAACCAGCGCTGGAACGTGTCGATATGCGCTTTAATGCCGGCGCAGTTGAGATCGTGCTGTGGCCAGGTTCCGGGATTTTGCGGTTGGCCAGGCAGGGTGGGGAGGGCTGTATTTGCGTGCTGTTCAGGAAGAGTATTCATTATGCGCCACCCATTAAAAAGCCGGATGATGGCGTGAACGCCTTATCCGGCCTACGAAGTAGTACAATTTGTAGGCCTGATAAGATGCGAATGCATCGCCATCAGGCAAAACATTATTCGTCGTGTGTGATGATCGCCGGGATGGTGTCATCCTTGCGTAACGTTAGGATCTCACAGCCGTTTTCCGTCACCACAATAGTATGCTCGTACTGAGCAGACAAGCTGCGGTCTTTGGTTTTCACCGTCCAGCCGTCTTTCATGGTGCGGATGCGGTAATCACCGGCATTCAGCATCGGTTCTACGGTGAAAGTCATGCCCGGCTGCAGTACCACGCCGCCGTCGTCCGCATCGTAGTGCAGAACCTGAGGCTCCTCGTGGAAGCCGCGACCGATACCGTGACCGCAGTATTCACGTACTACAGAGAAGCCTTCGCCTTCCGCGTATTTCTGAATCGCAGCGCCCAACGTGCGCAGGCGAATGCCCGGTTTAACCATCCGCAGCGCCAGATACAGGCTTTCCTGCGTTACACGGCACAGACGTTCGCCCAGAATGGTGGGTTTGCCGACGATAAACATTTTGGAGGTATCGCCGTGGAATTCGTCTTTAATCACGGTCACGTCGATGTTAACGATATCACCATCTTTCAGGTGCTTCGCGTCGTCCGGGATCCCGTGGCACACCACTTCGTTAATCGAGATACACACGGATTTAGGGTAACCGTGGTAGCCCAGGCACGCGGAAATGGCCTGCTGCTCATTAACGATATAGTCATTACAGATGCGATCCAGTTCTCCGGTGCTGACGCCCGGTTTAATGAACGGTTCGATCATCTCCAGTACTTCCGCCGCCAGACGGCCAGCGACGCGCATTTTTTCGATTTCTTCAGGGGTCTTGATTGAGATAGCCATGAATTCTGTCCATCAGTGCCGATTATTTTCGGCAATAATTGTGTAAGTGCTGACAATGGTATCAGTCAGGGGTGTACCCTGCCAAATTGAGAATCATTCTGAACTTCGCCTTTCGTGCCACAGGTGCGTTGGCTACATTTTTTCACCCCAGTCACTTACTGGCCGTAAGCTCCCGGGGATTCAAAAATTTGCCGCCTGCCTGTAACACGAAATTCATCGTTCAATTCAGCACTGAGTGCCAACAATTATTGGTGTCGGTGGCGTATTTGTGGTATAAAGCGCGCCGGACTTCCGATCCATTCGAAGACTACACACGATGGACGGGAGCGACAAATCTCACTTTGTGTAACAACACACACGTATCGGCACATATTCCGGGGTGCCCTTTGGGGTCGGTAATATGGGATGCGTGGAGGCTTAACCCCAACTTTTATATATAGAGGTTTTAATCATGGCAACTGTTTCCATGCGCGACATGCTCAAGGCTGGTGTTCACTTTGGTCACCAGACCCGTTACTGGAACCCGAAAATGAAGCCGTTCATCTTCGGTGCGCGTAACAAAGTTCACATCATCAACCTTGAGAAAACTGTACCGATGTTCAACGAAGCTCTGGCTGAACTGAACAAGATCTCTGCTCGTAAAGGTAAAATCCTTTTCGTTGGTACTAAACGCGCTGCAAGCGAAGCGGTGAAAGAAGCTGCTAACAGCTGCGACCAGTTCTTCGTGAACCATCGCTGGCTGGGCGGTATGCTGACTAACTGGAAAACCGTTCGTCAGTCCATCAAACGTCTGAAAGATCTGGAAACTCAGTCTCAGGACGGTACTTTCGAAAAGCTGACCAAGAAAGAAGCGCTGATGCGTACTCGTGAGCTTGAGAAACTGGAAAACAGCCTGGGCGGTATCAAAGACATGGGCGGTCTGCCGGACGCTCTGTTCGTAATCGATGCTGACCACGAGCACATTGCTATCAAAGAAGCAAACAACCTGGGTATCCCGGTATTTGCTATCGTTGATACCAACTCTGATCCGGACGGTGTTGACTTCGTTATCCCGGGTAACGACGACGCAATCCGTGCTGTGACCCTGTACTTGGGCGCTGTAGCTACTACCGTTCGTGAAGGCCGTTCTCAGGATCTGGCTTCCCAGGCGGAAGAAAGCTTCGTAGAAGCTGAATAATAAGGCACGCTCGTTCGAGCCCCCTTATAAACCAGGTAGTATCACGTTTGGTTAGGGGCCCTTTAGGCCCCTTTTTCACTTTTAAATCTGTGCGGTTTCATGCCGGGCAGATCAAATCTTCCGAGGATTTTAGAATGGCTGAAATTACCGCATCCCTGGTAAAAGAGCTGCGTGAGCGTACTGGCGCAGGCATGATGGATTGCAAAAAAGCACTGACTGAAGCTAATGGCGACATCGAGCTGGCAATCGAAAACATGCGTAAGTCCGGCGCAATCAAAGCGGCGAAAAAAGCAGGCAACGTTGCTGCTGACGGCGTAATCAAAACCAAAATCGACGGCAACATCGCTTTCATTCTGGAAGTTAACTGCCAGACTGACTTCGTTGCTAAAGATGCTGGTTTCCAGGCATTTGCTGACAAAGTACTGGACGCTGCCGTTGCTGGCAAAATCACTGACGTTGAAGTTCTGAAAGCACAGTTCGAAGAAGAACGTGTTGCGCTGGTTGCTAAAATCGGTGAGAACATCAACATTCGTCGCGTGGCTTCCCTGGAAGGCGAAGTTCTGGGTAACTACCAGCACGGTGCGCGTATCGGTGTTCTGGTTGCTGCTACTGGCGCTGACGAAGAACTGGTTAAACAGCTGGCAATGCACGTTGCTGCAAGCAAACCAGAATTCGTTAAGCCGGAAGACGTTTCTGCTGAAGTGGTAGAGAAAGAATACCAGGTTCAGCTGGACATCGCCATGCAGTCTGGCAAGCCGAAAGAAATCGCAGAGAAAATGGTTGAAGGCCGTATGAAGAAATTCACCGGCGAAGTTTCTCTGACTGGTCAGCCTTTCGTTATGGAACCGAGCAAATCTGTTGGTCAGCTGCTGAAAGAGCACAACGCTGACGTAACTGGTTTCATCCGCTTCGAAGTGGGTGAAGGCATCGAGAAAGTTGAGACTGACTTTGCAGCAGAAGTTGCTGCGATGTCCAAGCAGTCTTAATTTTTAAAGGAGCCGCCTGAGGGCGGCTTCTTTTTGTGTCTGGCTTGTAAATTCAGCGAACCGCTATAGTGGTCATGCTGAAAAGCGACATACAATGTCGCCGGAATTAACTCATCTCATTCGTTGACAGTCTCAGGAAAGAAACATGGCTACCAATGCAAAACCCGTCTACAAACGTATTCTGCTTAAGTTAAGTGGCGAAGCTCTGCAAGGTTCAGAAGGCTTCGGTATTGATGCAAGCATACTTGACCGTATGGCTCAGGAAATCAAAGAGCTGGTTGAGCTGGGTATTCAGGTTGGCGTAGTGATTGGTGGCGGTAACCTGTTCCGTGGTGCTGGTCTGGCGAAAGCAGGGATGAACCGCGTTGTGGGCGACCACATGGGCATGTTAGCCACCGTAATGAACGGTCTGGCGATGCGCGATGCGCTTCACCGCGCCTATGTGAACGCTCGCTTGATGTCCGCCATTCCTCTGAACGGCGTGTGTGATAACTACAGCTGGGCGGAAGCTATCAGCCTGCTGCGTAACAACCGCGTTGTTATTTTGTCTGCAGGTACCGGCAATCCGTTCTTCACTACTGATTCAGCAGCCTGTCTGCGCGGTATTGAAATTGAAGCGGATGTGGTACTGAAAGCAACCAAAGTGGACGGCGTATTTACTGCCGACCCGGCTAAAGATCCTACGGCGACCATGTACGAACAGTTGACCTACACTGAAGTACTGGATAAAGAGCTGAAAGTGATGGATCTGGCGGCGTTCACGCTGGCTCGTGACCACAAATTACCGATTCGTGTCTTTAACATGAACAAACCGGGTGCGCTGCGCCGTGTTGTTATGGGTGAAAAAGAAGGCACGTTAATCACGGAATAATTCCCGTTGCGGCTAAATGCAGGTAATATTCCGCTTTAATGTCGCGGGATACGTCCCTCAAAATTAATCAAGACTATACTTGTCACAGCTTGCGTGGTGGGTATGGTCTGACTGAAACGAGCTTTCAAGGATTCGTAACGTGATCAACGATATCAGAAAAGATGCTGAAGTACGCATGGACAAATGCGTCGAAGCGTTCAAAAATCAAATCAGCAAAATTCGTACGGGCCGTGCTTCTCCTAGCCTGCTGGATGGTATTGTCGTGGAATATTACGGCACGCCGACTCCGCTGCGCCAGCTGGCAAGCGTAACGGTTGAAGATTCCCGTACCCTGAAAATCAACGTGTTTGACCGTTCCATGGGACCAGCCGTTGAAAAAGCAATTATGGCTTCCGACCTTGGTCTGAATCCAAGTTCAGCGGGTTCCGACATCCGCGTTCCGCTGCCGCCGCTGACCGAAGAGCGTCGTAAAGATCTGACCAAGATCGTGCGTGGCGAAGCTGAAGGCGCGCGTGTTGCCGTACGTAACGTACGCCGCGATGCAAACGACAAAGTGAAAGCGCTGTTGAAAGATAAAGAGATCAGCGAAGACGACGATCGCCGTTCTCAGGACGAAGTACAGAAACTGACTGACGCAGCGATCAAGAAAGTTGATGCGGCGCTGGCAGAGAAAGAAACGGAACTGATGCAGTTCTGATTCATCTGTACGCTAAAAACGCCGCTTAGAAGGCCTGCAAAGGCTGGATGGCGGCGTTTTGCTTTTTTCTGTCTATACCCTATTTTTCTGGATGTCTCATGAAGCAATTAACCATCCTGGGATCAACCGGTTCCATTGGTTGCAGTACGCTGGATGTAGTACGCCATAACCCGGAAAAATTTCGTGTTGCTGCGTTGGTTGCGGGAAAGAATGTTGCCCGTATGGTGGAGCAATGCCTGGAATTTTCTCCTCGCTATGCGGTAATGGACGATGAAAAAAGCGCGGCATTGCTAAAATCGGCTCTGCTGGAGCAGGGTAGCCGCACTGAAGTTATGAGCGGACAGCAGGCCGCCTGTGATATGGCCGCGCTGGATGATGTTGATCAGGTCATGGCGGCGATTGTCGGCGCAGCGGGCCTGCTGCCGACGCTTTCGGCAATCCGCGCGGGCAAAAGCATTTTGCTGGCGAACAAAGAGTCTCTGGTCACCTGCGGACGTCTGTTTATGGACGACGTGAAACGCCACAAAGCGCAGCTTTTGCCGGTAGATAGCGAGCATAACGCGATTTTTCAGAGTTTACCGCAACCGATCCAACTCAATCTGGGATACGCTGACCTTGAGCAAAACGGCGTCGTGTCCGTACTGCTTACCGGGTCTGGTGGCCCTTTCCGTGAAACGCCATTGCGCGATCTGGTTGCTATGACCCCCGATCAGGCATGTCGTCATCCGAATTGGTCGATGGGACGAAAAATCTCTGTCGATTCAGCCACCATGATGAATAAAGGTCTGGAATACATTGAAGCGCGTTGGTTATTCAATGCCAGCGCAAGCCAGATGGAAGTGCTGATTCATCCGCAGTCGGTTATTCATTCGATGGTACGTTATCAGGATGGCAGCGTTCTGGCGCAGTTGGGGGAACCTGACATGCGTACACCTATTGCCCATACGATGGCATGGCCGGAACGTGTGACGTCTGGCGTTAAGCCTGTCGACTTTTGCCAACTCAGTGCGTTGACGTTTTCCGCACCTGATTATCAGCGCTATCCGTGCCTGAAACTGGCGATGGACGCGTTTGAGCAAGGGCAGGCGGCGACGACCGCCCTGAACGCCGCGAATGAAATTACCGTTGCCGCATTTCTGGCGCAGCAGATTCGATTTACCGATATTGCCGATCTTAATTTATCCGTACTGGATAAGATGGATTTGCAGGAGCCACAGAGCGTTGATGACGTGCTGAAGGTTGATACCATCGCGCGGGAAGTCGCCAGAAAAGAAGTGATGCGACTCTCAAGCTGATGATAATCCCTCTACGGAAGATCGTGCTATTTGTTAGCGTTGGGCTTCAGTGATATAGTCTGCGCCACTCGATCGCGGGTAGTTGCTTTTTTTCGGTCGGGTAAGCCGTGGTTTGACACGGCTTTTTTGTGGATGGGCTTCAGTATTCCTGAGTACCGTAAATCCTTTCAGGGACTAAAAACGCGTTATGTTGTCTGCAACTAAACCATTAAGCGAAAATTTGCCAGCACATGGTTGCCGCCATGTAGCAATCATCATGGATGGCAATGGCCGCTGGGCGAAAAAGCAAGGGAAGATTCGCGCCTTTGGGCATAAGGCCGGAGCAAAATCCGTCCGCCGGGCTGTCTCTTTTGCTGCCAATAACGGTATTGATGCGTTAACGCTGTATGCCTTTAGCAGTGAGAACTGGAACCGACCTGCGCAGGAAGTGAGCGCGTTAATGGAACTGTTTGTGTGGGCGCTTGATAGCGAAGTGAAAAACCTGCACCGCCATAACGTACGTCTGCGTATTATCGGGGATATCAGTCGATTTAACTCACGTTTGCAAGAACGGATTCGCAAATCAGAAGCGCTTACCGCCCAGAATACCGGGTTGACGCTGAATATTGCAGCGAATTACGGTGGACGGTGGGATATTGTCCAGGGAGTCAGGCAACTGGCACAACAGGTGCAGGAAGGTCTGCTGCGTCCAGAGCAAATCGATGAAGAGATGCTTGGGCAGCAAATTTGTATGCATGAACTGGCCCCTGTGGATTTAGTGATAAGGACTGGGGGAGAACATCGAATTAGTAATTTTTTGTTGTGGCAAATTGCCTATGCCGAACTTTACTTTACGGATGTTCTCTGGCCCGATTTCGATGAACAAGACTTTGAAGGTGCGCTGCATGCCTTTGCTAATCGTGAGCGTCGTTTCGGCGGCACCGAGCCCGGTGATGAAAAAGCCTGATGGGGGTCGCTTTTGCTGAAGTATCGCCTGATTTCTGCTTTTGTTTTAATACCCGTTGTCATCGCGGCGTTGTTTTTGCTGCCGCCGGTGGGGTTCGCCATTGTTACGCTGGTTGTCTGTATGTTGGCCGCCTGGGAATGGGGACAGTTAAGCGGTTTTACCACGCGTACACAGCGAGTCTGGCTGGCGGTTTTGTGCGGGCTATTGCTGGCGCTAATGCTATTTTTACTGCCAGAATACCATCGCAATATTCATCAGCCGCTGGTTGAAGTATCGCTATGGGCGTCGCTGGGTTGGTGGATCGTCGCGCTGTTACTGGTACTGTTTTACCCAGGTTCTGCGTCGGTCTGGCGTAATTCCAAAACATTACGCATAATTTTCGGCGTGCTAACCATTGTTCCTTTCTTTTGGGGAATGCTGGCGCTACGGGCATGGCACTATGATGAAAATCATTATAGTGGCGCGCTATGGCTGCTGTATGTCATGATCCTCGTCTGGGGAGCGGACTCTGGCGCGTATATGTTTGGTAAGCTGTTTGGCAAACACAAACTGGCGCCGAAGGTTTCTCCTGGTAAAACCTGGCAGGGTTTTATTGGCGGACTCGCCACTGCGGCCGTAATCTCATGGGGTTATGGCATGTGGGCGAATCTTGAAGTTGCGCCTGTCACCTTGCTCATTTGCTCCATCGTTGCAGCCCTGGCCTCCGTGCTGGGTGACCTGACTGAGAGTATGTTTAAGCGTGAAGCAGGTATTAAGGACAGTGGTCACTTAATTCCAGGACACGGCGGTATTCTGGATCGTATTGATAGCCTGACGGCTGCGGTACCGGTCTTTGCCTGCCTGTTGTTACTGGTATTCAGGACGCTCTAACGGATGGTCTTATGCTGAGTATTCTCTGGAATCTGGCTGCATTCATCGTCGCACTCGGTGTGCTTATCACCGTGCATGAATTTGGTCATTTCTGGGTTGCACGGCGCTGCGGAGTCCGCGTTGAGCGCTTTTCCATTGGCTTTGGAAAAGCGCTTTGGCGTCGTACCGATAAACTGGGTACAGAATACGTCATCGCTCTAATCCCCCTCGGCGGTTACGTCAAAATGCTGGATGAGCGCGCTGAACCGGTGGTACCGGAGCTGCGCCATTACGCTTTCAACAATAAAACGGTTGGGCAGCGCGCGGCTATTATCGCCGCAGGTCCGATCGCAAACTTCCTTTTTGCTATTTTCGCTTATTGGCTGGTGTTTATCATTGGCGTTCCTGGCGTTCGTCCGGTTGTTGGTGAAATAACACCCAACTCGATTGCTGCGCAGGCGCAAATTCAGCCTGGTACGGAACTAAAAGCGGTTGATGGTATCGAAACCCCTGATTGGGATGCCGTGAGACTGCAGTTGGTTTCCAAAATTGGCGATGAGCATACAACGCTCAGCGTGGCGCAGTTTGGCAGTAACCAGCGGCAGGACAAAACGCTGGATTTGCGCCATTGGGCATTTGAGCCAGACAAACAGGATCCCGTCGCCAGTTTAGGGATTCGCCCACGCGGTCCGCAGATTGAATCGGTGCTGTCAGAAGTGCAGGCTAACTCGGCTGCAAGTAAGGCGGGTTTGCAAGCTGGCGACAGGATCGTTAAAGTCAATGGTCAGCCGCTGACGCAATGGATGATGTTCGTGACGCTGGTGCGCGATAATCCGGATAAGCCGTTAGCGCTAGATATTGAAAGACAAGGCAGTTCCTTGTCTTTAACGTTAACCCCGGATTCAAAACAGGTTAACGGGAAGGCAGAAGGTTTTGCGGGCGTGGTGCCTAAAATTATTCCTCTGCCTGATGAGTATAAGACTGTACGCCAGTATGGACCCTTCAGCGCCATCGTCGAAGCCTCGGATAAAACGTGGCAGTTGATGAAGCTGACGGTCAGTATGCTGGGAAAATTGATTACCGGTGATGTAAAACTGAACAACCTCAGTGGGCCGATTTCTATCGCCCAGGGGGCTGGGATGTCAGCGGAGTTCGGGGTGATTTATTACCTGATGTTCCTTGCGCTTATCAGCGTGAACTTAGGGATAATTAACCTGTTTCCGTTGCCCGTTCTTGACGGGGGGCATCTGCTGTTCCTGGCGATTGAAAAGCTGAAGGGCGGTCCGGTATCCGAGCGGGTTCAAGACTTTAGTTATCGCATTGGCTCTATCTTGCTGGTGTTGTTAATGGGGCTTGCACTTTTCAATGATTTCTCTCGGTTGTAAGAGAGTGTTAGGAAGAACGCATAATAACGATGGCGATGAAAAAGTTGCTCATAGCGTCGCTGCTGTTTAGCAGCGCCACCGTATACGGTGCTGAAGGGTTCGTAGTGAAGGACATTCATTTCGAAGGCCTACAGCGAGTCGCCGTTGGTGCGGCTCTCCTGAGTATGCCGGTGCGCACAGGCGACACGGTTAATGATGAAGACATCAGTAATACCATTCGTGCTCTGTTCGCCACCGGTAACTTTGAGGATGTCCGCGTCCTGCGCGATGGTGATACCCTTCTGGTTCAGGTAAAAGAACGTCCGACGATTGCCAGCATTACTTTCTCCGGTAACAAATCGGTGAAAGACGACATGCTGAAGCAAAACCTCGAGGCGTCTGGCGTACGTGTTGGCGAGTCTCTGGATCGCACCACGCTTGCCGATATCGAAAAAGGCCTGGAAGATTTCTACTATAGCGTCGGTAAGTACAGCGCCAGTGTGAAAGCGGTGGTAACGCCGTTGCCGCGTAACCGCGTTGACCTCAAACTGGTCTTCCAGGAAGGTGTTTCGGCGAAGATCCAACAGATCAATATCGTCGGCAACCATGCCTTCTCGACTGACGAACTAATCTCTCACTTCCAACTGCGTGATGAAGTGCCGTGGTGGAACGTAGTGGGCGATCGTAAATACCAGAAACAGAAACTCGCGGGCGATCTCGAAACCCTGCGCAGCTACTATCTGGATCGCGGTTATGCTCGCTTTAATATCGATTCTACCCAGGTAAGCCTGACGCCGGATAAAAAAGGTATCTACATCACCGTTAACATCACTGAAGGCGATCAGTACAAGCTTTCTGGGGTAGAGGTGAGCGGTAACCTGGCCGGACACTCCGCCGAAATTGAGAGCCTGACCAAAATCGAGCCAGGCGAACTCTATAACGGTACCAAAGTGACCAAAATGGAAGATGATATCAAGAAGCTACTGGGGCGCTATGGCTATGCCTATCCGCGCGTACAGTCGCAGCCTGAAATCAACGATGCCGACAAAACCGTTAAATTACGCGTAAATGTGGATGCGGGTAACCGTTTCTATGTGCGTAAGATTCGCTTTGAAGGTAACGACACGTCTAAAGACTCCGTTCTGCGTCGCGAAATGCGTCAGATGGAAGGCGCATGGTTGGGCAGCGATCTGGTCGACCAGGGTAAAGAACGTCTGAACCGTCTGGGTTACTTTGAAACCGTCGATACCGATACTCAGCGTGTTCCGGGCCGTCCGGATCAGGTTGATGTGGTCTATAAGGTGAAAGAGCGTAACACCGGTAGCTTTAACTTCGGCGTCGGTTACGGTACCGAGAGCGGCGTGAGCTTCCAGGCGGGCGTTCAGCAGGATAACTGGTTAGGTACCGGTTATTCCGTCGGGATTAACGGCACTAAAAACGACTACCAGACCTATACTGAGCTATCTGTCACCAACCCGTACTTCACCGTTGACGGTGTGAGCCTTGGCGGCCGCGTCTTCTATAACGACTTTGAAGCGGATGATGCAGACCTGTCCGACTATACCAACAAAAGTTATGGTACTGACGTAACGCTCGGCTTCCCGGTTAACGAATACAATACGCTGCGTGCTGGCTTGGGTTATGTACATAACAAACTGTCCAACATGCAGCCGCAGATCGCGATGGATCGTTATCTTGAGTCGATGGGACAACCCGCTGATACCAGCAGTTTTGCCGCTGATGACTTCACCTTCAACTACGGTTGGACGTACAACAAGTTAGACCGTGGTTATTTCCCGACAGACGGTTCGCGTGTCAACCTGAATGGTAAAGTGACCATTCCGGGTTCTGATAACGAATACTACAAATTGTCGATGGATACCGCGACCTACGTGCCGATTGATGACGATCACAAATGGGTTGTCCTGGGCCGTACCAAGTGGGGTTATGGTGATGGCATCGGTAGTAAAGAGATGCCGTTCTACGAGAACTTCTATGCTGGTGGTTCCAGTACCGTGCGTGGTTTCCAGTCGAATACTATCGGCCCGAAAGCTGTTTATAAAAATGGCGCCCACACGAGCTGGGACGATAATAATGATTACGAAGACTGTACTCAGGAAGCTGGCTGTAAATCTGATGATGCGGTAGGTGGTAACGCCATGGCTGTCGCCAGCCTGGAGTTTATTACTCCGACGCCGTTCATCAGCGACAAGTATGCCAACTCGGTCCGTACCTCGTTCTTCTGGGATATGGGTACCGTTTGGGATACGAACTGGGATCCGTCATCTGCGCCGTCGGATGTACCGGACTATAGCGATCCGAGCAATATCCGTATGTCAGCAGGTATCGCTTTACAATGGATGTCCCCATTGGGGCCGTTGGTTTTCTCCTACGCCCAACCGTTCAAGAAGTACGATGGAGACAAAGCGGAACAGTTCCAGTTTAACATTGGTAAAACCTGGTAATTGTTCTTCGCAAAGGAATGTAGTGGTAGTGTAGCGCTGACTTTAGGCGATCTTGCATGGGATCGCCTGGCCACGCAAAGAACTGTACCTTCGGGTGCAAATGGGATGGTAAGGAGTTAATTGTGAAAAAGTGGTTATTAGCTGCAGGTCTCGGTTTAGCGATGGCAACGTCCGCACAGGCCGCTGACAAAATTGCAATCGTCAACATGGGTAGCCTGTTCCAACAGGTTGCACAGAAGACAGGTGTTTCCGCTACGCTGGAAAACGAGTTCAAAGGCCGTGCCAGCGAACTGCAACGTATGGAATCCGATCTGCAATCTAAAATGCAGCGTCTGCAATCAATGAAAGCGGGTAGCGATCGTACCAAGCTGGAAAAAGACGTTATGGCTCAGCGTCAGACTTTCTCACAGAAAGCTCAGGCTTTTGAGCAGGATCGTGCGCGTCGTTCCAACGAAGAACGTGGCAAACTGGTTACTCGTATCCAGACAGCTGTGAAATCTGTTGCTAACAGCCAGAGCATCGATCTGGTCGTTGACGCAAACACCGTTGCATACAATAGCAGCGATGTAAAAGACATCACCGCTGACGTACTGAAACAGGTTAAATAAGTAATGCCTTCAATTCGACTGGCTGATTTAGCAGAGCAGTTGGATGCAGAATTACACGGTGATGGCGATATCGTCATCACCGGCGTAGCGTCCATGCAATCTGCGCAAACTGGCAATATCACGTTTATGGTGAATCCTAAGTACCGTGAACACTTAGGCGTATGCCAGGCTTCTGCCGTTGTCATGACGCAGGACGATCTTCCTTTTGCTAAGAGTGCAGCGCTGGTAGTGAAGAATCCCTACCTGACCTATGCTCGTATGGCGCAAATTTTAGATACCACGCCGCAGCCCGCACAAAACGTTGCACCGAGTGCAGCGATCGATGCGACGGCGAAGCTGGGTAAAAATGTCTCTGTGGGCGCAAATGCGGTCATTGAGTCTGGCGTAGAACTGGGCGATAACGTGGTTATTGGCGCAGGCTGCTTCGTCGGAAAAAATACAAAAATCGGCGCAGGTTCTCGCTTGTGGGCGAATGTGACGATTTACCACGACATTCAGATCGGTGAGAATTGCCTGATCCAATCCAGCACTGTCGTCGGTTCGGATGGATTTGGTTACGCGAACGATCGCGGTAACTGGGTGAAGATCCCGCAGCTTGGTCGCGTGATTATCGGCGATCGCGTCGAGATCGGCGCTTGTACTACCATTGACCGTGGTGCCCTGGACGATACTGTGATCGGTAATGGTGTTATCATTGATAATCAGTGCCAGATTGCACATAACGTTGTGATTGGCGACAATACGGCGGTAGCCGGTGGCGTCATTATGGCGGGTAGCCTGAAGATTGGCCGTTACTGCATGATTGGCGGCGCCAGCGTGATCAATGGGCATATGGAAATATGCGACAAAGTCACGGTAACTGGCATGGGTATGGTGATGCGTCCTATCACGGAACCTGGCGTCTACTCCTCAGGCATTCCGCTACAACCCAATAAGGTATGGCGTAAAACAGCTGCACTGGTGATGAATATTGATGATATGAGCAAGCGCCTCAAAGCGATTGAGCGCAAGGTTAATCAACAAGACTAAAGCACCTTTTTTGCATGTCTGACTTTTCGGCCTGTCCCATTCATACGATTGCGACAGGCCGTGTTATTATTGCCTTTTAGTATATTTTGACAGGAAGAGTATTTTGACTACTAACACTCATACTCTGCATATTGAAGAGATTTTAGAACTTCTGCCGCACCGTTTTCCGTTTCTGCTGGTTGACCGCGTGCTGGATTTTGAAGAAGGTCGTTTTCTGCGCGCAGTGAAAAATGTATCCGTTAATGAGCCTTTCTTCCAGGGCCACTTCCCGGGCAAACCTATTTTCCCTGGCGTACTGATTCTGGAAGCGATGGCGCAGGCCACCGGTATCCTCGCATTTAAAAGCGTAGGAAAACTGGAACCAGGCGAACTGTACTATTTCGCGGGTATTGACGAAGCACGCTTTAAGCGTCCTGTCGTGCCGGGCGATCAGATGATCATGGAAGTGACTTTCGAGAAAACGCGCCGTGGCCTGACCCGTTTTAAAGGGGTTGCGCTGGTCGACGGTAAAGTTGTGTGCGAAGCAACGATGATGTGTGCCCGTAGCCGGGAGGCCTGATACGTGATTGATAAATCCGCCTTTATTCACCCTACCGCCATTGTGGAAGAGGGCGCCAGTATTGGCGCTAACGCTCACATTGGCCCATTTTGTATTGTTGGACCCCATGTTGAAATTGGTGAGGGTACCGTACTGAAGTCTCACGTTGTCGTGAATGGCCATACAAAAATTGGTCGCGATAACGAGATCTATCAGTTTGCCTCCATCGGCGAAGTTAACCAGGATCTTAAATATGCTGGCGAACCGACCCGCGTGGAAATTGGCGATCGCAACCGCATCCGCGAAAGCGTCACCATTCATCGTGGCACAGTGCAGGGCGGTGGAGTGACGAAGGTGGGCAGCGATAACTTACTGATGATTAATGCGCACGTCGCGCATGATTGTACGGTAGGCAACCGCTGTATTCTGGCGAATAACGCCACGCTTGCCGGACATGTTTCGCTGGATGATTTTGTTATCATCGGCGGCATGACTGCGGTGCATCAATTCTGCATCATCGGCGCGCATGTGATGGTTGGCGGCTGTTCTGGCGTTGCTCAGGACGTGCCACCGTACGTTATCGCCCAGGGCAACCACGCGACGCCGTTTGGCGTCAATATCGAAGGTCTGAAGCGTCGTGGGTTCACCCGCGAAGCGATTACCGCGATTCGTAATGCCTACAAAGCGTTGTACCGTAGCGGTAAAACGTTGGAAGAAGCGAAACCGGAAATCGCCGAACTGGCGAAACAGCACCCTGAAGTCCAGGCTTTCAGCGACTTCTTTGAGCGCTCAACGCGTGGTCTGATTCGTTAATGACTGAGCAGCGTCCTTTAACGATTGCCCTCGTCGCCGGAGAAACCTCCGGCGATATTCTTGGTGCAGGGCTAATCCGCGCACTCAAAGCTCGTGTTCCCAATGCGCGTTTTGTTGGCGTGGCGGGGCCGCTAATGCAGGCCGAAGGCTGTGAAGCCTGGTACGAAATGGAAGAACTGGCGGTGATGGGCATTGTTGAAGTGCTCGGACGTCTGCGCCGTTTACTGCATATTCGTGCCGATCTCACTCGTCGATTCACCGATCTCAAGCCGGATGTTTTCGTTGGTATTGATGCGCCTGATTTCAATATTACCCTTGAAGGGAACTTGAAAAAGCAGGGCATAAAAACCATTCATTATGTCAGTCCGTCCGTCTGGGCATGGCGACAGAAACGCGTTTTCAAAATAGGCAGATCCACTAATATGGTGCTGGCCTTTCTGCCTTTCGAAAAAGCGTTTTATGACAAATTTAACGTCCCGTGCCGCTTTATCGGCCACACCATGGCGGATGCCATGCCGTTGGATCCGGATAAAAACGCGGCGCGTGATATTCTGGGTATTCCCCACGATGCTCACTGCCTGGCGCTGCTGCCTGGAAGCCGTGGCGCGGAAGTGGAGATGCTCAGCGCCGATTTTCTGAAAACGGCGCAGTTGTTACGTCAGCATTACCCGGATCTCGAAGTGGTGGTGCCGCTGGTCAATGCCAAACGTCGGGAGCAGTTTGAGCGTATCAAAGCTGAGGTTGCGCCGGAGCTTTCCGTGCATCTGCTTAATGGAATGGGACGTGAAGCGATGGTGGCCAGCGACGCCGCACTGTTGGCTTCAGGCACCGCCGCGCTGGAATGTATGCTGGCAAAGTGTCCGATGGTGGTCGGCTACCGCATGAAACCTTTTACCTTCTGGCTGGCGAAGCGTCTGGTGAAAACGGATTACGTTTCGCTTCCTAACCTGTTAGCGGGAAGAGAACTGGTTAAAGAGCTGTTGCAGGAAGAGTGTGAGCCGCATGCGCTGGCGCAAGCGCTGTTGCCGTTACTGGCGAATGGTAAAACCAGCCATGCGATGCATGACACTTTCCGTGAACTGCATCAGCAGATCCGTTGCAATGCTGATGAGCAGGCGGCGGATGCAGTCCTGGAGTTAGCGCAATGATTGAATTTGTTTATCCGCATACGCATTTAGTGGCGGGTGTGGATGAAGTCGGACGTGGTCCTTTGGTTGGGGCGGTTGTTACTGCTGCCGTCATTCTGGATCCGGCTCGCCCGATTATCGGTCTTAACGACTCAAAAAAATTGTCGGAAAAACGTCGCCTGGCGTTGTTTGATGAAATAAAAGAAAAAGCGTTAAGCTGGAGCGTGGGCCGTGCGGAACCGCATGAAATCGACGATCTGAATATTTTGCATGCCACCATGCTGGCGATGCAGCGTGCGGTCGCGGGGCTGCATATTGCGCCGGAATACGTACTGATTGACGGCAATCGTTGTCCGGCATTACCGGTACCGTCGATGGCGGTAGTCAAAGGTGATAGCCGCGTAGCGGAGATTAGCGCAGCGTCAATACTGGCAAAAGTGACCCGCGATGCTGAAATGGCAGCGCTGGATACGGTTTTTCCGCAGTATGGCTTTGCGCAGCACAAAGGCTATCCAACCGCTTTTCATCTGGAAAAATTGGCACTGTATGGCGCGACAGAGCACCATCGCCGCAGTTTTGGCCCCGTCAAACGCGCACTGGGACTCACGTCCTGATTCTTGTGTCGAAGGAATCTGAAGATGTCTGAACCACGTTTCGTCCACCTCCGGGTGCACAGCGACTACTCCATGATCGATGGGCTGGCGAAAACCGGGCCGCTGGTGAAGAAGGCGGCCGCGTTAGGCATGCCTGCGCTGGCGATCACCGATTTTACCAACCTGTGTGGTCTGGTGAAGTTTTACGGAGCGGGTCACGGCGCCGGTATTAAGCCTATTGTAGGCGCAGATTTTCATGTCCGCAGTGAACTATTGGCTGATGAACTCACGCAACTCACCGTACTGGCCGCTAACAATACCGGCTATCAGAACCTGACGTTATTGATATCAAAAGCCTATCAGCGCGGTTATGGCGCAGAAGGGCCGGTTATCGACCGCGACTGGCTGGTCGAGCTAAAAGAAGGTTTGATTTTGCTCTCCGGCGGCCGCATGGGCGACGTCGGACGTAGCTTGTTGCGCGGTAATAGCGCCCTGGTTGACGAATGCGTGGCGTTTTACGAAGCGCATTTTCCCAATAGCTACTTCCTTGAGCTGATCCGTACCGGCAGACAAGATGAAGAAAACTATCTGCATGCCGCGGTAGAACTGGCTGAAAGGCGTGGTTTGCCGGTGGTGGCGACCAACGATGTTCGCTTCCTGGAAACCGGCGATTTCGACGCGCATGAAATCCGTGTGGCGATCCACGACGGGTTCACCCTTGACGACCCTAAACGCCCGCGTAACTACTCCGCGCAGCAGTATATGCGTAGCGAAGACGAGATGTGCGAGCTGTTCTCCGATATCCCGGAGGCGCTGCAAAACACCGTCGAAATTGCCAAACGCTGTAACGTCACGGTGCGTTTGGGTGAGTATTTCTTGCCACAGTTCCCGACCGGTGATATGACCACCGAGGATTTCCTCGTGGCGAAGTCGAAAGAGGGGCTGGAACAGCGACTGGCGTTCCTGTTCCCGGATCCGGAAGAGCGCGCCAGGCGCCGTCCGGAATATGATGAACGTCTGGATGTTGAGCTACAGGTTATCAACCAGATGGGGTTCCCGGGCTACTTCCTGATCGTTATGGAATTTATCCAGTGGTCGAAGGATAACGGCGTACCAGTAGGTCCGGGACGTGGTTCCGGCGCAGGCTCGCTGGTGGCCTATGCGCTAAAAATTACCGACCTGGATCCGCTGGAATTTGACCTGCTGTTCGAACGTTTCCTGAACCCGGAACGTGTCTCAATGCCCGACTTCGACGTTGACTTCTGTATGGAGAAACGCGACCAGGTTATTGAACACGTGGCGGATATGTACGGTCGTGATGCGGTTTCGCAGATTATTACTTTCGGTACGATGGCGGCAAAAGCGGTTATCCGAGACGTGGGCCGCGTGCTGGGGCACCCGTACGGCTTCGTGGATCGTATTTCGAAACTGGTGCCGCCCGATCCGGGCATGACGCTGGCGAAAGCCTTTGAAGCTGAACCGCAACTGCCGGAAATCTATGAGGCAGATGAAGAGGTTAAAGCGCTGATCGATATGGCGCGTAAGCTGGAAGGCGTCACGCGTAACGCCGGCAAGCACGCCGGTGGCGTGGTTATCGCTCCGACCAAAATTACCGATTTTGCGCCGCTATACTGCGATGAACAGGGGCTGCACCCGGTTACTCAGTTTGATAAGAACGACGTGGAATACGCCGGCCTGGTGAAGTTCGACTTCCTGGGGCTGCGTACGCTGACCATCATCAACTGGGCGCTGGAGATGATCAACGCCCGCCGTGAAAAGAACGGCGAGCCGCCGCTGGATATCGCGGCCATTCCGCTTGACGATAAGAAAAGCTTCGACATGCTGCAACGCTCGGAAACCACCGCGGTATTCCAGCTTGAATCCCGCGGCATGAAGGATCTGATCAAACGTCTGCAGCCTGACTGCTTCGAAGATATGATCGCACTGGTGGCCCTGTTCCGCCCGGGCCCGCTACAGTCGGGGATGGTAGATAACTTTATCGACCGTAAGCATGGTCGCGAAGAGATTTCCTATCCGGACGTACAATGGCAGCATGAGTGTCTGAAGCCGGTACTGGAGCCAACCTACGGCATTATCCTGTATCAGGAACAGGTTATGCAGATTGCCCAGGAGCTGTCTGGTTACACGCTTGGCGGCGCGGATATGCTGCGTCGTGCGATGGGTAAGAAAAAGCCGGAAGAAATGGCCAAACAGCGCGGCACCTTTGAAGAAGGAGCGAAAAAGCGCGGCGTCGACGGCGAACTGGCGATGAAAATCTTTGACCTGGTGGAGAAATTCGCCGGTTACGGATTTAACAAATCACACTCCGCCGCCTATGCGCTGGTCTCTTACCAGACGCTATGGTTGAAGGCGCATTACCCAGCCGAGTTTATGGCGGCGGTAATGACGGCCGATATGGATAACACCGAGAAAGTGGTCGGGCTGGTGGATGAATGCTGGCGCATGGGGTTAAAAATCCTGCCGCCAGACATTAACTCCGGGCTTTACCATTTCCACGTTAACGATGATGGCGAGATTGTTTATGGCATCGGCGCGATAAAAGGCGTGGGTGAAGGGCCAATTGAAGCTATTATTGAGGCGCGCAACGAAGGCGGTTACTTCCGCGAGCTGTTTGATCTCTGTGCGCGTACGGATATCAAAAAACTCAATCGCCGGGTGCTGGAAAAACTGATTATGTCCGGGGCGTTTGACCGCCTTGGCCCACACCGCGCGGCGTTGATGAATTCGTTGAATGATGCGCTAAAAGCCGCCGATCAGCATGCGAAAGCCGAGGCTATTGGCCAGGCTGATATGTTTGGCGTGCTGGCGGAAGAACCCGAACAAATTGAACAGTCTTATGCCAACTGTACACCGTGGCCTGAGCAGGTAGTATTAGACGGTGAGCGTGAAACGTTAGGGCTTTACCTGACGGGACACCCTATCAACCAGTATTTAAAAGAAATTGAGCGCTATGTTGGAGGCCACAGGCTGAAAGACATGCATCCGACAGAACGTGGTAAAGTCACCACGGCTGCGGGGCTCGTCATTGCCGCGCGGGTAATGGTCACCAAGCGCGGCAATCGTATCGGCATCTGTACACTGGATGACCGTTCCGGGCGTCTGGAAGTTATGTTGTTTACCGATGCCCTGGATAAATACCAGCAATTGCTGGAAAAAGACCGCATACTTATCGTCAGCGGACAGGTCAGCTTTGATGACTTCAGCGGCGGGCTTAAAATGATGGCCCGTGAAGTCATGGATATTGACGAAGCCCGGGAAAAATATGCTCGCGGGCTTGCTATCTCGCTGACGGACAGGCAAATTGATGACCAGCTTTTAAACCGACTCCGTCAGTCTCTGGAACCCCACCGCTCGGGGACAATTCCAGTACATCTCTACTATCAGAGGGCGGATGCACGTGCGCGGTTGCGTTTTGGCGCGACGTGGCGTGTCTCTCCGAGCGATCGTTTGCTAAACGATCTCCGCGGCCTTATTGGTTCGGAGCAGGTGGAACTGGAGTTTGACTAATACAGGAATACTATGAGTCTGAATTTCCTTGATTTTGAACAGCCGATTGCAGAGCTGGAAGCAAAAATCGATTCTCTGACTGCGGTTAGCCGTCAGGATGAGAAACTGGATATTAACATCGATGAAGAAGTGCATCGCCTGCGTGAAAAAAGCGTAGAACTGACGCGTAAAATCTTCGCCGATCTTGGCGCATGGCAGGTAGCCCAACTGGCGCGCCATCCACAGCGTCCGTACACCCTGGATTATGTCCGCCTGGCGTTTGATGAATTTGATGAGCTGGCGGGCGATCGTGCCTATGCGGATGACAAAGCTATCGTCGGCGGTATCGCGCGTCTGGATGGCCGTCCGGTGATGATCATTGGTCATCAGAAAGGCCGTGAGACCAAAGAAAAAATTCGTCGTAATTTCGGCATGCCAGCGCCGGAAGGCTATCGCAAAGCGCTGCGTCTGATGGAAATGGCAGAACGTTTCAACATGCCGATCATTACCTTCATCGACACCCCAGGGGCTTACCCGGGCGTGGGCGCGGAAGAACGTGGTCAGTCTGAAGCGATCGCGCGCAACCTGCGTGAAATGTCGCGTCTAAGCGTACCAGTCATCTGCACCGTTATCGGTGAAGGTGGTTCCGGCGGCGCGCTGGCGATCGGCGTAGGCGATAAAGTGAATATGCTGCAATACAGCACCTATTCCGTTATCTCCCCGGAAGGTTGTGCCTCCATTCTGTGGAAAAGCGCTGATAAAGCGCCGCTGGCCGCTGAAGCGATGGGTATTATCGCGCCGCGTCTGAAAGAGCTGAAGCTTATCGACTCTATCATTCCTGAACCGCTGGGTGGCGCGCACCGTAACCCGGAAGCCATGGCGGCGTCACTGAAAGCGCAACTGCTGGCCGATCTCGCCGATCTTGATGTGTTAGGTAAAGAAGATCTGAAAAACCGTCGCTACCAGCGTCTGATGAGCTACGGCTACGCATAAGCTACATTAATTCTGAAAAGGGCCACAATGCTGTGGCCCTTTTTTTTACCTGCAGTTTGACCAGGCTATGCTTAACTAAGGTTTTTCCAGGAGGAATGCATGAATATCATTGCCATCATGGGACCGCATGGCGTCTTTTATAAAGATGAGCCCATCAAGGAACTTGAGCGTGCGCTACAACAGCAGGGGTTTCAGATTATCTGGCCGCAGAATAGCGTTGACCTGCTGAAGTTTATCGAACATAACCCGCGAATTTGCGGCGTCATTTTTGACTGGGATGAATACAGTCTGGATCTGTGCAGTGACATCAACCAGCTCAACGAATATCTTCCGCTTTACGCTTTTATTAATACCCATTCGACGATGGATGTCAGCGCTCACGACCTGCGCATGGCGCTGTGGTTTTTTGAGTATGCGCTGGGCCAGTCTGAAGACATTGCCACCCGTATCCGCCAGTACACCAGTGAATATCTGGATAACATTACGCCCCCTTTCACCAAAGCGCTGTTTACCTATGTGAAGGAAGGAAAGTATACCTTTTGCACGCCCGGTCATATGGCGGGAACGGCGTACCAGAAAAGCCCGGTCGGCTGCCTGTTCTATGATTTCTTTGGCGGTAATACGCTGAAAGCCGATGTCTCCATTTCAGTGACCGAGCTGGGCTCGCTGCTGGATCATACCGGCCCGCACCTGGAAGCGGAGGAGTATATCGCGCGCACTTTTGGCGCCGAGCAGAGCTATATGGTGACCAACGGCACGTCCACCTCCAATAAAATTGTTGGTATGTACGCCGCACCCACGGGCAGTACGCTGTTGATTGACCGCAACTGTCATAAGTCGTTGGCGCATTTGCTGATGATGAGCGATGTGGTGCCAATCTGGTTGAAGCCGACGCGTAATGCGTTGGGTATTCTGGGCGGTATCCCCCGTCGGGAATTTACCCGTGCAAGCATTGAAAGCAAGGTAGAGGAGACCCCTCAGGCGCAATGGCCGGTGCATGCGGTGATCACCAACTCCACCTATGACGGCCTGCTGTATAACACCAACTGGATCAAACAAACGCTGGATGTGCCCTCTATCCATTTTGATTCAGCCTGGGTGCCATATACCCATTTTCATCCGATCTATCAGGGGAAAAGCGGGATGAGCGGTGAGCGCGTGCCGGGGAAGGTGATTTTTGAAACCCAGTCCACCCACAAGATGCTGGCGGCGTTGTCACAGGCTTCTTTGATCCACATTAAGGGCGATTACGACGAAGACACCTTTAACGAAGCCTTTATGATGCACACATCCACTTCGCCGAGTTACCCGATTGTTGCCTCGATAGAAACCGCAGCGGCAATGCTGCGTGGTAATTCAGGCAAGCGGTTAATCAATCGTTCGGTGGAGCGGGCGCTGCATTTTCGTAAAGAAGTGCAGCGGTTGCGTGAAGAGTCGGATGGCTGGTTTTTTGATATCTGGCAACCAGAAAGGGTGGATGAAGCAGAATGCTGGCCGGTAGCGCCCGGTGAAGACTGGCACGGATTTATCGATGCTGACGCCGACCACATGTTTCTTGACCCGGTGAAAGTCACTATTCTGACGCCGGGGATGGATGAACAGGGAAATATGAGTGAAGAGGGGATTCCTGCCGCGCTGGTGGCGAAATTCCTTGATGAACGCGGCGTGGTTGTCGAGAAAACGGGACCGTATAATCTGTTGTTCCTGTTCAGCATCGGCATTGATAAAACCCGGGCGATGGGCCTGCTGCGCGGGCTGACGGAATTTAAGCGTTCGTACGATCTGAATTTACGCGTGAAAAATATGCTTCCGGATCTGTATGCTGAAGATCCTGATTTTTATCGTAATATGCGCATTCAGGATCTGGCGCAGGGGATCCATAGGCTTATTCGCCAGCACGATCTTTCCGGGCTGATGCTGCGGGCATTTGATACCTTACCGGAAATGAAAATGACGCCGCATCAGGCCTGGCAGCGGCAGATCAAAGGTGAGGTTGAAACGGTGGCGCTCGATCAACTGGTGGGGCGCGTTTCCGCCAATATGATCCTGCCTTACCCTCCCGGCGTACCGCTCTTGATGCCTGGTGAAATGATCACGGAAAAAAGCCGGGCTGTACTCGATTTCCTGCTGATGCTGTGCTCCGTGGGCCATCATTATCCTGGATTTGAAACCGATATCCATGGCGCTAAACTGGGTGAGGATGGCGTGTATCGTGTGAGAGTCTTAAAAATGGCATAACGACTTGCCTGAACCCATTACGCACGAGTAACGTGCTGAAGAACAAACGAAAGAGGCAAAACGCTATGCTGGGATTAAAACAGGTTCACCATATTGCCATTATTGCGACGGACTACGCGGCGAGTAAGGCATTTTACTGCGATGTGTTGGGCTTCACCCTGATGAGCGAAGCCTACCGGGAAGAGCGAGACTCCTGGAAAGGCGATCTGGCATTGAACGGTCAGTATGTGATTGAGCTATTTTCTTTCCCATTTCCACCTTGCCGCCCCAGCCGACCGGAAGCCTGTGGTTTACGTCATCTGGCGTTCAGTGTGGATGACGTAGAGAAAGCGATCGCGCATCTGGAAGCGCGCGATGTGAAGTGCGAGCCGATACGCATTGATCCGTTTACCGGCAAACGCTTCACGTTTTTTAACGATCCCGACGGATTACCGCTCGAACTGTATGAGCTGTAAGGCTTGTCATTATGGCGTTAGCCCGGTAACGTGCCGGGCAATACCATTGTAAGTAACCATCATGACAACACTCACGCTGAATACTTCACTGCTGAATTCTCAATCGATTCTGGTCGCCTTTAGCGGCGGGCTGGACTCCACCGTGCTGCTGCATCAGTTAGTGCTGTGGCGAGCACAGCACCCTGAGGTTACGTTGCGCGCAATCCATATTCATCATGGATTAAGTCCCCACGCGGACAACTGGGTGCAGCACTGTGAATCGATATGCGCGCAGTGGCAGGTGCCGCTGGTGGTTGAACGGGTCCGTCTGGAGGATGATGGTCTGGGGATAGAAGCTCAGGCGCGGCGGGCGCGCTATCACACATTTGCACAGACGTTGCTGCCGGGCGAGGTACTGATGACCGCCCAGCATCTGGACGACCAGTGCGAAACTTTTCTGCTGGCCCTTAAGCGTGGCAGTGGTCCTGCCGGGCTTTCCGCCATGGGAGAAAGCTCGCCGTTCGCCGGGACCCGGCTGATCCGACCGCTGCTGGCGCAAACGCGAGAGGCGCTGGAAGGGTGGGCGCGACAGCACCAATTATGTTGGATTGAGGATGAAAGTAATCAGGATGATACCTACGATCGCAATTTCCTCAGATTGCGCGTTACCCCGTTGCTGCAACAGCGTTGGCCGCACTTCGCGCAAGCCACGGCCCGCAGCGCCGCGCTGTGCGCCGAGCAGGAGAGCTTACTGGATGAACTGCTTGCCAGCGATTTAGCCGACTGCGTCACGGCCCAGGGCACACTTTTACTGGCGCCGCTTATGACGATGAGCAGTGTGCGGCGTGCAGCCCTGCTTCGCCGCTGGCTGGCAGGATTAAATGCGCCAATGCCTTCCCGTGACGCGCTGGAACGTATCTGGCTGGAAGTCGCACTGGCGCGGGAAGATGCTTCCCCCTGTTTTTGCCTTGGAGAGTTCGACATTCGTCGTTATCAGTCACAGTTGTGGTGGGTGAAATCGGTCGATGGGCAAAGCGAAACCGTCATCCCGTGGACATGCCGGGAAACGCCGTTGACGCTGCCTGCCGGGTTAGGCTCGGTGCAGCTCATCCCTGCTGGCGAATTGCGTATGCCGCAGGCAGATGAAGCCGTCAGCATTCGGTTTAAAGCGCCAGGCGTATTACATATTGTCGGGCGTAACGGTGGACGTAAATTAAAGAAAATCTGGCAGGAGCAGGGGATCCCGCCCTGGCGACGAGATACCACACCGCTGTTGTTTTACGGCGAAACGCTGATTGCGGCTGCGGGTGTTTTTGTGACGCGTGAGGGAGCAGCAGAAGATAAAGAAGGGGTGAGTCTGGTTTGGCATGCCTGATGGCGGTGCGCTTATCCGACCTACATATCGCATGGAAAGTAGGCCGGATAAGGTGCTTGCACCCCATCCGGCAACAAAAGAATCAGGATTCGCTGACGACCACGGTACCGATTTGCGGGTGGCTGAAGCTGGCAATTTTATCGAGGCGCAGCTCCCGGGTTTCACCTGCGACATCTGCGACCAGATATTCCACGTTTTTGCGTGAAACCAGATCGTTTGCTTTCGCTTGTAAAACTTCGCCATCTTTTAACGCCAACGTCAGTAACAAATGGTGCTGGCAGGCGAGTTCAAGATTGTCGTAATCATCACAGTTGATGGGTTGATACGTTTCATTCATTGACATAATCGCTCACCAGTAAGTTCGCGGCAGCATAGGCCGCTTTTTCCCTGACCGACTCTGAAAGGGCGCTGTCTGCCGCCATTTCATTAAGCACCTTCAATACGCAACCCAGCGCATCCGGGACATACCCTAAGTCTCCGCTGGCGATTTCCGCGTACCGCTTGCGTATTAACTCACAATATTTTTCCACATGCCCTCCTGTCAGCACTCTGACTTAACCGTGGATGCAAGTCTAAGCCTACGAAGATAAACTCTGTTTAGCAAGGTGACTATACCATACTCATTCAGGCAATATCAGCGGCCTTGATAGAGGTGCTGTTAGCAGCCTTTTGCCGCAGTTTTCGCTACAATGAGCGCCTGATTCGAAAGGAGTTCTCAAATGGCGCTTAAAGCGACAATCTATAAAGCTGTAGTCAATGTGGCGGATCTCGACCGCAACCAGTTCCTTGACGCAGCCTTGACGCTGGCGCGTCACCCTTCAGAAACCCAGGAGCGCATGATGCTGCGACTGCTGGCGTGGATTAAATATGCCGATGAACGCCTGCAGTTCACGCGTGGCCTGAGCGCGGAAGATGAACCGGAAGCCTGGCTGCGAAACGACCATCTGGGCATTGATTTATGGATTGAACTCGGCCTGCCGGATGAGCGTCGTATTAAGAAAGCCTGCACTCAGTCTGCTGAGGTGGCCCTGTTTACCTACAACAGCCGTGCGGCCCAGATCTGGTGGCAACAAAACCAGAGTAAGTGCGCGCAGTTTAAAAATCTTACCGTGTGGTATCTGGATGACGAACAGCTGGCGCAACTGAGTGAATTTGCTGGTCGCACCATGGCGCTGCAGGCGACGATCCAGGATGGCGCTATCTGGTTGTCCGATTCTCAGAACAATCTGGAAATTCATCTGACCGCGTGGCAGCAGGGTTCATGATAGTTATCTCCCGAAACGTCTCTATCTCTGAAAATGAGCTGGAAATCACGGCGATTCGGGCGCAGGGCGCGGGTGGTCAGCACGTTAACAAGACCTCGACGGCCATCCATTTGCGCTTTGACATTCGGGCCTCTGGCCTGCCAGAGTATTATAAGGAACGCCTGCTGGCCGCCAGCCATCATCTGATTAGCGGCGATGGCGTTATTATCATTAAGGCGCAGGAATACCGTAGCCAGGAGCTAAACCGGGAAGCGGCAATCTCCCGGCTGGTGGCGGTGATCAAAGAATTAACCGCAGTGCAAAAAAGCCGACAGGCAACGCGTCCTACGCGCGCTTCGAAAGAGCGTAGGTTGTCATCGAAGGCGCAAAAATCCACAGTGAAGTCACTGCGCGGGAGAGTTCGTCGAACGCAAGACTGACGAGCAGGAATAAAAATTTATAAGGAATTGATAGTGAAAACAGCAATATTGTCCGTCGTCGCTGCATGCACGCTTTTTTCCTTGATCGGCTGTAACAACCGTACTGAAGTTGAAGTACTACAGCCGACACGGGCGGCAGAATTAAAACCGATGCAGCAAAGCTGGCGAGGCATCCTGCCTTGCGCGGACTGCGAAGGGATTGAAACTTCTCTGTTCCTCGAAAAAGACGGAACATGGGTGATGAACGAACGTTATCAGGGGGTGAGGGATGAACCGTCGTCCTTTGCCTCTTACGGAACATGGGCGCGCACTGCGGATAAGCTGGTGCTGACCGACAGTAAAGGTGAAAAGTCGTACTATCGTGCTAAAGGCGAAGCGCTGGAAATGCTCGATCGTGAAGGTAATCCGATTGAGTCGCAGTTCAACTACACCCTTCAGCCCGTTTCCGCCAGCTTACCGGTGACGCCAATGCCGATGCGGGGCATGTACTTCTATATGGCTGACGCAGCTATCTTTACCGACTGCGCAACGGGTAAACGGATGCCGGTGGCGAATAACGCCCAGCTTGAGCGTGACTATTTAGCCGCGCGCGCGGAAAACGGGCAATCCGTATTGCTGACGCTGGAAGCGCATTTTACACTGGAGGCGAACCCGGACACTGGCGAGAAAGTGAAAACGCTGATGGCGGATAAAGATGCGAAATTTACCCCCGGCAAAGGGTGTAATTAATTGATGAAAAAAAGGCCCTGATTATCAGGGCCTTTTGCTGATATTAGCCTTTAATGGCTTTTACCAGGTAGTCGACGATGTCGCCCGTTTTAATCAACTGCTTCTCGCCGTTACGACGGTATTTGTATTCGATATCGTCGTTGTCGAGGTTACGGTCGCCCAGCACGATAGTGTGCGGAATACCGATCAGTTCCATATCGGCAAACATCACGCCCGGACGCTCTTTACGGTCGTCCATCAGCACTTCAATGCCCTGCGCGCGCAGCTCTGCGTACAGCTTTTCAGCCAGTTCCTTCACGCGGTAGGACTTATGCATGTTCATCGGCAGAATCGCGACCTGGAACGGGGCAATGGCGTCTGGCCATACGATACCGCGATCGTCATAGTTCTGTTCGATAGCAGCAGCAACCACGCGAGTGACCCCGATACCGTAGCAACCCATGGTCAGGATCTGGTTACGGCCATCTTCGCCCTGAACGGCGGCTTTCATCGCTTCAGAGTACTTGGTGCCCAGCTGGAAGATGTGACCCACTTCGATGCCGCGTTTAATCAGCAGCGTACCCTGGCCATCCGGACTCGGGTCGCCAGCGACCACGTTACGAATGTCCGCAACTTCCGGGGTGGCAACATCACGATCCCAGTTGATACCGAAATAGTGCTTACCGTCGATGTTCGCGCCCGCAGCGAAATCGCTCATCACGGCAACGGTACGGTCGATAACGACCGGAATTGGCATGTTCACCGGACCCAGAGAACCCGGACCCGCTTTCACCAGTGCGCGAATCTCTTCTTCGGTGGCGAAGGTCAGCGGGCTGGCAACCTGCGGCAGTTTTTCCGCTTTGACTTCGTTCAGCTCGTGATCGCCGCGAACCAGCAGCGCAATCAACGGAGACTTGCTGCCTTCAACCGCTTTCACCAGCAGGGTTTTTACGGTTTTCTCGATCGGCAGGTTGAACTGCTCAACCAGCTCGGCGATGGTTTTGGCGTTTGGCGTATCGACCAGCGTCATCTCCTGCGTTGCTGCCGCACGCGGCTCTTTTGGCGCAACGGCTTCGGCAAACTCGATATTCGCTGCATAATCGGAGGTGTCGGAGAAGATCACATCGTCTTCGCCGCTCTGCGCCAGCACCTGGAATTCGTGAGAGGCGCTACCGCCGATAGAACCGGTATCCGCTTGTACCGCACGGAAATCGAGACCCATACGGCTGAAGATCTTGCTGTACGCTGCGTACATCGCGTCGTAGGTCTCCTGCAGGGATTCCTGAGAGGTATGGAAAGAGTAGGCATCTTTCATCAGGAATTCGCGGGAACGCATCACGCCGAAGCGCGGACGAACTTCGTCACGGAATTTAGTCTGGATCTGGTAGAAGTTCAGCGGCAGCTGTTTGTAAGAGCTCAGCTCGTTACGAATCAGGTCGGTGATCACTTCTTCATGCGTTGGGCCAAGGACGAACGGGCGATCGCCACGGTCAGCAATACGCAGCAGTTCCGGGCCGTATTGTTCCCAACGGCCACTCTCTTGCCACAGCTCAGAGGGCTGAACGACCGGCATCAACACCTCGATCGCACCGGCGTTGTTCATCTCTTCACGCACGATGTTTTCGACTTTTTTCAGGACGCGCACGCCGGTCGGCAGCCAGGTGTATAACCCGGAGGCCAGCTTGCGGATCATCCCGGCGCGCAGCATCAGCTGATGGCTGATGACTTCGGCGTCGGCAGGTGTCTCCTTCAGAGTGGAGAGCAGATATTGGCTAGTACGCATGTTGTTACGGTTCCAGTTGAACGATCGAACAGGCTCAAGACGAGCCTGGCACAAAACAAAAGTGGTTTAGTTTACCAGCGAGAAAGGGATGTCAAAAGAGTACGCGACGCAAATTAGCGGGCTTCCAGAGCAAAGACCTCAAATCCTGACGGCATAACGCGCCAGCGGACGTTAAAGTCCAGCAGCCAAACGGCGTAGGTTTTGCCTTCTTCCTCGTTTTTACGGTAGGCAGGACGGGGATCCTGCGCCAGCACTTCGGCAATAAACTGGCGAAGATGCGGATAACGTTTTTCCAGCCCAGCCAGTTGCCCGGCGATCTCTTCACTGAACGACACATCTACGCTGGCCTGCGGTGCATCCTGAGCATAGCTGGCGCGAGCATCGGGCAGCGATTCGGCAAATGGCAGATACGGTTTAATATCCACAACCGGCGTACCATCGACAAGATCCAGCCCGCCGAGCTCAAGGATGACGTGCTCTTTGTGGCAGCGGATACCTCGAAGCTCAACCAAAGACATGCCAACAGGGTTAGGACGAAACGTTGAACGCGTGGCGAAGACACCCATTCTGGCGTTGCCGCCAAGACGGGGAGGGCGCACGGTTGGACGCCATCCTCCTTCCATTGTCTGATGAAAAACAAAAATCACCCACAAATGGCTGAAGGCTTCCAGGCCGCGAACAGCTTCGGCCTGGTTATAGGGAGCGAGCAAATGCAGTTCGCCGCTGGCACTTTTCACCAGACCTGGCTGGCGTGGAACGGCGAACTTTTCTTTATAAGGTGAGCGGATAACGCCTATTTGCTCGAACTGAAAATGACTCATTTCGCCGAAATGTTCAGTGCAGAACCAATGCAAACCGCCTGACGATAGCAACCTGGCGTCCCGCTGGTGACTTCGCAACTGTGCAGCAATACCGCATTCGCTTTCATTTTAGAGGCGTTAATCTGCATGCGTTTACGTGCGGTTGGGATGCTCGGAGGGGAATCCTGGTTAGATGCCTGGCAGGATTCGCCGCTGACTTCGCCGAGATCGCGGAACGGTTTACCCACTAAATCTTCGGCGTTAGTAATGATTCTTACCGGCGCCGCGCGCGGTGCTTTTGGTTTTTCCGGCTCCGCTTTTGGCGGGGTAGCGGTGCTTTGAACGGGTTCAACAGGGGATCTGCTTAACATAGAACAGCCGCTCAGCATGAGTGCTACTAAACAGATCGGTAAAGCACGCATAATATTTCCTCAATGAATGATCTAAACGTCAGATATTGAATCAGGTGCTTGCATAAATGACAAGACGGGCAAGCGCCCGTCCTGATGATATTACAGATTCTGGAAACAGCCTAAAATTACCAGCCCTTAACAGCACCGCCGTTGAAGACTTTGTTCGCTGCTTCGTATACTTCGTCAGACTGGTAGGCCTGCACGAATTTCTTCACGTTCTCAGCATCTTTGTTGTCTTCACGGGTCACGATCAGGTTTACGTACGGAGAATCTTTATCTTCAACAAAGATACCGTCTTTTGCCGGGGTCAGGCCAATCTGGCTGGCGTAGGTGGTGTTGATGACCGCCAGGGCGATTTGCGCATCGTCCAGTGAACGCGGCAGCTGCGGCGCTTCCAGTTCAACCAGCTTCAGGTTTTTCGGGTTTTCAATTACGTCCAGCGCGGTCGGCAGCAGGCCAACACCGTCTTTCAGTTTGATTAAGCCCACTTTTTGCAGCAGCAGCAGCGAGCGGCCAAGGTTAGTCGGGTCGTTTGGAATCGCGACCTGAGAACCTTCCTGCAGCTCATCCAGTGATTTGATTTTTTTGGAATAGCCCGCAATCGGGTAAACAAAAGTATTGCCCGCGGCAACCAGCTTGTAACCACGATCTTTAATCTGCTGATCCAGGTACGGTTTGTGCTGGAAGGCGTTAGCATCAATGTCGCCTTTGCTCAACGCTTCGTTAGGCAGGACGTAATCGTTAAACGTGACCAGCTCAACGTCCAGACCGTATTTTTCTTTTGCCACTTTCTGCGCGACTTCTGCAACCTGTTGCTCTGCGCCAACAATAACGCCCACTTTGATGTGGTTAGGATCTTTTTCATCCTGACCGCAACCCACAAGTGCCAGAGAACCGATTAGGGCTCCAACTGCCGCAAAGGTTTTGAATTTGAACGCCA
The DNA here is from genome assembly GCF_030334645.1 of Citrobacter sp. Cc139. Taxonomy (NCBI): domain Bacteria; kingdom Pseudomonadati; phylum Pseudomonadota; class Gammaproteobacteria; order Enterobacterales; family Enterobacteriaceae; genus Citrobacter; species Citrobacter sp. Cc139. The sequence goes on from NZ_JAOWDM010000076.1 coordinate 342,201, forward strand.
TGCTTATTTCCTTTTCTTAATGAGTTTTTAGTGTTGTGTGCAACGTTATTTGTGCGTGACAACCCGGACGATGCGATCGCCGGATAACTGAATTAAATAAACCAGAACGACGAGCAATACCAGTACTGTATTCATCACAGTAGCGTTGTAGCCAATATAACCGTACTGGTAGCCAATCTGTCCCAGACCACCTGCGCCGACGGCACCGCCCATCGCGGAATAGCCAACCAACGTGATGAGCGTGATGGTGGCGGCATTGACCAGACCCGGCAGCGCTTCTGGCAGTAATACCTTACGTACAATCTGCAACGGCGTGGCGCCCATCGCACGGGAGGCTTCAATCAGCCCGGTCGGGATTTCCAGCAGCGCGTTTTCCACCATACGGGCGATAAACGGCGCGGCGCCGACGGTCAGCGGGACGATAGCGGCCTGCAGCCCAATAGAGGTACCCACAATCATGCGGGTGAAAGGAATCATCCACACCAGCAAAATAATGAATGGGATGGAACGGAAAATATTTACCAGCGCAGAGAGCGTACGGTAAAGCTTAGCGTTCTCAATAATTTGCCCGGGACGCGTAACGTACAGCAATACGCCAACCGGCAGGCCAATGACAAAACCAAAAAAACCGGACACAAAGGTCATTGCCAGCGTTTCCCATACGCCGCGAACCAGTAACCACATCATCGGCTCAGACATAACCCAGTACCTCTACTTTTACATGGTGTTCCTGCAGCCAGTTAATGGCTGCCTGTGTATCTTCCTGTGTGCCGTGCATTTCCGTCAGCATAATGCCGAACTTCACACCGCCGGCATAATCCATCTGCGCGCTAATAATGTTGTTATTCACATTAAAGCGACGGGCCGTCTCAGAGAGTAATGGCGCATCGACCGAATGACCGGTGAACTCCATGCGCAGCATTGGCACGCTGTCGGCTTGCGGCTCTGCTTTTAAACGTTCCAGATAATCTTCCGGGATATCCAGATGTAGAGTGGACTGGATAAACTTCTGTGCCAGCGGCGTTTTCGGGTGAGAGAAGACTTCGCTGACGGTGTCCTGTTCAATCAGTTCACCATTGCTGATGACCGCCACACAGTCACAAATGCGTTTTACAACGTCCATCTCATGGGTAATCAGCAGAATGGTGAGACCCAGACGACGGTTAATGTCTTTCAGCAGTTCCAGAATCGAACGCGTGGTTGCCGGGTCGAGTGCACTGGTGGCTTCATCGCAGAGCAACACTTTGGGATTACTTGCCAGCGCACGGGCGATCGCCACTCGCTGTTTTTGTCCACCGGAAAGGTTGGCTGGATAGCTATCGTGTTTGTCGCCAAGGCCAACTAAATCCAGCAGTTCTGTTACACGGCGTTTGATCTCTTCCTTTGGCGTGTTATCCAGTTCCAGCGGCAGCGCGACGTTACCAAACACGGTACGGGAAGAGAGCAGGTTAAAGTGTTGGAAAATCATGCCGATTTGACGGCGAGCTTTGGTCAACTCGGACTCTGAAAGCGTTGTCAGCTCCTGACCACCGACCTGAACGCTGCCTTCGGTTGGGCGTTCAAGTAAGTTAACGCAGCGGATAAGCGTACTTTTACCGGCACCGGAGGCGCCAATGACGCCATAAATCTGCCCCGCGGGAACATGCAGGCTGACATTATTTAGCGCCTGAATGGTACGAGTCCCCTGCTGGAACACTTTGGTGATATTCGAAAGTTTAATCATTGGTTATTTATTATCGTAATTAAGTTAGCCGTGGCATTTTCGTCTGTCTGGGACGGTCGAAGCCGTCAACAAGATGGATGTTAAGGCATCCAGACGTCTAAATCAATCTAGCTTTGCACGATGAGCACTTTCTTGCCCGCCGAAACATGCGATACTAGAGCCACATGCCTTATTCAGGAGCTATAAAAGGTGGCAAAGTCTGTACCCGCAATTTTTCTCGACCGTGACGGCACCATTAATGTGGACCACGGTTACGTACATGAGATTGATGAGTTCGAGTTTATCGACGGCGTTATTGATGCCATGCGTGAACTTAAAAATATGGGTTACGCGCTAATTGTGGTGACGAACCAGTCTGGTATCGCGCGCGGTAAATTTACCGAGGCACAGTTTGAAACGTTGACCGAATGGATGGACTGGTCGCTGGCCGATCGCGACGTTGATCTGGATGGTATCTACTATTGCCCGCACCATCCGCAGGGTACCGTAGAAGAGTATCGTCAGGTCTGCGATTGCCGTAAGCCGCATCCCGGGATGTTGATCTCCGCTCGCGACTTCCTGCACATCGATATGGCTGCTTCTTATATGGTAGGCGACAAAATAGAAGATATGCAGGCGGCAGCAGCGGCGAATGTTGGCACCAAGGTACTGGTGCGCACGGGCAAACCCGTCACGCCGGAAGCAGAAAATGCGGCAGATTTGGTTATAAATAGTCTGGCAGACCTGCCAAAGGCGATAAAAAAGCAGCAAAAGTAAGCGTTGTGGATAAAAGGTGAGCGGTTGGAACGAAAATGCATTTTTCCGCTTGTCTTCCTGAGTCGACTCCCTATAATGCGCCTCCATCGACACGGCGGATGTGAATCACTTCACACAAACAGCCCGGTCGGTTGAAGAGAAAAAC